>SHBB01000121.1 GCA_004213565.1 Sandaracinaceae bacterium
GAGACCCTCGCGAAGGTCGCGCACACGCTCGGTCCGGGCGAAGCCGACGCGTTGACCGTACGCGTCGAGGTCGCCGCGAGCCGCGAGCCGGAGGCGCTCGCGGCCCTCGAGCGCCTGCTCCGGAGTCGAGCCAACCAGCAGACCATGGAGGGCGCGGCCGAGCTGCTCGTGCGGTCTCCGTTCCGGCGGGGCGCGCTCGCCGCGATGGAGGCGGCGCTGCTTCGAGACGACGTCCCCGCGGCGGAGCGTCTGGGCTTCACCTGGGCGAACGTGCGACACCGGGCGGCGCCGAGGGGGGCGATGCGGATCCTGCGCCACCGCGAGCGACTCGGTCCGGCGGGGGTGACGGCGGTCTCGGTCTTCCTCGAGCGCCTGGCCGACGGTCGCTCCACGCTTCGCCTCGCGTGGCTGTGGCTGCGTCATCGACGCTGGCTCCGACGGCACGCCGAGACCTGGGCCTCCTTCGGCTACGCGCTCCGGCGGCTGGGCTGGGCCTCGGCGTGCGCGCGCTGGCTGGCCGACTGGGAGGGTCGCGTGGGCGTCCAGCGGTGGATGCTCCTCCACCTCGTGGTCGCGCTCTGGATGCTCCGGCGCCCGCAGGCCGCGAGGCCGGTGGTCGACGCCGCGCTCGCGCTCCCCTCGGACGGCTCGCTGGACGCGCACCCCGCGTGGCGCGCCTTCGAGGACGCGATCGACGGGGACGCGCGGCGGGTGGAGCCCGAGCTCGAGCTGCTCCAGCTCGGCTCCGCGCAGGTCGAGGGTGGGCTCGTGCCCATGGTCGAGGCGCTGGCGGCCGCGGAGCGGCTCTCCCCCGACGCGACCGCGCGCGAGCTGGCCGACGCGCTGTCGGAGCCGCTCGATGACGCGGCGCGCTGGGTGCACGACTTCCCCGAGCTGAGGGCCCCCTGGGACGCGACCCTGCGTCGCGCCCTGCGCCATCGCTTCTTTCTCGTCCGCTGGTGGCTCCGGGAGGTCGTCCTCCCGCGCCCCCAGTGAACGCGCCGCCTCACGAGCCGCTGGGGCTCAGCGGATGACCTCGAGGTTCAGCCCGCCCGCGTAGGCGTAGCTGACGAACGCGTCGAAGCCGTAGACCACCATGCCCACGTCTTCGGTCGAGCGCAGGGTGTGGTAGCCGTCGTTCTGGTCTCCGTCCTCCACCCGTCCCCGGTTGTCCGGAGGGATGTCGGGGAACGAGAACTGACAGCGGTAGACGACCCAGTCCGGCGGCGGATCTCCGTCGCGCCGTCGGATGCCGTCGGCGGGGGCCACGTCGCAGTCGAACTCGGCGATGGGCCGCTCGTCGAGCAGGATCTCCGCTCCGCGAGGCGCGACCACCGTGACGAAGTCGAAGCCGTACAGGCCGGGGGTGAGGAACACGTAGTCGGAGCGGTACTGCTCGACGGGCGGCACCGCGATGATCGCGGGGTCTCCGCCGGGGTACTCGCTCGGGATCCCGACCGCCTCCTGGCTGGCCAGCACCTGCAGGACCGCGACGGCCTGCGAGGAATTGATCTCGATGTCCTGATTGGCGACGAGGATGGCGCTCTGCCCCTGCTCGAGCGCGATGCGATCCTCCGGCGGCGGGAGCGTGGTCGTCACGTCCGTGGTCCCGCTGGCCACCGCGACGATGCGCACGTACTCGGGCTCGTTGAACTCGCCGACGCTGTCCTGCGTCGGGTCGAGGAACGCGCGGTTCAGGGCACTGCTGCGCGGCGGCATGCGCCCGATGAAGAACCGCGTGCCGAGCGTGTCGTTCGGGAACAGCTGCTCCTCGAGGTGATCCGCGCAGCACTGACGGTTCGCGAGCACGTTGAAGCGCGGCGCGTCCGACGCCTCCGAGCCGCTGAACACGGCCACCGGGCGGTCGGCGTCGACGGTGGTCCCCGTGAAGTCGGCGTTGAAGCCGTCGGTCTCGAGGTTGATCACGTCGAAGGCGCCGATGTCGAACTCCCAGACGGTGCCCTCGATGCCGGGCTCACCTTCGCCACCGACCGGCACCACCTCACGCACCTGCGGCCCGAGGGTCACCGTGACGTGGGTCCCCGCCTGCGAGCCGACGATGGTGAGGAACGCGCGGAGGTCCTCGTCGTCGACGCGGGGGTCGAAGTCTTCGTTGGGGTTGCTGCTGTCGGCGATGGTCTGCGGCCAGCCCACCACGGTGTACGTCTGGCCGATGGCCGACGTGGGGAGCAGCAGCGACGCGTCGTTCGAGAAGACGCCGACGTTGTCGAGCGGGTTGAACTGGTAGGCGATGATCGGGAGGATCGAGGTCACGCGGTAGGCGTTCGAGCTGAGCGCCGAGTGGGTGCCGTCGTTGAGCCCGTCCGTCATCGCCTGGTTGCGGCAGCGGCAGTCGCGGTCGCCGCCCTCCTCGGTCGTCATCGCGCCCGCACACCAGCACGTCTCCGCGCCGCACTCGCTGCTGGCGGTGCACGGGATGAAGCTGCTCGAGCCGTCGACCTCGCGGCGCGGCAGGTTCAGCACCTCGAGGTCGCCGGGGAGCACCGTGACGCGCTCGACCTCGGTGAGCGACGGCTCCTCGCCGACCGGCGCGTCGTTGCGCTCGACGACGACCTCGGTCGGGAAGCCGCCGGGGTTGGACACGACGATCGAGTACTGCTGTCCGCTCGCGTCGAGGCCGCGATCGATGGCCGCGTTGTCGAGGTCGACTCCGTAGAACTCGCAGCCCTGGTAGGAGCGCTCCTCGATGGCGAGCTCGCAGAGGTTCTTGCAGCGGTTGACGTCGCAGACGAAGCCCTCCTCGAGCTCGCACTCCTCCATCACCTCGTACGCGGTGCCCTCGCCGTTGCAGACGACGACGTCGTTGCCGACACAGAACACGTCGTCGGGGCGGCAGATCGAGCAGCCCAGCGAGGGGATGCACGTGTTCTTTCCGTCGTCGCGCGCCGCGCAGTCGTCACGCACGGTGCTGAGGAACTCGCCGTCACGCGAGCAGCTGAAGTGCACGTTGCCGATGCAGGCGCGCGCGTCGGGCGTCACGCAGACGAAGCCGCCGTCGACGATGGGCGAGATGGAGCCGTCGCCCGCGCCTCCGTCCGCGCCGTCCATACCGGTCGTGCACGCCGTCGCGGCGAGCGCGGCGGCGATCCAAAGCCAAGAAGAACGCAAGAGAGACTCCTATTGGAGAGAGCACGAATGGGGAGCGGACGGCGCTCGAAGCTCAGCGCTGCGCCGAGAAGAAGTCGACCGCCCACGCATCCCAGTAGCGGTCCGAGAGGTACTCGTAGCGGAACTCGTCGAAGTCGAAGCCTGGGATCGAGACCGCGAAGACGCCCCACGTCAGGAAGCCCGACGGGATGTCGGTGATCTCCGGGATGCCCGAGAGGTCGGGGATGGGCGCCTCGCGCACGTTGCCGGGGAGGAACATGCGCCACGCGGGGTTTCCGTCCGCGCCGACCATCAACACGATGTGCAGGTCGGGGTCGGGCCCGTCCGCGCTCCAGCGCAGGGTGCGGTCAGCCGGAAGACGCTCACCGAGGCCCGGCGAGGTCGCCTGCGGGATGCCGAGGAAGTTGCCCATCGTCAGGGTGTTGTCGATGGCGGTGACGCCCTCCTCCACGACGATGGTGTACGGCTGGCTGTCGAAGTCGCCCGTGAACCAGCCCGCCTCGACCCGGAACCGGCCGTCGGCGAGGGCGCCCTCGAGGCTCGGCTGCGCGACGAACCGGAAGGCTCGGCCCGCGTCGCGGCGGCGCACCACGTCGACCTCCTCGGCGTTGACGACGCGGTTGATCACGCCCTCTCCGCCGAGATCGATGTTGGCCTGGAGCCGGAAGCGATCCGGACCCCGCGGCGTCTCCATCGGCAGCCCGGTGACCTCCACCTCGAGGTAGTGGTCGAGGGGGATGTTCATCACGATGTCCACGCCGGTGATGGTCTGTCCCGGGCCCGCGAGCACGTTGCGCGCGACGCCCATGACGTACGGGATGAAGCGCCCCGTCGAGGTCTGTTCGAGGCCCGCGAGCGCGTAGACCGCCAGGCCGGCCGGGCGCGCGAAGATCGAGTACGGGTAGCCGGAGCGCCCCTGCGGTGACTCGAGCACGCGCTGCGTGCTGCCGCCCGCCGCCGGGTCGGGGTTGGCCAGCCCGAGCGCGCGCTCGGTGGTGTACACGTACGCTACCTTGACCCAGCCCTCGCGGGGGTCGGGCACGTTGAGCCACGGGTTCGGGCCCATCTCGTTCGGTCCGAGGAAGACGAGCTCACCCTCGACGAACGCGCCGTTCCGGCCCCGCCCCGGCGGAGGCGGCTCGCCGCCCATGCCGCACATCGGGTCCATCCACGGCACCAGGAAGACGGTGACGTCGCGCGCGTCGAAGGCCACCACCGAGGTCTTCTCGAAGCAGTGCTTGGCGATGTGCACGGTGGCCGGCGGCAGGATGTCGGGACCCGAGAAGGTGATCTGGCCGAGGCTGTCGGTCAGGCCCTGATGCTCGGTGGCCGTGTCCTCGCCCACGATGGCGAACGCGTCGGGCACCGGCGCGCCGGTCATCGCGTTGACCACGGTGACGTTGATCGCGCCCTCGATCGGGCCGCCGCCGAGCCCGCCGGAGCGGGGGTCGGAGCTGTCGTAGTAGCTGTAGGCGTCCTGGGCGACGGTCTCGGAGCCGTCCTCGGAGTCGGTCACCGTGACGTCGACCGTGCCGGCCGCCATCGGGGGCGTGCGGCAGGTGATCACGGTCGGGGAGACGACGTCGACGTCGTTGCACGCGGTCCGCCCGAAGGTGACCTCGTCGCCCGCCTCGAAGCGCGTGCCGCTCCCGGTGATCGTGACGAAGGTGCCGCCGGCGACCGCGCCGGAGCTCGGCTCGACGAAGATCGCGTCGTAGGTGTAGCCGCCCTCGAGGACCGCCGTCGCGCCCGCGACCTCGATCTCGACGTCGACCGTGCCGACCTCACCCGCCGGGACGACGACCGCGAGGCGGCGCGCGTCGATCAAGCGGTGGTCGGCCGGCTGCACGTCGCGGCCGCCGAAGCGCGCCTGCGAGAGATCGTCGAAGCCGTTGCCGCGCAGGATGACGGTGTTGCCACCGATGAACGGGCCGTGGTCCGGGACGACGCGCTCGAGCGCGAGGTCGGTCTGGCCGATGCCGCCGCCGTCCTCGAACCCCGGGCCGGAGTCCTCCGCCGGGCCCGCGTCCGGGATCCGGATGCGCGCGTCGCCGTCGATGGTCGGTGGATCGCCGCAGCCCGAGAAGGCGAGCGCCAGCCCGAGGAGCAAACCCACTCGGGTCTGGAGTCGAGTCATCCAAGCATGCGACATCGGAGCGATCTCCCTGCGTCCGCGTTCTTCCGCGATCGGTGGTGGTGAGCACGCTCTGCATTGCAGCGCGCGCTGCGCGGCCCCCCGCACGTCTCCGCACGGCCCGAAAGCCGGGGGAGCCACCCGGCCAGTATCGGGGCAGTCCAGTACAAGTCAAGGCAGGGCCCCCTCGCGGTGATGGAAGGAAACTCGCCCAATGACGCCGGCGCGTTACGCTTCGCCGTCCAGGCATGAAGCTCACCCGACTCGTGCTCAGCGATCTCCACCTCGGCGTCGGCAGTCGCCCAGGGGAGTTGAACGTCTTCGAGGACTTCCACTTCGACGACGACTTCGCGGAGCTGCTCGCCCACTACGACCGAGAGGCCGGCGAGGACGGCGAGGTCGAGCTCATCCTGAACGGAGACGTCTTCGACCTGCTCAAGGTGAAGATCGGGGGCATCTGGCCCACCGAGATCACCGACGACATCGCCACCGAGAAGGTGCGCCAGTGCATGGACGGACACCCCAAGTTCGTCATCGGCCTCAAGCGCTTCCTGGCCAAGGAGCGGCGCCGCCTGGTCTTCCTCCCCGGCAATCACGATCTCGACATGTGGTTTCCCGGCCCGCAGGAGCTGTTCAAGCGGTACGTCGCGCCCGGGGCCGCCGCCGACCGCGTCCACTTCGTCACCTCGAGCGACACCTATTACCTGCCGGAGGGGATCCAGATCCGGCACGGCCACCAGCTCGAGCGCATCCACCGCGTGGACTACGCCAACATGACGAAGAAGCGGCGCGACGGGACGGAGATCCTCGACCTGCCGTGGGGGAGCCTCTGGATCCTCGAGGTGATGAACCCCGCGAAGGCGCTGCGGAGCTACGTCGACCGCATCCAGCCGCTCGGGCGCTTCCTGCTCGCGGCGCTGCTCTTCGACACGCGCTTCGTGGCCCGCTTCATGTATCACACGAGCGCCTACTGGCTCCGGCGCCGGGTGTTCAACCTGGAGGCCTGGCGGGAGCGGCTCCGCTGGCTGCCCAAGGCGCTGCGCGAGGAGATCATCGCGCTCGGGGGCTTCGACGAGGCGGCGGTGCGCGCGCTGAAGAAGATGCGTGGCGTCCAGTACCTCATCGTCGGGCACAGCCACGGGCCCCGCTTCCGGCAGCTCCCGGACGGGAAGATCCTCGTGAACACGGGCACGTGGATGCGCATGATCAACCTCGACATCCGCCACCTCGGGCAGGACAGCGGCCTGACCTACTGCCGCATCGAGTACAGCGAGGACGGTCGCCCCACCGTCAACCTGATGCGGTGGCTCGGCAGCCGGCGGCCATATCAGATCGTCCCCTACGCCGATTGACGGAATGCGCGGCGGCGTCACGCTCGTAGAGGAGTCGAACGCATGAGGGGAGCGGTCTTCGTCATCGGTCTGGCGCTCGCTTCGACGTCGCTCGCTTCGACGGGGCGCGCCGAGCCCCCCGCGGAGGAGGTCTCCGCGCCGGAGGCGGTCGAGCCCGTCGAGTCCTCCGAGGCGCGGGCCGCGCGCCAGGAGGCCGCGCGTCGGGCCGCCGGCGGTCACGAGGGCGTGTGGGCCATCTCGGCGCGGATCGCGCGGGAGGCGGACGAGGCGGCGCGGGCGGTGGCGGTGCCGCTGCCCGAAGTGACCACGTGGTACCGCCCGCCCGGACACTGCGCGGGATGCAGCACGGCGCACGCGCAGGGCGGCGTGACACTCTCGCTCGACGGCGTGGAGCGCGAGAGTCGGCTCGCGTTCGCCCGGGAGCTGAGCCGCCGGCTCGGCCGGCACCACCGCGTGTCGGTGGTGGAGGCGCAGGGGAGGCGCGAGCTCCACACCGCGTTCCGCGGCGGCCGCCCCGACGGTCGGCCCTTCCACCTCGACCGCCGCCTCGAGCGAGACGGGATCGTGGTCCGGCCCGACGTCGCGCTGCCGCCGCCCGCCGCGCTGGTGTTCGGGGACTGAACCGGCTTGAGCCAGAGGCCGTCCCGTGCCAGGGTGCGGTCCCCCGTCGCCCCAACCCCTCGGGCAGCCGTGCCGTTGCGACAGCCTCACTCCACATCCACGGCCCTCACGGGCAGCGCCTCGTTCGCGCCACCGCACGTGGTGACGAACGAGCAGCTCTGCACGGCCTACAACACGTGGGCCCGTAGCGAGAACGCCCGCCGCCAGGGCACCGACGAGCCCGCGCTCGACGAGTCCACGCCCGAGTTCATCGAGCGCGCGTCGGGCATCCTGCGCCGCCACTACTGGGACGCCGAGGGCATCCTCGACCCCAACCGGCTCTGCCCGCGCATCCCGGACCGCGCCGACGACGTGCTGTCGGTCCAGGGCGAGATGGCGGTCCGCGCGGCGCGCGGCGCGCTCGAGTCCGCGGGGCGCGAGGCGGAGGAGATCGACCTCGTCATCGTCGGCTCGTCCGCGCTGCAGCGGCCCTACCCCGCGCTCGCCATCGAGGTGCAGGCGGAGATCGGCGCCCGCGGCCACGCGTTCGACGTGTCGGTCGGCTGCAGCAGCGGCACCTACGGCATCCAGCTCGCGGTCGACGCGATCCGCGGCGGCACCGCGCAGCGCGCGCTCGTGTGCACGCCCGAGTTGCCGAGCGCGTACTGCAACTTCCGCGATCGCGACAGCCACTTCATCCTGGGCGACGCGGCGGCCGCCGTCGTGATCGAGCCCCTCGAGGGCGCGACGAAGGGCTTCGAGATCCTCGCCACCCGCGCGGCGTCGCAGATGAGCAGCGCGGTGCGCAACAACGGCGGCTTCCTGAACCGCGGCGACGAGGACCGCCGGGACGACGCGGACAAGCTCTTCTACCAGCAAGGTCGCCGGGTCTTTCGCGACATCGTGCACCTCGTGCCCACGCTGGTCCGCGCGCAGCTCGACGCGCTCGGCCTCGCGCCCGAAGAGGTCTCTCGCTACTGGCTGCACCAGGCCAACGCCCGCATGAACAGCGCGGTGCTCGAGCGCATCCTCGGCCGCTCCCCCGAGAACGGCGAGGCTCCGTCGGTGCTCTCGGAGTACGCCAACACGGCGGCCGCGGGCTGCCTGGTCGCGCTCGACGCGTACCGCGACGACCTGAAGTCGGGCGACGTCGGCGTGCTCTGCGCGTTCGGCGCCGGCTACACGGTCGGCTCCCAGGTCCTGCGCAAGCTCTGAGCGCGGCGTCCTGCGGCGCGAGGCTCGGATCGCGCCGAAGATCTGTCATGATCGGGGCGATGCGCTTCCTTCTGCTGACTTGCCTCGCGCTGGCTGCCGTCGGGTGCGAGGAAGACCCGCCCGCCCCGCCGCCACCTCCGCCGCCGGACACGGGGCCGCCGCCGGACACCGGCCCCCCGCCCGACACCGGGCCCCCACGCGACGCGGGCCCGCGACGCCCGACCGTCGACGGCGAGGTGAGCGACCGCGAGTGGCGTGGCGCGTCGGAGGCCGAGAGCGATCAGCGCACCGACCGCACCGGCTCCGAGCTCCGTCGGCTGCGCGCGACGATCCACGAGGATCAGCTCTGGTTCGCGATCGAGGGCAGCCTCGCGGACGGCGATCGGCTCGTGCTCTTCGTCGACCGCGCGCTCGGCGAGGCGGACGGCGTCGGCGATCTCTCGACCCTGGACGACACCGACGGCGGCGTGGACGCGGCCCTGTCGCGCGAGCCCATCATCACCCCCACCGAGTTCTCGGCCGACTTCGGCTGGGCGACCACGCTGATGAACCACACCGCGACCGGCCTCGACGACGCGCAGGGCTGGCGGAACCTCGGCGAGGATCCGGGCATGTTCGTGTGGGTGGACGGAGAGCGAGCGCCGTCGGTGTGCAGCGACGTGGCCTGCGAGGGCACGATCTCGCTCGAGGCGCTCGGCGGAGAGGCGCCGAGACGGATCGGGCTCTTCGCTCGCATCCTCCGCGCCGACGCGGGGCTCGTGAACCAGACGCTCCCGATGGACGATCCGGACGAGCCCGCCCTGGTCACCCAGGTGCTCACGGTGATGGACGGGATGTTCCCGATGGACGGCGGCGTGCCGATGGACGCGGGCATGGACGCGGGTCCGCGCGGCCTCGTGATCGACGGCGTGCTGTCACCCGGAGAGTGGGACGCCGCGAGCCGCTACGTCGACACGGGCCCCGCCTCCTTCGGCGCGTTCGGCGGCAACGACCTTCTCACCCTCCACGCCCTGCGCGCGGACGGTCGGCTCTACGCCGCCATCGAGGGAGACCTCAGCGCGGGCAACGCGTTCGTGATGTACGTCGATCGAGAGGTCGGCGGCGCGGACGGGGCGGCGAGCCCGACGCCCTTCGCCGACTTCTCCGGCGCGCTCGACCGGGCGCTCTCGAAGACCTTCTTCACGCCGGCCGAGCTCCGCGTCGACTACGCGTGGGGCACGCTCGACACGCTGCGCGCGGCCACCGCGGGCGACGACCGGATGGGCTGGCGAGACGTGGGCTCGAACCCCGCCGTCTTCTCGGCCGTCGACGGAACGAGCGCCCCGACCACATGCAGCGCCACGGTCTGCGAGACGTCGATCTCGCTCTCCCGGCTCGGCGTGCCGGCCGGGGCGAACATCGGCATCTTCGTGCGCCTCGTGTCGGCGACCTCGGACGGCGTGTCCAACCAGACATTGCCGACCGACGACCCGTCCGCGCCCGAGCTCATCAGCGTCTGGGCGTCGCTCCCTCCCTGATTGGCGCGCATGCGCTCGTTGCTCATCGGCCTCTTCGCGTGCGCCGCCTCCTGGGTCGGCGCGTCGAGCGCGTGCGCGCAGCTCGACGTGTCGCTGTCCGACCCCGGCGCGCTGACGGTGGGGGATCGCGCGGAGATCGTGGCGCGGGTCTCGGGCGCGGGCGCGCACCCGGTGATGCTGACGCCCAGCGCCGAGGGGACCGCGCTCGAGGTGGTCCGGGGCCGGCTCCTCCGCGCCGACGCGCGCGACCCGGACGCGTCGGAGCTGGAGCTGCGCATCCCGATCGTGGCCCGCAGCGCGGGCACCTCGGTCTTGCGCGTGAGGGTCGCGGGCTACGCGTGCGAGGCGCGCTGCCGGCTCGTCGAGGCCACGACCTCGCTCGTCGTCCGCGTGCGCCCCGCCGCCGCAGGCCCGGAGAAGGGACGCGCGAAGCAGGCCCGCTCTTCCTCGCTCGGCTGGGTGCGGCTGCCCGGCGCGGAGAGCTGCCTCGGCGCCGCCGCCCTCGCGCGCGCCGTGGAGGCGCGGCTCCAGCGGTCCGTCTTCGTGTCCGCGGCGGAGGCGGGGCTCAGCGTCGAGGGGCGCGCGGAGCGCACGGAAGGCGGATGGCGCGCGGTGCTCCTCGTGGAGGGTCACGACGGCGAGAGCCTCGGCGAGCGCACCCTCGAGAGCGCGGCGGAGTCCTGCGACGAGCTGGGCGAGATGGTCGTGACCGTGGTCGCGCTCACCATCGATCCGCTCACGGCGCCCGAGGAGGAGGCCCCGCGAGAGGTGGTGCGGACGGTCGAAGTGCCAGTGGAGGTGCCGGTCGAGGTGCCGGTCGAAGTCCCAGTCGAGGGCCCGCGCTGGCGGGTCGAGATCGACGCCAGCGGCGTCGGCGCCCTCGGCCTGACCCCGGAGCCGACGATCGGCGGCCTCACCGCCGTCGTGCTCGAGCCCCCGGGCTTCGTGCCGCTCGTGCTCGAGGGCGCCCTGCTCCCGTTCTCGCGCGCCGCCGCGGGCGGGCGCCACGCCGACTTCCTGCACGCGCACGCGGGGCTGCAGATCTGTCCGCTGTCGCTGCGCGACGCGGGCCTCGCGCTGCACGGCTGCCTGGGCGCGGACGCGGGCGCCGTCTTCGTGCTCGGCGGGGACGCGAACGTGACCGAGCGGGAGCGGATCACCGGCTTCGGCCACGCGGCGCTGCGCGGCCACTGGGACGTGATCGGCCCGCTCACGGTGCGGCTCGGCCTGCACTTGATGGTCCCCTTCCGCCACGACGCCTTCGTCGCGGACGGCGCGGAGTTCTACCGTCCCGAGCCAGTGGCCGGTTTCTTCGATCTCGGCGTCGGGCTGCACTTCGAATGAGAATCTCGGGCGCCCGCGTCCACACACCCACCGATGCCGACCGCGCAGACCACCGAGGGCGCCGACTTCGCGGAGATCTTCCGCGCGCACGCCCCGCGCGTCTGGCGCGCGCTCCGGCGCCTCGGGGTGCGAGAGGCGGACGTGGAGGACCTCTGCCAGGAGGTCTTCGTGGTGGTGCACCGCAAGCTCCCGGCTTTCGAGGGCCGCTCCGCGCTGAGCACCTGGATCTACGGGATCTGCGTGCGCGTCGCGTCCGATCACCGCAAGCGCGCCCACGTCCGCCGCGAGCGGCCCACGGACGAGATCCCCGACGACCGCCAGAGCGCGCCCCAGCTGAAGGAGCTGGAGAGGGAGCAGATGCGCCGCCTCCTCGACCGCGCGCTCGACACGCTCGACGACGACAAACGCGCGGTGTTCGTGCTCTACGAGATCGAGCAGCTCGAGATGCCCGAGGTCGCCGACGCGCTCTCGTGTCCTCTGCAGACCGCGTACTCGCGGCTCTACGCCGCGCGCAAGATCGTCAAGCGAGCGGTCCTCGCCGCGACCGAAGGAGGCGCCCGATGAGCGACCCGCGCTGGCTCTCCGATCCCGAGACCCCCGAGGCCCTGCGCGCCGCGCTCGAGGCCGGCCGCGCGGAGCTGCCGAGCGACTCGGAGCTGGCCCGCGTGGCCGCGAAGCTCGGACCGCTGCTGCCGGGCGGCGGTGGTGCGGGTGGGGGTGGCGCGGCCGGTGGGGGCGCGGTGAGCGGGGGGGTGGCGGCCAAGGCCATCGGCGTCTTGCTCGCGGTCGGCGCGGTGATCGGGGGAGGGGTGTGGATCACGCGCACGTCCGAGCCGGAGAGCGTGGCGGGCCCGGTGGTGGCCACGGACCCGGTGCTCGTACCCATGCCGGCGACGGAACCCGATCCCGAATCCGATCCCGATCCCGATCCCGATCCCGAACCCGATCCCGCTTCCGCGTCCGCATCCGCTTCCGAGTCCGCACCCGCGTCCGCCTCCGCGTCCGCATCCGAGTCCGAGTCCGCGTCCGAGTCCGAGTCCGCGTCCGCGTCCGCATCCGAGTCCGAGTCCGAGTCCGAGTCCGCTTCCGAGTCCGGCGGCGCTGGGGCCGGTTCCGCGTCCGGGGCGCAGAGGACCGACGGCTTCGAGCGGGATCCTGGCGCCGAGCTCGCGCTCATCCGGCGCGGGCAGGCGGCGCTCGGAGGGGCGCCGGGGGCGGCGCTGGAGGCCACAGCCGAGCACGCGCGGCGCTTCGGGCCCGACGCGGCGTTCGCGCAGGAGCGAGAGGTGCTCGCCATCGACGCGCTCACCCGGCTGGGTCGGAGCGAGGAGGCGAGGCGACGGGCACAAAGGTTCCGCGCGCGCTGGCCGCGCTCCGCGCATCGGCGGCGCGTCGATGTGCTGGTGCCCTGAGCGCTCGGCGTCGCGTCGATGTGCGGGTGGACGAGCGGAGCGCGCGCTCTCGGCGTCGAGACCGAGCGGCGCTATCGCGCGGTGGCCGCTTCGTAGACCGAGGCGCGGGGCGTGCCGGCGGCGACGAGCGCGCGCGCCTCGGACAGCTCGGTGTCGATCCGCGCGGTGAACGCGCTCAGCGGCTGGGCGCCGGTGAGCACGTGCCCGTTGATGAAGAAGCTGGGCGTGCCGCGCGCGCCGAGCTCCGCCGCGAGCGCCTGGTCGCGCGCGATCACGTCGCGATGCCGGTTGCCGTCGAGCGCGGCCTGCACTCGCCCACGGCTCGCGCCGGCCTGCGCCGCGTGGCGGACGAGATCCGCGTCCTCGAGGGCGCGCTGGTTCGCGAAGAGCGCGTCGTGCATCCGGAAGAACGCGGCGTCGCCGAGCTGGGCGTGCACCTCGATCGCCGCCTCCGCGGCGGCGTCCGCGCGCGAGTGGAACGGCAACGGGTTGTGCTTGAACACCACGCGCACGTCGTCACCGTAGCGCTCCCGGATCTGCTGGAGCGTGGGGACCACGCGCGCGCAGAACGGGCACTGGAAGTCGCTGAAGACCACCAGCGTCACGAGCGCGTCGTCCGGGCCGAGCTGCGGCGAGTCGAGCACGGGCACCACGCGCACCACCTCGGGGTCCGGCCGGTTCGGGCGCGGGGCCGCGGCAGCGGCCGGCGTGGGCGCGGGGCTGACGCGGCCGTGCTCGATGATGCGGTCGTAGACCTGGCTCGCGGGCACGCCCGCGTCTCGCACCGACTGGGCGTAGGTCAGCTCCTCTCGCACGATCTCGCGGAAGCGCTCGATGGGCTGGGCGCCACTCAGGAGGCGGCCGTTGATGAAGAACGTCGGGGTCCCCCGCGCGCCGAGCTGCGCAGCGAGGGCCTGATCGGCCGCGATGGTCGCGTCGTGGGTGCCGCCCGCGAGCGCGCGGTCGTAGCCCGCGGTGTCGAGCCCGTTCTGGATCGCGAGGGCGCGCAGCGTCAGCGCGCTCAGGAGCGTCTGGTTCTCGAGCAGCGAGTCGTGCATGCGCCAGAACGACGCGTCGCCGCCCTGCGCGTAGGCCTCCTGCGCGAGCACCGCGGCGGGCTGCGCCTGCGCGTGCATCGGGAGCGGGTTGTGACGCCACGCGACCCGGACGGTGCCGGGGTACTCGGCCTGGAGCTGGGTGAGCACGCCCGACGCGCGCGCGCAGAACGGGCACTGGAACTCGCCGATCTCCACGATGGTGACGAGCGCGGTGTCCGGGCCGCGGACCGGGGTCGTCGCGAGGACGGGCACGCGGAAGCGCTCGCCCGCGTGCGCATCGATGGGCATCGGCTGCGGGGGCGGCGCCCAGGCGCTCGGCGCAGTCGCCACGGGCGCCGCGTCGTCCTGATCCACCATGAACCAGACGCCGGCCATCACGCCGGCCATCAGGACGAGCAAGGCGAAGCCGCCGCAGCCGAGCCCGACGAGCAGCACGCCCAGCCCGGCGCCCTGCTTGGACGTGGCCGCGGGCGCGGGTGTGGGCCAGCCCGGGGGCGGCCCGGCCGGCGGGGAGCCCATGCCCGACGCGTGCGTGCCCGAGGAAGGGGCGGCCTGGGACTGCATCACCATGGTCTGCGGCATAGGCCGCTGGCTGTCGCTCATCTCGCTCTCCCTACGCCGGCCCGCCGCGGAGCTTCCTCAACACCTCGCGCGACATCCCGCGCAGCAGCACCACGTTCCGCTGCCAGATCGCGTCCGGGTCCGGGTGCGCCAACACCGCCTCGCTCACGCTCTCTTCCCGCAGCAGGTGCAGGGTCGGGTACGGCGAGCGGTTCGTGAAGTGCGCCGGGTCGTCTTCGGGCTCGCCTCGGAAGCGGTACGCCGGATGGAAGCTCGCCACCTGCAGCACGCCCTCGAGCCCCCGGGCCGCGAGCAGCGCGTCGGCGACGCCGAGGAACTCGTTGAAGTCGCCGAAGTCGGCCATGCAGCCCGTGCACACCAGCAGCGAGGTCTCGCGCTCGCTCCGGGGCGCGTCCATCAGCGCGGCGATCTCCGCGTCCAGCGCCGCCGCGACGCCGTCCTCGTCCGGCGCGTCGGTGAGCGCGAGGTGCACGCGCTCGCGCTCCCACGGGACGCGCGCGAAGGGGCAGAGCGAGAGGCCGAGCACCGCCTCCTCGATCCAGCGCGCGGTCTCCTCGAGCGGCCCGTCCGACATCCGGCGGACAGCATACGACCGGGCCGCGAGAAAAAAACCAGCCCGCATCAGAACGGCGCGCCCGCGCCTCCACACACGGGGCATGACACGCACCGTCTGGACCGGGCTCACCCTCCTCTGCCTCTCCCTCTGCGCCACGCCGGCCCTCGCGCAGGAGCGCGACGAGCCGCACGCGTTCGAGCGAGAGTTCGCCATCGCCGTGTACGCGACCGGCCACACCGGCAGCTACCACGCGGGCGGCGTGGGCGGCCGGCTCCGCTGGGAGCCCTTCGACTTCCTCGGCGTCGAGGCCTACCTCGAGGCGACGATCGTCGACTGGCCGGGCGGCGGCTTCCGGCACGACTACCCCAACGGCTTCAACGTCTACGTGCCCATCCGCTTCGACGACCTCCGGCTCCGCCCCTACCTCGGCTTCTGCGACATCCTGAGCTTCGTCGAGCCCGAGCAGGAGGGCGCGCCGCGCGCCGATGACGTCCTGTTCGGCGTGCACGGCGGGCTCGGGGCGGAGCTGGCCGTGCACCGGATGTGGAGCGTGTTCGCGGACGCGCAGGCGAACGTCTACATGGGCCACGACCGCACGGCCGAGGGCTGGACCGGCGGCGTGGAGGAGGAGCTGACCTTCTTCTGGAACGTGCAGCTGAACCTCGGCGTGCAGCTGCATTTCGGCGGGCCCCGGTGAGGGCGCTCTGGGCCTGCTGCCTCCTCGCGTGTGCCACGCCCACCGGGCCCGCCGAAGAGGAGACGCGCTCGGAGTCGTGCGCCAGCTGCCACGCCGACCACGGCGACGATCATCGCCTCTCCCCGCACGCGCGCGCGGCCGCGTCCCCCGTCTTCGCCGCGATGCTCCCGGACGTGGAGGCGGAGTGGGGGCCCGTCGCGCGGCAGGCGTGCGAGGGCTGCCACGCGCCCGCGCATTCGCCCGACGAGGGCATCGGCTGCGTGAGCTGCCACGCCGCGGTCGGAAACCACGAGACCCGCGACGGAGCCCTCGCGGTCGATCTCCGGGCGCCGATCGGGGGCCCTCGCGGAGGTGTGGACGCGCCCCACGCCGTCCGACAGAGCGCGTTCCTGTCTGCACCGGAGCTCTGCGGCACCTGCCACGAGCTGAGCGGCCCGCGCCTCGCGGTCGAGCCGACGTTCACCGAGTACCTCGCGTCGCCCCAGGCCGCCGACGGCGAGACCTGCGCGAGCTGCCACATGCCCAGCGTCGAGGGACGGCGCTCCCACCGCTTCGTCGGCTTCGACCCGCTCTGGGACGCGCCCCCCGAGGAGGCCGCGCGCGCCGAGGCCGAGACGCTCGCCCTGCTCCGCGCGGCGCTCGCGCTCCGCGTGACGCGCTCGGACGGCGCGCTCGAGATCGCGGTCACCAACGTCGGCGCGGGTCACGCCGTGCCCACCGGCGCCGCGTTCCTCCGCGATCTCTGGGTCGACGTCGAGCGCAGCGGCGAGGTCGTGGCGGCGCGGGTGATGACGATCGGGGACCAGCCGATGCAGGGAGAGACGCCGGTGCCACTCCTGACCCGCGCCAGCCACGTGGTGCCGGGATCGCTCGCGGCGGGAGAGACCCGGGTCGCGCGCGTCGCGGCGACGGACGACTCGCAGGTCATCCTGCGCGGCCGCGCGGTGCGTCCCGCGGTCCTCGAGGCGCTGGGGCTCGAGGGGCTCTCCATGAGCGTCCCCGTGCACGAGATCGCCAGACGGTGACGTTCAGGCCCTTCGCGCTCCGCCGTTGTCCGCTGTGTGCCCCCCTCCGCCGTCGCCCTGCCCGCCCCGACCCGGCTGCGGCGGATCGCGCGGAGCCTGTGGAGGCCGAGCACCCTGCTGGCGCTCGCGCTCATCGGCGGCGTCGTGGCGCTCGACCAGTGGGTCCGGGCCATCGGCGGCCCCGAGGTGCTGATCGAGCGCTTCGGCGTGGGCGCGCCGCTCCTCTGCGTCCCGGTGCAGACCCTGCTCGCGGCCGCGCCGGTCCCGAGCGAGCTGTTCACGGTGGCCGCGTCGTCCGCCTACGGCTGGCTCGCGGGCGCCGCCATCGGCGTGCTCGGCTGGACCGGGGGCTCGATGATCCAGTACGGGCTCGCCCGCAAGAGCACCTCGTCCGCGGCGGCCGAGGCCGGCCTCGCGCGGCTCCCCGCCTGGCTGCGGCGCTTCCCCGTCGGTCACCCCGCGTTCCTCATCATCGGCCGGTGGATCCCGATGGGCTACCACGTCGTCAACGTGATGAGCGGCATACGACGCGTCCCGGCGCGTCGGCACCTCTGGTGCGCGATCGTCGGCTCGGTCCCCGGCGCGGTCGTCTGGGCCGGCGTCGGCGCGGGCGTGCAGCTCCTCTGAGGCGTAACGCGCGCGCTGGCGCTACGTACCGGGTGCGTGCACGACACCGACGACCTCCAGCTCTTCGTCATGCCCGGCTGCGGCTGGTGCCAGGACGTGCGCGACGCGGCCGACGGCCTCGGCGTGAAGCTCGAGGAGCGCGACGTGCGGGCCGACCCCGAGGCCTTCGCCGCCCTCCGTGAGGCGCGCGGCCGCACCACCGTGCCCGTGCTCCGGATCGCCCGGCAGGAGTCCGTCGAGTGGATGGGCGAGTCGAGAGACATCGTCGCCTACCTGCACCGCCGCTTCGGCACGGGGAAGCCTCCGGTCCGTCTGGGCCCCTACCTCCAGCTCGCGATGTGGGGTCTGCTCCTCGGCGGCGCGGTGGCGGGTGAGCCGCTCCGCTCCGCGCTGTGGACGGGCGCGTGCGTCGTCGCGGGCGGCCGGAGCCTCCACGTCGGCTGGCGCACCGGCGCCGTCACCCACTGGGCGATCGGCGCGACCTTCCTGTTCGGCGCGGTGTCCATCGCGCTCTCCGCCCTCGAGATCGCCGACCTGCCCTGGTGGTGGGCCGCCTTCGCGGTGGCCGCGGTGCTGCTCGTTCGCGCCCTCCGCGCCCGCGCGCGCTGACGCCGCGGGAAGGCGCGCCGCTCCGTTCCCGTATCCTCCAGCCCCCGAGCCCGAAGGACGAAGGAGACGAGATGAGCACGATCGGCGCCGCGTTGAAGATGCCGGACTACAAGAACCCCGAGGCCCTGGCCGCCCTCGACGCCCTCGGGCCCGAGTCCGCGCCGGAGCTGACCACCATGCTCGAGACGCTGCTCGCGCAGGTGCTCGACGACCAGGCCAAGGCCGACTCGGGCGGCCCGGCCCGCGAGCGGCTGAAGACCCTGGCCCGCGTGGTGGTGGGCCTCGGTCGGCACCTCGCTCGCGCGGGCGAGCCGTTCCCGGAGCGCCTCGACGACGCGCTCGGGGTGCTCAGCTGGACCTTCGTCGAGCACCTGAAGTCTCCCGACGCCGTGGCCGAGGCGATGAAGAGCGTGCCGAGCGCGCGTCTCGAGCCGGTGCTGCTCGCGACGCGCCGGGATCGCCCGCCCATCTCTTTCTGGCAGCTCCTGCCGAGCTGCCCCACGCCGGCCGTGGTCGCGCGCGGAATCGGCATCGTGCTCGGGTGGGAGAAGGGCAAGCTGTCCAGCAGCCGCGCCCCCGGCATCGCCACCGCGGCGCTGATCGCGGCCGGCGCCCCCGCCGCGCCGCTCCTGAGCGACGCGATCCTCGCCATGAAGAAGGAGCCGTATCGGGACGCGCTGGTGAGCGCGCTCGCGGGGCTCCCCGAGGGCGGCACCGAGGCGCTGATCCACGCGCTCGGCGACTCGAGCAAGGCGGTGGTGTCGGCGGCGCGTCACGGGCTGCTCGAGCGCAAGCCCAGCTGCATCCCGGCCGTCGACGCCGCGATGGCGAAGGCGAAGAAGAAGGCGCTGAAGACGCGGCTGCTGGAGCTGCGCGCGGAGCTCGGCCCGGTCGACATCGAGACCGGCCAGGGGACACCGACGACCCCGCTCGAGGAGGCGCGGGCGCGCGTCCCGAGCGCGGACGTCGACGCGGTCGTGGCCGCCACCCGCCCGCCGACGGTGAACACGATGCGGGAGGTGACCGCGGCCCTCGACGCCCT
>SHBB01000122.1 GCA_004213565.1 Sandaracinaceae bacterium
TGACGGACCGGCACTCCAGGCTGGCCGCCAGACGAGCTACCTCGGAGGCGTACGGCTCCTCGCAAACGCACTCCGGATCGCAGTGCTCGCATCCGGCGTCACACGAGAAGGTCACGTCGCACCCGCACCCGGGCTCCACGCACGCTCCCATGACGCACATCTCGAGGCCGCTGCACTCTCCGCATGAGCCACCGCAGCCATCGTCGCCACACGCCAGGCCGACGCAACTGCAGCCCATCTGAGCGTCGCGTCCCACGTCGGCGTCGCGCGCGACTTGCGCATCGCCGCCGGGATCGATCCCCGCGTCTCGACCCTGGCAGGAGGGCGCCCGAGTGCAGCCCGAGTCGTCGCAATCGAAGGCGCCGTCGCCGTCGTTGTCAGCGCCGTCGGTGCAATCACCCGCGATGGTCCCCTCCTGTCGCGGCAGCTCCCCGTCGCACGCGATGGCGAACAGGCATGTCATGGCAACCAGAATGTCCCTTTGCATGGCGGTAGAGTGCGCTTCCATCACCGTGACGCAAGCGAAGGGGCCTGGGATTAATGCACTGGCCGCCGGATTAATCGGCCGTTCACATCGCCGCTCTTCAGGGTGTCATCACGGCGCAGCCGCCGGGAGGGCGTGATGAACGAGGGAGACGTGGTGAAGGCAAAGGAGCAAGCGGCCTGCATGAGGCCGAGGGGGACGCGCTGGGCGGCGTCGACTCGGACTCCTCCATCGAGGCGAGCCTGGGCCTACGCAATGCGCTCACCGTGACCCTCGGAGTGCCCGCGGCGATCTGAACGGTGGAGCGCCTCCCCTGCCGTTCTCGAGCTGGGCCCCCGCGCCTGTCCGCCTTGGTGCGCGGCCGGAGCAGCACCGGGGACGCTGATCGTCATATCGTCATTGGGAGAACCGTCGTGATCCCGGTGCGTTTCGCGAATGACGATATGACGAAGAGCGTCCCCATCGGGTCGCCCGTGTCCTTCTCGTCGAAGAGCGCGATCGTCCGTCGCACGCGCTCCCGCTCCGCCGAGGACGAGTCGACCCAGCCGATGAACGCCGCCCTCGACGAGCAAGGGAAGCCGCTCGCGACGACGGCCAAGATCACGATGCCGCGGTGGCGTCATCCACCACCTTGACGGGCACTACCGATGCGGAGCCCAGCCGAACAGGAGTCGCTTCCCTTCTGAGCATGGCGTCATGGCGACTCCGGGGAGGGAGTTCCTATCTGCGGGAGTGGAGGTAGAGGTCTACGCGTGGCATGCTGTCTTGCCGACCGGAGCCAGAGCATGTGTCGCTACGCCTTCCATACGTACAAGGAACCCTTCGCATGCTTCAGCTGCAGAAAGGTCTTCAAGCAAACCAGCAGATGGGAGCTGCCGGAGCACCAACGACCAGCCCACGGTGACCCCCGGGTCGTGAAGTGCCCTCAGTGCTCGGCCCTGATGGCCGACATGGGACACGACTTCAAGGCCCCCAAGCAGTCGGCGGCCGACCAGTGGGAGAAGATTCGCATCCTGTACGAGCACGGCTTCGCGTTTCAATCCTGCGGTTGCTGTGGCCCAGGGTATCGGCCCACCGAACTCGAGGAAGTGTATGAGTTCATCGAAGGCCAGCGCCCAAAATCCGAAGGTGAGCTGCTGCTGAAGCGCTTCGAAGAGCGCTCGAAACCAACCTCGAGCTAGCAGCTCCTTCGCGTCTCGCGTTCTTCGCATAGAGCCCCCTCCCGCCGGCGTCCGCCACGCCTGCCGATCCGCCGACGGAGCAGCACCAGGGACGTTGATCGTCATATCGCCATTGGGACCGCCGTGATCCCGGTGCGTTTCGCGAATGACGATATGACGAAGAGCGTCCCCATCGGGTCGCCCTCTCTCACGAGTCTCCTCGCTCCGCGAGATGGCATCAGCACCGTCGAGCTGCAATGCATCGCACCCCGGCTTCTTGCACCGGTCACGAGGTCGCGCCCTCGTGGGCCGTCGTGCAGGCTGATCGCGGACGCGCGTCGCCTACCTCACGCCGCGACCGGCGGCTTCGGTAGGGCGGCTACCGGTCCAACTCTGCGGACTGGGCCCTCGACGAGATCGCGAGACGCAGCCTACTCTCGTCCGAGTGAGCGAACACCTGGGGCGCCGAGCCGAGCAGTACGTCGAATCCCTCCCCATGGGCCTGAAGTCCCATGCGAACTGCAAGACGAAGGGCTCGATTCTCCAGACCTATGTCGACTGCCACCCGGTGGCCAAGAGCCTCCTGCCGGCGCTCCAGGAGGTCACGGGTCTCGACGCCCGCGACGTGCTGCCCAATGCGTGGGTGCAGACGGTGCACGTGAACCTGTTCGAGCTGATGATCGCCGACGCGCTCGACTCCGACGAGGCGTTTCTGCTCGCCGCTCGCCGCTCGAACGAGAAGCTGCTGTCGACCCGCACCTACCGCGCGATCGTCTTCGTGGCGTCCCCGGCGTTCCTGATCCGCACGGCCACCGCGCGCTGGAGCCACTTCCATCGTGGCGCGCCGCTGGTCGGCCGAGCGTCGGGCAACACGGCTCGGCTCACCCTCGGCTTCCCCTCTCACCTGCATCCACCTCTCATCGTCCGCGAGAAAGCCAACGTCTTCGCCGTCGCCGTCGAGGCGGCAGGTGGGAGGCTGACCCGGCTCGAGGTGACCGCCGAGCCGACCGAGGGACGCGTCGACATGGAATGGGAATGACGCGCACGGACCCTGGCCCAGGTGATGCCGGCCTCGAGATCGTTGCAATCCCAGAGTCGCGCCGGCCTGCGACGAGGAGCTCGTGGGCCGAGCACCCGCTCGACGCGTAGCGTGCCGGTCTGAGCTCTGACGGCCGATCCATGCATCGATGCATGGTGTGGATGCACGATCGGGGATTTATCCCACAGCGATGCATGGGTACGGTGGGGACTCGACCTGGAGGACCGACCATGACCGCCACCGATCGCACCCTGTCGACGACCCGCCTCGCCCGCCTGGCCGGCCTGCTCTACGTCGCCATCATCGCGCTGGGCATCGGGGGCGACGCGCTGGTCCGCGGTCCGATCCACGTGCCTGGCGACGCGAGCCAGACCGTGGCGAACCTCGCGGCGGCGGAGCTGCCGTTCCGGCTCAGCATCCTGGGCGACGTGCTGATGGCGCTCAGCGACGTCGGGCTCGCCGCGCTGCTGTTCATCCTGCTGCGGCCGCTGAGCCCGCGCCTGGCGCTGGCGGCGATGGTCTTCCGGCTCGTCCAGGCGGCGATCCTCGGGCTCAACCTGTCGAGCCTGCAGGGCGCCGTCACCCTCGCGAGCGCCCCGGGCGCGAACGACGCGCTGATCGTGCACCTCCTCGAGTCGCACGCGGCGGGCTACGACCTCGGGCTCTTCTTCTTCGGCGTCAGCTGCGTGCTCCTGGGCGTGATCTTCCTCCGCGCCCGCCGCGCCCCGAGCTGGCTGGGCGCGATGCTCTCGGCGGCCGGCGTCGTCTACCTCGTCGGCAGCGCGATCCACGTCGCCGCCCCGGGCCTCCAGGAGCCCTTCGCTCCGGCCTACCTGGTCCCGGTCGTGGCGGAGGTCGCCTTCTGCGCGTGGCTCCTCGCGGGGGGCCGTCAGCTCGAGGTGAGCGCGCTCGAGCCCCGCGCGGCGGGCAGCGCGCCCAGCGCCGCCTGAGACTCCAGCCCGCTACCGCTGGGAGGGCGAGCACCTCGTCTCCGTACCCGGCGACGTCGCGGGGGAGATGGCGTCGTGTGTGGAGCGTGCGCCAGCGGGCTGACGGCGCCGAACCCACCGGAGTCCGAGCTGGAGCTGCACTACCCGATCGCGCCGGAGGTCGCGAGCTACGAGGGCGACTGAACGCAAACCGGCATGACCCCGCGCGCGGCTGGCGTCTCTGCCCTCCCACCCAGGCGGGCCACCCCCTGGAGAAGGTGAGGCCCCGGCGCAGGGGGAGCGCGCCGGGAACAGGATCCTGCCTGCCCTGCGCGACTGCGCCCAGACGCCCACGCCGGGCAGCACCGGCCTTCTGCCCTGAGGTGGCCGGAGCCCTCGGCGCAGCGCAATCAGTCGGCTCGGCGCCAGAGGCCCCCCTCGTTGGCGCACCAATCCCCGCCCGTCTGGAACTCAGCGGGGCTGTAGACCCGCATCTGCCTGGGTGCTGCCCGCAGGTGCGACAGTCCGGTCGGAAGAATTGACGGCAGCTCACATATCGCGAGTGTCCTACGGGGAACCGCGGAGCACGATTGGATGGGGCGGTATGCTGACCCGGAACGTCCACCGACCTTCCATTGCCCAGCCTCCGAGGCGAAGTGGCGACGGAGGACGTCTTCGTTCCCGAGGCTGATCGGACCGGAGACTCGTATTTCGGAACAGGCGCCGACCGTTCCCCCTGGCCAGAGATGCTCGAACGCGTAGGTGATGGTGCGCTCCGCGGGCAGGGGCGGTGGCGCGGGGCGCACGACCGGAGACGGGCGTGTTCGCTGGTTGCCCCGTGGAGTTCCTCTCGTACCGTCGATGATCATGGCGGTGATCAGGATCGTCGCTCCCAGGATCAGGTACGCGAGATAGCGGCGCGACCTATTGGGGTCCGCGGTGCCTGTGTAGGGGGGGCGGTTCGATTCCGGCGCGTGAGGCTCCGACTCCTCGACCCTCGCGCCATCCGCCCGGCCGGTTTCCTCACGCCTCTTCCCTGTGCGTTTCCTCGACGGCTTGCGCCTTTGCTTCTTCTTCCGTGCCCTTCGACGTCGCCGCTCGTTGTCGTATCTCTGGCGCGCCCCGGCGTCCCGGAGGACTCCGAAGGCTGCATTGAGCCTCTTCATTCTCGCGTCGTCTGCGCCCACGCCATTCGCGTCCGGGTGGTACTTGCGGGCCAGTCGTCGAAATGCAGCCTCTATGACCTCCGGCTCCGCCTTCGGGCTCACCTGAAGCGTCTCGTAGAGGTCCTCTTCTTCTTCGTCATCCATTCGGTCGACACGGCACTTGCGTCGGCGAGTCTTCTCTGGAAGACCGAAGGTTGCGCGTCCCCGACCCAGGCCGGTTGACGCTGAGGTTCCGCAGAAGCTCTCGCGAGCTCTCGTGCGAGTCCGCTCCAGCGAACGGGCTGACCAAGTCGGCGTACAGCGCGTCCACGAGGGGGTCACGGACGGGCGTCGGGGAGTCGTTCGCGCTCATGCGTTCCCCGGACCGCAGGGTGTCTCCCGCAACATCCCCCTACGGATACCACGCCCCGAGAGGCGACCGCGACACCCGAGTGGGTACTCCCGACGAACACGAGCATTCTTGCTCTAGTGAAGCGACATCGCGCTAGAGCACTCTTGCTATAGGTCGAAAGAGCACGACATGCGGGCTTGCGTCGACCCCACCAGATCGGTTCCACTCGGTGCGGAGATCCCCACCCCCAGAGGAACCGCGAGGGCCGACGGTGCGCTGCCGACGCCGACCTCGCAAGTGACGGAAACTGATGGCGTTCTTCGACGGCTACTTTCTCGACGAGAGCTACGACACAACCCGATTCTGCCATGCACGCTCCCGCCTCCTTCGAGAGGCCGAGAAGCGTGAGGGAGTCATCGACGCCGTGATGACGGCGCTCAAAGCTCCTTTCAACTCCGCCCAGCGCAAGCGCATGAAGGCGAAGGACAAGGCCGCGGCGCTCGCCGAGCACATCCCTCATCTCGCTCGGATGAGAAACTCCGAATGGCAGAAGTGCTCGGCCCCCGAGATTTTCGCGGCAGGACTGTTCCTCTCGAAGGCCAAGGCCGAGGAGAAGGCGAAGGTCTTCTGCCCCGTCAAGCGGGAGGACGACCTCCGGAAGCCGGTTCGGAAGTGGCTCGCGAAGCAGAAGCTCGCGGCACACGACGAGGTGCCGATGGGCCTGAGTCGAGTGGACCTGGCTGGCCACAAGCTGGGGAGTTTCTTCGGTGGCCCAGAGCAGATCGTGGCGGTGGAGCTGAAGAACCAGCTCTCGCAGCTCAAGCGCGGGCTCGACCAGATGACCAACTACTCCGACTACGCGCACGAGGTCTATCTGGCGTGCACACCGGCGCTCGCCGCGAGCTACCTGCGGGGGCACTTCAACGCGAAGGACGTCGGGCGCTGGGACCCCGATGCGCTGAACCGAAAGCTCTCCAAGTTCGGGATCGGGTTGCTCCTCGTGGAGAACGGGAAGGTGTTCAAGGTTCGGAACTCGAACTCCTTCCGACCCGCCGAGCATCGCCAAGCGGAAGTTCGCGGCTCGATCGCAGCCGGTTGAGCTTCCGAGCAGAAAGCAACAAAACGCGCCCCCATCGAGCTTCCCGAGCTGCTGAGCACCTGAGCGACGAGGTCCATGTCGAACCCCACCGAGATGACAACTGTCTCCAAGCCGATGACCGTCCGCGCCTTGCGCCGTCACCTGGATCGCAGAGTCTTCGCGATCCCCGAGCTCCAGCGGGAGTTCGTGTGGAAGGACCAGAAGATCCCGGTGCTTCTCGACTCCATGTACCGGGGCTACCCAATCGGAGCCGCGCTCGTGTGGAGGACGCGGCGAGAGAAGGCCGGATCTCTACGGAAGAGGCTCCACATCCTCCCGCAGTACGACCCGTCGAACCCGGAGGTCTGGTTCCTCCTGGATGGCCAGCAGCGCATCTCGGTGCTGCACCAGCTCCTCGCTGGCGGAGACGGCGCGGTCAAAGTCGGGAAGCGTGAGATCGACTTCCGGCGCGCCTACTTTTCGCCCGCCTCCGGCGGCGGGAAGTTCGGTTGGCGTCAGCGGCACCCCGAGGGCTCGGTGTCGGTGGTCGACCTGTTGAGTGATCGGTGGCGTACGAAGCTCGCCCACCTCGGCAAGCGGGATCACGAGCGCGTCCACGCCTGCCGCGACCAGCTCTTGGGCTACCGCTTCCAGCTCACGTTTGTGGACGCGAAGGACCTCGAGTCGGTGCGCAATGCCTTCGTGCGCATCAATGCCCAAGGCACGCCGCTGCGCGGAGCCGACCAGGCGTTCGCGAGGGCTACGAAGGTGAACCTCCGCCATCGGGTCCGCGACCTCCAAGCGGAGCTCAAGTATGGGTTCGACGGTCTGGACGACCGCACCATCCTGCAGACCGTCGGGATCATCCTGGACTCGAAGGACGTGGGACAGCGCGCCGTGGAGCGCGTGCTCGCCACCCTCGAGGAGGAGCCGCGCGGAGCCGAGAAGGTCACGCGCATCTGGCAGCGCCTGCGCGGAGCCTTCGCGGAGGCGTGCGACTACGTCGTGCGAAAGTTCGGCGTGCCGGACCGATCGGCGATGCCCTCCGACACCATGCTCTCCGTCCTCGCGACGTTCTTCTACTTCAACCGCGGCCGTCAGCCCTCTCGCGAAGTCGCGAAGGTATTGTCCCGATGGTTCTGGGCGTCGGCGGTGACCGGTCGATACACCGGCCGAGGTTTTCGCAGGAACCTCGTCAGCGACGTGCACACGATGCGGAAGCTCGCCGAGAAGAAGCCCGTGCGCTTCCGGCACGACAAGCTACCTCTCTCCGATCTCTGGCGCACCGACTATCGGCGGGGGTCTCTCGCCGCGGCGTTCACCTGCCTGCTCCGCCTTCAACAGCCTCGCTACCTCGAGGACGGCGAGCAGATCATGCTCGGCGAGCACAGCGCTCGGGCCAACAGGCGAGATCGCCATCACGTCTTCCCCCGCAAGCTCCTCTCCGAATCCGGGGTGAGCGATCGCAGCATCGACGCGCTTGCGAACATCTGCTTCCTCGTCGCCCGAGAGAACCAGTCCGTCGGCCGGCGAGACCCGCGGAGCTACCTCGAGGACGTGCCCGCGAACCGGCGAGTCCTCACGCGGGTGGCCCGGAGCCATCTCATCCCGCTCAACGAAGAGTGGCAGGACGCAGACCTCTCGGTGAAGCAGAGCTTCAAGCGCTTCTCGCGCGACCGTGCGCACATGATCGCAGCCGCCTTCGAGAAGCGAGCCGGCGCGAAGTTGTTCACTCGCTGAACGGTGGACGTGGCACCCGGCCTATCTCCGGTCGCCGGGTGGTGTTGGCCCTCGTTCGCGAGTTACAGGACCTGGAACTTCAGGTAGCCTCGTTGACTCATGACGAGACCCAGGCGACACCCGAGCGTGCGAGATGAGATGTGCTGGCAGCCCCGGAGGGCGGGAGCGTGACGCCGGCCGAAGCCAACCAGATCGCGCTGCGCGCCGTCCGGCAGGTCATCCAGGCCGCGGAGGCGTTCCAGCTCACCGTCGCGGGACGCGAGGTGCGCGTGGAGGTCGAGCGGCAGGATGATCCTTGGCCGATGCCGGTGGCCGGCCTCTCCGAGGAGACCGACGGGCTCTGGCCACAGCAGGTCGTGCTGAGGTGCAATTGGGATGGCGGAGCGGTGGACCTCCTCCTCTTCGCGGGCGCGGCGCGCCGGCCCGAGGCGAAGGTGGCGATCGCGATTCGCGTGCTGAGCCCCCCGCGTCAGCTCACGTGGTGCAACGTGGCCACCGCGCTGGACGGGTCCGAGGACCCGGAGATCGCCATCTCCGCCTGGTACCACCTCAAGAAGCGGGTGGTCGGCTCGAGGGGTTCGCAGAGCCGGAAGAACAAGAAGCTCAAGGCGCTGGTGGGGGAGTCGGGCCTCCCGCTGCTCACCGACTACAGCGTCGAGCCGTTCATCGTCAGGACCGAAGACGCGGCGGTGCTGCCGAGCCCCGTCGAGGCCTACCGGCGTCTCGTGCACCTGAGCCTCATCAAGCTCGATTTCTTCGTGGGCGGCGAGGCCGCGCGCGCTCGGGGCGTTCCCCTCATCGATCTCGCCGCGCTCGGGCTCGCGGACGAAGACGACGACGAGCTGGTGGACGCCGAGGACGAAGCGGATGGCCGCAAGTACTGGGCGGGCGGCTTCGGCGAAGAGGAGCGGCGGGTGGCGTTCCTGAAGGACGACTACTGGCAGATCGGCTGGAAGCGGGACGACGAGGGCAAGGGAGCCGCGCACAGCTGGGCGCGATTCGAGGACGTCCAGGTCGGAGACTGGTTCGCCATCAAGGGGTTGGGGGGCAGCTACCAGCTCGTCGTGCACTACGTCGGCGAGGTGACGGGTAAGGACGACGAGCTGGGGCGCCTCGACCTGCGGCCGCTCGACTCGAAGCTGTACAAGGGGCCGGCTCCGCGCGGGTCGGGCGCGGGCTCCTGGTTCGAGACGCTCGTGCCGGTGACGCGCGAGGACATCATCGAGCTCATCTTCGGCGAGTCCCGGGAGACCGAGCCCGCGCTCACCTGGACCGGGCCGCGCAACGTGATCCTGTATGGGCCCCCCGGGACGGGAAAGACGTACCGGCTCCGCGACGACATCCGGCCGAAGTTCACCCGCGCGAGCGAGGCCCGTGCGGTGGATGTCGACGCACTGCTGGCCCTGTCGTGGTTCGAGGTGATCGCCGCGGCGGTGGCGGCCTCGGGTGGCTCGGCGACGGCGATGGAGCTCCGCCAGCACCCGCTCGTGAAGACGAAGTACCAGGCCAAGGACCACAAGGCGCCGATCGGCTCGCGCATCTGGGCGACCCTGCAGGCGCACACCGTCGAGAGCAGTCGCACGGTTGGCTACAGCAAGCGCACGGGACGGCTCGTGTTCGACAAGCGCGAGGACGGGACGTGGTTCTTCCCGGGCGGAGTGCCCGAGGACATCGCGGAGCTCGCGGAGACGCTGCGTCCGCGAGCGGCGGAGGCGACCGAGGACTTCGTGTTCCTCACGTTCCACCAGTCCTACGCCTACGAGGACTTCATCGAGGGCATCCGCCCGAAGACGAGCGAGGGCGACGGCGACGGGTCGGCCACCCTCACCTACGACCTCGAGGACGGGGTGTTCCTGCGGGCGGCCAACGCGGCGGTCCGGCTCGCGGGCTTCGAGGGCACGGTGGACGAGCTCTGTCGACTGCCCGCGCAGGAGCGCGCCGACCTCCTCGACGGGGCCCCACCCTACGCGGTCTTCATCGACGAGGTGAACCGCGGCAACGTGTCGCGCATCTTCGGGGAGCTGATCACTCTGCTCGAGGAGGACAAGCGCCTCGGCGCCGAAGGCGAGCTGATCGTCACCCTCCCCTACTCGCGGCGGCGGTTCGGCGTGCCCTCCAACCTCTGTGTGATCGGGACGATGAACACGGCGGACCGGTCGGTCGAGGCGCTGGACTCGGCGCTGCGGCGGCGGTTCTCGTTCATCGAGTGCCCGCCCGATCCGAGCGTGCTCGACGGCACGGTCGTCGAGGGCGGCGTGGACGTCGTCCGCATGCTCAGGGTGATCAACGCCCGGCTCGAGCTGCTCATCGATCGCGACCACCTGCTGGGGCACGCGTACTTCATGGCGGTCCAGCAGGAGCCGACCATCGAGAAGCTCAAGGAGGTGTTCGCGATGAACATCCTCCCGCTGCTCTCCGAGTACTTCTACGCGGACCTGGGCCGGGTGGGCCTGGTCCTCGGAGCACCGTTCGTGCGCGAGGCGGGGAGCTACGCGACCCTCGCCGCTTTCAACCATGAGGCCGCCGATCAGCTCTCGGAGCGTAGGACGTATCGCCTCACGCCCCTGGACAGCATCTCCACGGCGGACTTCCGCGCCATCTACGAGACGGCAGGCGGCTGAGTGCCGTCGGTCACCGTCCAGGTGTTCGAGCACACCACGGTGCGCGTCGGGGAGCCGCTGCGAACCTCCACCGGAGGTGAGTACGCGCTGGGCGCCGCGGAGCACCGCGCGCTCGCGGCGTTTGCCGACGGGACCGCCGACCGATACCTCTCGTGCGGACGCCACACGGTTCGCTTCGGCTCGTACGTGGGCGTGCTTCAGCTGGGCGACCTCTCGCTCGAGATTCTGCCGAAGGCCGACCGAACGGAGGCGGGAGGGCACGGCCGCTGGCATCGCGCCCTCGTCCACATGCTCCGCGTCGTCGGCGACCTGGGGCTCGAGTCCCAGGACGAAGCGCAGCTGCGGCTCGATCCGGGGCGGCTCTTCGACCTCTTCATTCAGCACTTCCTCGACGAGTGCGAGCGGCTCGTGCACCAGGGGCTCGCCAAGGGATATCGCACGGAAGAGGCGAACCGGACGGCGTTCCGCGGCCGGCTGCTCGTCGCGGAGCACGCCCGGCACAACGCGGTGAACGCCGCCCGCTTCTACGTCGCGAGCCCTGTCTACGACCACCGCAACCTCCCGAACCTCGCTCTTCACGAGGCGCTGCGGCTGCTCGACACGCTGCCGATCTCCGGCGGCGCCCGGGCTCGGGCGCGCGGCATCCGCCACGCGTTCCCGCAGCTTCCAGCCTGGCGCCCAGACCAGGCGGCGCTGGAGCGCGTCTGGCTCACCCGGAACACCACGCGGTACCGCGGGGCCCTGAGGCTCGCCCGCCTGATCCTCTTTCAGCTCGCGCCCGACCTCCGCAGCGGCCAGACGCCGTTCCTGGCGCTGCTCTTCGACATGAACGCCCTGTGGGAGCGCTACGTCGCCGCGCTCGCTCGCCGGCTGCGCCTCCCCGGCGTGGAGGTCCGCACGCAAGACTCACGCTCTTTCTGGCGGCTCGGGGGCAAGGCGCGGCCGCTCCGACCCGACATCACCCTGCGGCACCCCGACCGCGAATCGCCGCTCGTCGTGATCGACACGAAGTGGAAGCTACCGGCGGGAGGCCAGCCCAGCAGCGCGGACATCAAACAGATGTTCTGCTACCACGAGCTCTTCGACTGCCAGACGTCGCTCCTGCTGTACCCAGCGCCGAAAGGCGCGACCCGGCTCGGCGACACTGGACGCTACGTCGGCCGTGACCATCGCTGCGTGCCGGTCTTCCTCGGCCTCGACGGAGACCCCGCCTCCGATCTCGCCGCGGTGCTGACCAAGGGCATCGGTGAACTCGAGGTGCATTCCAGCTGAGGTCGCGCGCAGAGACTGTCCGGTGGTGGTCTCATCGCCGTCACGACCGCAAGTCGTGGAACTCGCCGAGCGTGGTCGGCCGCGGGAGCGCGACGTCGCGCACGCCTGTCGGCTCAGCTCGGGCGCGCGGTCGAAGTCGGAGTAGTCGCCCGTCATGACCTCGACGGTGCAGCCGCCGTCGGCCGCGGGCGCGCCACGTCGACGCCGGCGGCGGGCTGGGGAGCAGCACCAGGGACGCTGATCGTCATATCGTCATTGGGAGAACCGTCGTGATCCCAGTGCGTTTCGCGAATGACGATATGACGAAGAGCGTCCCCATCGGGGTCTCGCTCCCCAGAGTAGAAGCGGACCACCTCCGGTCCCACCCGCTCGCCCGCGCCGCCGATCTCGAAGTCACAGGCGCCGGACTCCTCGAGCGACCGCAGCGCTCGGATCGCGAAGTAGAGGTCCAGCCCTTCGAAGACGGCGGGGAGGCTCGCGAGCCTCTCGTCAGCTCCGCGCGCGTGGTCCGTCGAAGGATCGCCTTCAAGTGATCCACGGCCACGTCGGCGTCTCTGACGGCAGACACGGGGTGTTCGAGCGGTCCCACTTCGTCGCTCCCGCCAGGTCGACGCCGCGATGGTGCGCCCACAGGAAGTCGTCGAGGCCGACGTGGGAGCCGAACTCGATGAGCTCGGAGCGCGACGGGACGAAGAGAGCCCCGAACGCTGCCCATGTAGCCACACGGGAGGTAGAGCAGGTCGCCGCCGATCGATACGTCCGCGTCGTCGAAGTCGGAGTGCCCGACGCCACGCGACTGCAGGGCGCCGAGCCGGACGAGGCGCCTCTGGTCGGGATCGTCGAGATCGACCTTCGCCAGTCTCCAGGGATGCTGCGTGTCCACTGTCGTCCTCTCCGAGAGGCCGCCAACCGTCCGCGTCACTCGTCGTGGTGCGAGACGTACCGCCGCTCGGACGGATCGAACCGCCGCACCGCAAGATCGTCCAGGACCTCCTCGCATTCGTGCCCGACCGCGGTGTCCGGCCCGGGAGACCAGGCCTGGTAGACGAGCCCCTCGGTCGGCGTCTCGGCGAGCGCGCGTCGGAACCGCGCGGGCAGGGACGCTTCGTGCGCGGTGCAGCCCCGGTCGATGAGCATCCAGTGGGTGAGCACCAGGTCGTCGTGGCCATCGCCGTCGACATCCTCGAAGAACGCGCGATACAGCGTCGGCGGGTCCTGGCTGCTGCCTTCCCACGGGTTCTCGTCGAGCATCGTCTCGCCGTCCTGGTCGAAGACCAGGAACCTGGCGACCGCCGACTCGACCTCGCGGTACCCCCCGCTCGTCGCCTGCGACTCGAGCGTCGCGCGGTACAGCACCGAGAACTCCAGGACGCCGTCCTGGTTGAGATCGCGGAGGGCGACCTCCACGTCCTCGATCGGGAGAGGCGCGCCTTCCAGCTCGCGCTCCTCGAGGATCTCCATCGTCGTGGGGTCGACCCGCGCGCCGCCAGCGATCACCAACCTCGAGTCCGTCCCCTCCGGGAACCCCGTCCACGAGCCGCAGTCGGCCCCTTCGGCTTCGGCGCTCTGCACGTCCAGCGTGGCCTCCATGACGCGCCGCTCGTTTCGCTCCGAGGGGTCGGCATCGTATGCCGCCGACGCCTCTTCGTAGAGCGCATACGCCTCGGCGTTCCGGGCGTCGGCCGCGGCGAAACACTCCTCCTCTTCCTCCGCGGCGAGGGCCTCGGTCTCCTCCAGCGTCCCGGCCGCCTCCTCGCCGGCCCGGGCGGCCTCGGCCCGGTCGTGCGCGATGACCATCACCACCCGCACCTCGGAGCCGTACGTCGCCGCCCGCGCGCCGAGGACCGAGGGGCGGGCGAGCAGCAGCTCCTCGAGCTCGTCGAGCACCGCCGCCACGTACGGCGCGGCGTCGACCTCCGCGTTTGCGGCTTCGACCGTCGGCTCGGCCGCCGGCGGTCGGGGCGTCGTCGGTGGCGATGGAGACGAAGCTCCGCAACCGACCGTGAGCGCGATCCACGCTGCGAGCTGAACTCTCATGCGCCGAGCATACTCCGCCGCGGCGCGAACGTGTGCATGCTTAGCTGCGCACGCCGTCGGCCGGAGCCATCACGAGAGGTATACGTTGCTGGAAAGCCGCCCATGCCTTCGATCGTCACGCCCGTGCCCATCGCCGACCTGACCGGCTGGCCCACCAAGCGTCTGCTCGCGCTCCGCGACGCGCTGCTCCGGTGCGAGGACAGCTTCGACTGCTCCGACGCGCACTTCGACGAGATCGACCCCGCGCGCATCCGCTTCAAGGCCGATCCCCGCTGGGCGGAGCTCTACGACGCCACCCGCGCTGCGCTCCGCGCCCGCGAGCACGTGCCCTCGAGGCGGGAACGGAAGCTCCAACGCACGCGAGACGCCGCTGCGCGCTCGCGTGGCCGTGAGCCGCGGCCGAAGCGCGCTCGGTGAGCTCCCGCACGTGGGCATCGGACATGGACTGTCGAGAGTACCGAGCGCTGTATCCCGAGCTCACCGCGTACCCGCTTCCGAGTGGGACCTGGGACGATCCCCAGTGGGACGCGTGGATGGGGCATCGCCTGGCGTGCGACGCTGGCGGGGCAGCACCAGGGACGCTGATCGTTATATCGTCATTGGGAGAACCGCCATGATCTCGGTGCGTTTCGCGAATGACGATATGACGAAGAGCGTCCCCATCGGGTCGCGCTCTCTCAGCGTAGGCAGACGTGAGCACGAAGCGCACCTTGTTTTGCTTGCGGTACCCTATCAGCAGGGCCAGTGAGAGGAGGCTCAGCCAAAGGATGCTGATGAGGAGATGTGAAGACGCCACGTCCGCACCGACCAGCGCGCTGCGCCTACTCGCACGTACCGAAATCGAATCGCGCTGGGAGCGCCGGATCTTCTGCCGACGCGATGCCGCAGACGTCGCAGCCCGACACGACGCATAGGATTGCGGCGTGGAGGCATGGAGTGGACCGAATCGTCATCGCGCCAGCCTACACGACCGAGCCAGAAGCCCGCGACCGAGGACCATGCCGTCCGAGAGCAAGCTCGCAACGGGTGGTGTCGCACTCCCCAGCCGGTTGTCGTCCGCCGAGGTGGTCGTGCGCGCCGGGGCGCCGCGGGTTCTGCCTTCGTCCCCCCTCGACTCGCCACACGGGCTCGATGATCGTTGCCCTCCCCTGGAAACCGGTGTGACCGCGAGGCGGTTGCGCGGCTCAACTTGCTGGCGGGGCCTGTTCCGACGCCACCGTCTCGCGCACTTATCTGCAAGGCATCTGGTCCGTGGCAGCCCGGTTAGGTATCGTCGCAGACGTGTTGAGGTCTCTTCTCGTGGTCACGACTGCCGTGGTCGCTGCTTCGTGTGGCGATGCGGACGCGGCCGACGTCGACGCCGGCGGCGAGCGGATGGACGCCGCGACAGCCGCGAGTCTCGAGTCGGCCGGCTGGATCTTGGACTGCGGCTCTGCACCCTGTCCCAAGGCGTTCGACGCGACAGACGCAGCGGTCGCCTGCAGCTGGACGGGCTCCCCCTCGGCCCCCCTGATCTCCATCGAGGTGTCGAAGGAAGGCGCGGGCTTCTCGGTGGGACCGCTCGAGGTCGGCTCCGACATGCGGCTGCACGTCACAGGCGACAGCGTCGCTCGCGTCTGGGACGACTCGCTTCCCTTCGACGAGTCGCGCCAGGTCCATTCGGCATCCGCCCCGGGGCCGGTGGACGACTGCCTCCTGAGTGAGCGTGGCACCACCTGGTCGAATGAGGGGGAAGCAATCGGACTCAGCATCCACGCCCTTGGCTGTGCATCCTACTTCGGCCTCAACGCGGATCTGATCATCCACGGATGCAGCGTGACGCCCTGAAGCTACGCAGCCGACGACTCACGGTCCCCCAAGAGGCAGTCTTTCCCGCTTCGCGTTTTCCCTCAGGGCGACGTAGCAGCGAGATTTCGGACGCAACCTCGGCCGCGCGGCGCCGACACCCCGGGCATGCACACTGTACTCCCCGCGTGGACTGCCCTCCCCGATCAACACCGCGGCGCCGTCGTCGCCGAGATGCGCCGCCGGATGAACGAGCTCTCGGCAGAGCTCGAGGCGGGCCTGAGACGCGACCGCGAGGAGACGATGCGGCTGCTCATGGCCTACGCCGCAGCGCTGCTCGCGCTGGAGGCGTAGCTAGGGCTCGGCGCTCGGGTCCCGGCTCTCACACGCCGTGAGCGAGCCGCGGAGGTGGCCGCGGTCGTCCTCGGCGCAGGTGAGCGTCGCGCACGCCTCGCGGCTCAGCTCGGGCGCGCGGTCGAAGTAGGAGTAGTCGCCCGTCAGGACCTCGACGGTGCAGCCGCCGTCCGCCGCGGGCGCGACGAAGTAGTCCATCAGGATCGCGGTCTCGGCGGCGTAGAAGGCGCCGCGGCCGTGGCGAGGGGTGCACGCGCGGGCGGCCTCGCAGAAGCAGTCGAGCGCGGCGCGCGCCTCGGCGTCGGAGGAGGGCGCGCTCAAGCCGGAGCCGAAGCACCCGCAGCTGTCCGAGACGCCCACGCCGGCCGCGAAGTCGACGGCGCGCGCGTGCTGCCCGGTCTCGGCGAAGGTCTCGCCCCACGGGTCGGCGCACGCGACGGTGAGGGGACGGACGTCACCCTCCACACCTGCCGCTCCGTGGCTGAGCGCGCACCCCACGGCGAGCGTGACGGTCATCGCGCCGATGCCACTGCGTGCCAATCCACCCATGAACGACCCGCCACCGCAGGAACGGTGCCATGCTCCAGCTGGCGTGAGCATCTACGCGACCCTCTGGCAGCTCGAGTTTCCCCGCTACGGCGACGCGCACACCGGCTGCGAGTGGATCCGTGTCTTCGCGGAGGCGGTCCCGGAGCACGTCGAGCCTCCGGAGTTCCTGCCGTGCGACCGAGGCCAGATCGAGGGCGGTCACTATCACGCGGTGGTGATCGTGACTCGGGCGACGAAGAAGGGGCCTCCTCACGCCGGGCCGCAGGAGCACGTCGAGCCGTTGCTGGTGCTCTCCGCCGCGGAGTACGCGGTGACCGACTTCAGCCGGCTGCACGCGAGGATCTGCGACGCGCTGCGGGGCGATCGACCTCGCTTCGTCGGCGAGTCCATGCGGGCCGACGGACGCACCACGCTCGTCTACGAGGACGGGACGAGCCGGGTCATCGAGACTCCGGTGGAGGTCAGCTCGAGCTGAGCGCGCTCAGGAGCTGGGCCGCGGGGAGGGCGCCGAGGGCGAGGGCGGCCCACGCCAGAGGAGCCTGGGAGCCGAGCGCGGCGAGGAGCGGGGCCGCGGTCATCAGCGAGGCGACCGAGAGGGCTCCGAGGGCGCGGGAGGTCATGCCCTCCGCACGTAGGGCCCGCAGCGGCGGTCGTCAGTCGCCGATGTAGGGCGCCGGGGGGTGGGCCTCGATGAAGGCGACGGCCTCGTCCGGGGTGTCGCAGTAGCCGATCCAGTCGGCGTACTGGCGGCCGGAGGAGAGGCGCTCGAGGAGCGGGGCCACGGGGCGCTGGGTGCGCCAGTAGTCGCGGCCGAGGAAGACCATGGGGCTGATGACGTCGAAGGTGCCGTAGTGGTTCTGGGCCGCGTCCATGAAGACCTCCTGGATCGTGCCCGCGCTGCCCGGGGCGTAGAGGACGCCGTGGGTGGCGATGGCCAGCAGGCCGTCCTCGCGGAGGCTGTTCGAGAAGTACTTGGCCGCGTGGGTGGCGAAGAGGTTGGTGGGCTCGTGGCCGTAGAACCAGGTCGGGATGGCCAGGCTCGCGGTGCCGTCGGGGTGGCGCCGCTTGATGGCGAGCGCGGTGTCGAACCAGCCGGCGTCCCGGTAGCCGGGGGCCGCGGAGAGCGCCTCGACCGCGCCGACGAGGGCGGCGTCGTCCTCGCGGGCCAGCCACGCGCCGAGGTTGCAGGCCTCCATGGCGCCCGGGCCGCCGCCGCTGACGAGGAAGTAGCCGCGCTGGGCCAGGCGCTGGGCGATGCGGGCCACGCTGAGGTAGGCGGGCGCGTCCCGCTTCATGGCGTGGCCGCCCATGACCGCGACCGGGCGCTCGCCCCGGAGCAGCTCGTGCTTGGCGTCGTCGATGGCGTGGTCGTGCAGGCGCTGGGCGAGGGCCTCGAGGATGGGGGGCGGCTCGGGCGCGCGGCGGAAGGACTGGTAGCGGTCGTAGATGCGCGCGTCGCGTGAGGACTCCCAGAAGCTCGCCGGGCGGCCCTCTTCGTAGCCCTCCATGAGCTCCTCGGGGGTGTAGAGGCGGGGGCGGTAGGGTTGGTAGGGGCGATCTTCGAGGGCGGGGAAGAGGACGGCGCCGCTGGCGCGCAGGTGCTCGGCCACGGGCGGCTCGAGGGCGCAGCCGAGCAGGACGGCGCCCGAGCCGGAGATGTCGAGGAGCCGGGCGTCGAGCCCGCGGAGGTCGAGGCCCTGGATGACGACCTTTTTGAGGTTTCCGACCGCGTCCAGGTGCGCCAGGAGGGCTTCGACGGTTTCGATCTCGACCTGCATCGCGCCCTCGATACGGGACCCCGGAGGCGCTGTCTACGCTTTCGGGGGTCAGAATCGCGCAGGAGGCTTGACGAAAACGCCCTCCGCCCCGTTCAATACGGCCCCGAGCCAGGCTCGGACCGGGAGCGGCGCGCCCCGGCTTCCCCAATTCGCGTCCCAGCGCGACACACCAGAGAGGCGGCAGAGGAGCCCATGTTCGCAGTTGTCATCACGGAAAAGGGTGGTGCCCAGCGCCGGCTGGATTTCGACAAGAACGAGGTCACGATCGGTCGCGTCCAGGGCAACGACATCATCCTGCCCAAAGGCAACGTCTCCAAGCGTCACTCGCGGATCGTCCTGAAGGACAACCGGTTCATCGTCGTCGATCTGAAGAGCACCAACGGTACGTACGTCAACGGCCGGAAGATCACGTCGCCGCTCGTCGTCAAGGCGGGGGACAAGATCTACATCGGTGACTTCATCCTCACCCTCGAGGAGGGCGCAGGAGCCGCCGCTGGAGCGCCGCCGCCCGGGCCGCCCGCCTCGGCGCCGATGCCAGAGCCGAGCGCGCCGAGCGCGCCCGCGC
>SHBB01000123.1 GCA_004213565.1 Sandaracinaceae bacterium
GCCATCGGCGCGCGAATCAAGGAACGACGACGAGGAATACCTCGAGTATTTCGAGGAGGAGTGACGCCGAGTCGCGCGTCGAGGGCCGAGGGGTTTTGTCATGAATCGCTGTTCCGGGTGACTAGCGTACCGGGCCGCGCGCGCGGGGAGAACTTTACTGGATGCGCCGGATCACGTTGTTGCCGCCGTCGACCACGAAGAGCGAGCGGGACGGGAAGTGATAGGCGACGCTGAAGGGCAGATTGAACTGCGCCGCGTTGCCGACGCCGTCCATGTGGCTTCCGGTCATCGTGCCGGCGGCCGGTCCCGCGAGGGTGCTGATCTCCGCGGTGGAGAACACGCCCTGCCGCACGGTGTGCCGGTTGAACTCGACGAAGTAAAGGCTCGCGCCGTCCGCGGTGATGCCCCGCGGGCGATGGATGCGCGCGGCCGCGCCCACGCCGTCGACGTGCCCCGCCATGCCCGCCACGCCGGCGAACGTGGTGACCGCGGTCGTGGTCGCGTTGAGCGCCCGGATCACGTTCCCGTTGGTCTCCGAGATGTAGAGCGTGCCGGAGTTGTCGCTGACGACGTAGCGCGGCGACTCGAAGCGCGCGGCCGAGCCCGCGCCGTCGACGATCATGTTCTGGAAGGGCCCGCCGGCCACGGTGAGCACGGTGCCCGCCGCCGGGTCGAGGGTGCGGATCGTGCCCGCCGCCGGGTCGACGATCCAGAGCGAGCCGCGGTACCAGGTCAGCCCCCGGACGCCGCCGAAGGTGTGGGCGCCGAGGGCGCCGTCCGCGTAGCAGCCGCGGTTGCCACAGGGCGCGCTGCCCGCGACGCGCGTGCCGGCGAAGGGCGGCGCGCCGGTGGTGTCGAACTCGTAGATGGCGGGGCCGACGCCGTCGTTGCCGGCCACCCACACGCGCCCGGCGCCGTCGGTCGCGATGCCCTCGGCCGCGGGGCCGGCCAGGGTCGCCACGGTGACGACGTCGCCGGTGGCGATCTCGATCCGCCGGAGCGCGCCCGGCGTGGAGCGGTCACCGCTCTCCGCGAACCAGAGGTGCGTGGCGTCGGTCGCGACGGTGCCCGCGCCGCGGAGGCGCGTCGCGGCGCCCACCCCGTCCACGCGCCCGCCCACGCCCGGCATGCCGACGAAGGTCGTCACCGTGCCCGTGAGATTGCACGTCGGGTTGCATCCGTCGCCGTTGGTGGTGTTGCCGTCGTCGCACACCTCGCCCGCGTCGAGCATGCCGTCGCCGCAGAACGCGCCGATGGGCTCGAGCTGGCAGCTGCCGTCGCAGCCGTCGCCCGGCGCGGTGTTGCCGTCGTCGCACTCCTCGCCGTCGGCGAGGTCCAGCATGCCGTCGCCGCAGGACGGAGGCGCCTCGATGAGGCAGCGCGCGCTGCATCCGTCGCCGTCGGCGGTGTTGCCGTCGTCGCACTGCTCGCCGGCGCCTCGATCGAGGTTGCCGTCGCCGCAGGTCATCGACGTCTCGACGCGGCAGGTGTCGTCGCAGCCGTCGCCGGCCGCGGTGTTTCCGTCGTCGCACTCCTCGGGCGCGGTGATCACCCTGTCGCCGCAGACCGCGACCCCGCCGTCACCTCCGCCGCCCGCGTCGCCCGCGTCGGCGCCGCCCCCACCGTCGGGGTCTCCGCCGCCGTCGCCCGCGCCGCCGCCGTCGAGGTCGCCGCCGCCATCCCGCGGCGGCATCGACCCGTCCGTCGGCGTGCTCTCGCCGTCACAGCCGACGACGAATAGAGATATGAAGAACAGACCACCCAATCCAAGCAAAGCTCTCATCAGAACCTCCATCCAAGCTCGATATGAGCCCAGAATGCCGGTTCGTGAGCAGCCTCACAAGGGGTATGGCGATATCTCTATCTCCGAGCTCAGTGGCCTCGCGCCAGGGCGCGGCCGTGGGCTCCGAGCGGCCGGAGCGCGCCTCGGACCGCCGCCTGGAGCGCGTTGGCGCGGAGCCGCGCGACGTCCTGTCCGCCCCGCGCCCCGGCGCGCCCTCGCAGCATCGCGCGGACGGAGCCGCCCCGCGCGTCGGCCACGATGAGCGAGACCTCGCAGCGCACCTCGAAGCCCTCGGCGACGCGGGTGCGCTCGAGCCGGACCACCGAGCCGCGGACGACGAGCTGGGCTCGCCGCGCGGAGGTCAGGCGCACGTCGGGCGCGTGGTCGAGCGCGGCGCTGATCGCGCCGGCCAGGGCCGCGGCTTGCTGCGCGTCACCCTCCGAGCCGGCGGTCTCGCCGACCGCGACGCGCACCGCGCTCGCTCTCCCGCGGCGCTGCGCGTGACCGGGACTCGAAGCGCAAAAGATCGCCATCGCGCCGGCGGCTCCGAAGACGAGCCACCGCGCGAGCATCGTGGCTCGGGGCATCTGGACCTCCCGGCGTGCGGCGAATCACTTCGTCTGGAGCACGCCTCGCCCTAGCGCTACTCCGTTTTCGAATCGCCGGTCAAAAAAGCGGTTGTCCTCTCAGAGCACTCACGCGTCGTGCCAGTCACTTCGCGCGGCCTCGCGGCGCCGGCCGTCGCCATCTCGCCCCAGCCGTGGCGAAGGACGCCCCCGGTCTGCGATCCCTCCTTGCGTCCCGGCACGGTCCGGTGTCACACCGGCCACGATGACGGAGCTCGTGCGCTTGATCCGCGAAGGAGCCTCGGTGGACGCCATCGGCGACTACCTCAACGCGCTCCCATCGATGCGTCGCGAGGAGGAGGTCACCACGCTGCGTCGCGGAGAGCAGGCCGAGCTCTTCGACATCGCGGCCGACGCGGCGCCGATCCGGCTGGGTCATTTCGTCCCGGAGGCGGCGCCCCCGCTCCGGCCCGTGCACCACGCGGGGCGCAACACCATCGCGACGCTCGCGCATTTTCAGCGCTTCCAGAAGCGCTTCGCCCGTCCCACCGAGGGGGCGGACCGGCTCATCGGCTACAACGCGTCCAACGCGTGGTTCATCAAGCCCGGCTACTTCGTCGCCTACGAGACCGACGGGCGCGATGAATGGGAGCGCCGCGGCGGGGTGGTCGTCGACTATCACCAGATCCCCGGCGGTGACGTCCCGCGCGGCTGGCCCGACGTGGTCCCCAACTCGCAGGGACTGCAACGACTCGTGTATTTGAACACGCGTGACTTCATGCGGCGCGTCTCGACGCACGTCAGCATCGGGCGCGCGTCGCGGGAGGACGCCAAGGGCGACCTCTTGCTCGACTACTGGTTCACGCTCTGCAGACGCGAGCGAGACAGCTCGACGGAGAACGAATGACCGACGCCGACGCCGTGGCCGCCCGGGCCGACCGAGAGTTCGACGAGACCCTCGCGCAGCTCATCGAGTACCTGCGCATCCCCGCCATCAGCTGCGAGCCCGAGCACGCGGCCGACGTGAAGAAGCTCGCCGAGCGGATCCGTGACGACCTCGCCGCCCTCGGCATGGACGAGGCGCGCCTGCTCGAGCTGCCGGACGCGCTCCCCTGCGTCGCGGCCGAGCTCATGAAGGCGGGGCCCGGCAAGCCGACCGTGCTGATCTACGGGCACCTCGATCTCCAGCCCGTGGCCGGCGAGCCCTGGGACACGCCGCCGCACGAGGCGAAGGCGATCGACGGACGCCTCTACGGGCGGGGCTCGGCCGACGACATGGGCGGCTGGGTCTCGCACCTCGCCGCGATGAAGGCGTGGCTCGCGGAGACCGGCGCGCTGCCCGTCAACGTGAAGCTCCTCATCGAGGGTGAGGAGGAGATCGGCTCGCCCAACCTCGAGCGCTTCATGGACACCTACCCCGAGGCCTTCGCGTCCGACGTGATGGTGCTGACGGACTGCGAGAACCCGTCCACGGAGATCCCCGGCCTGACCGTGTCGCTCCGCGGGCTGCTCGAGGTGGAGCTCACCTGCGAGAGCCTCGCCGCCGACGTGCACAGCGGGCTCTGGGGCAACGTCGTCCCGGACCCGGCGATCGCGCTCGTGACCCTGATCAGCCGGCTCGTCGACGAGGACGGGCGCATGAAGATCGGCCGCGTCGAGGTGCCGGCCGAGTGGCGGGAGGCGTCGCGCGACGTGCCCCTGAACGCCGCGGTGATCCGGGACGGGGCGCGCGTGCTCGACGGCGTCGACCCGCTCCCCGACCGCGACAAGACCCCCGCCGAGTGGGTGTGGCGTCAGCCCGCGGTGACCATCCTCAGCACCACGCTGCCCGCCCCTGGCCGCGAGAAGAACGCCGTGCGCGGAAAGGCGTCGGCGAAGCTCTCGTGCCGCGTCGCTCCCGGGCAAACGGGCGAGGAGCTCTTCGCGTTGATCGAGGAGGCGCTGACCACGAAGCCGACGGGCGGGGTGAAGGTCACGGTGAAGAAGCTCGGGGGCGGCGACAGCTGGCTCTACGAGCCGAAGGGCCCCGCGTTTCCGGCCGCGGACCGCGCGTACGAGAAGGCGTGGGGCCAGAAGCTGCTCTCGATCGGCGTGGGCGGATCGATCCCCTTCGTGGCGATGTTCGGCCGGCGCTTCTCGGACCTGCCGCTCATCCTGAACGGCGTGATGGATCCGAAGACCGGCGCGCACGGCCCGAACGAGTCGATGGACCTCGGCGTGTTTTGCAAGGCCATCCGCGCGAACGTGCACCTCTACGCGGAGCTCGGCGCGCTCGACGAGCTCGCGAAGGGCTGAAGGAGTGAGGCGCGCGGCGCTCGTGCTCGCGGTCGCGCTCGCCGCGGGCTGCGACGCGGCGCCGACTCCGCGCGCCGGCGCGCCCAGCGCGCCCGAGCGCAGCCCTGCCCCGGAGGGCTGCGTGCGAGGCGTCGCGTCGCTCCCTGCGCGCATGCACGCGGGCGTGAGCGTCGCGCACAACTACCAGCGCGGCGGCGCGCGCGGCTACGGGACCGAGACGAGCCGGGCGACCCTGCAAGAGCTTCACGCGCTTGGCGTGCGATGGGTGAGCCTCACGCCCTTCGGCTTCATGCGCTCGCTCGACGAGAGCGAGGTGCACCTCGCGACCGCGCGGCCCGAGGCCGAGAACGACGCGCGCATGGAGGCTGAGATCCGCGCCGCGCACGCGCTCGGGCTCCGGGTGTTCCTCAAGCCGCACGTGTGGATCGCGGGCGGCGCGTGGCGCGGAGAGCTCGCGCCCGACGACTGGGACGCGTGGTTCGAGAGCTACCGCGCGTTCACGCTGCACTACGCGCGCATGGCGGCGCGGCTCGACGTCGCGCTCCTCTCGATCGGGGTGGAGCTCCCGACGAGCGGGCCTCGCGAGGCGCAGTGGCGCGCGCTCATCGCCGCGGTGCGCGAGGTGTACGACGGCGCGCTGACCTTCGCCGCGAACTGGGATCGCGTCGACGAGGTCGCCTTCTGGCCCGCGCTCGACCACGTCGGGGTGCAGCTCTACCCGCCGCTCGCGCCGCGGCTCGGCGCCGACGAGGCGACGATGCGCGCCGCGCTGGACCGTCGGCTCGACGGGCTCGAGGCGATCGCGGCGCGCGCCGGCCGGTCGCTGCTGATCACCGAGGTCGGGTACAAGTCGATCGAAGGCACCGAGGTGCACCCGCACGAGTGGCCCGAGCGGCTCGGGCGGCCCGCGGTGAGCGAGGCGGCGCAGGCCCGCGCCTACCGACGTCTCTTCGCTTCGATTTCGGGTCGTGAGCGCGTCGCCGGGCTCTACGTGTGGAAGTGGTTCACGGACCCGGACACCGACGAGGAGGGCCCCCACGGCTTCTCGCCCCGAGACAAGCTCGCCGAGGCGGTGTTACGAAGCGCCTACCATCCGCGCTGCCGCTGACGCCGCAGCCCTGAACACCCGTGCGGCACTCATGCTTGCGTGACGTCGCGCCATCGGGAAAGCTCCTCGCATCATGACCCTCGACGCGAAGATTCCGCACCACGAGCTCGGGATGGACAGCGCGTCCATCCGCGAGTCGATCCTCGATCACCTCGAGCACGTTCGCATCCGCGACCAGCACTCGGTGACCGAGCTCGACCTGTTCCACGCGGTGGCGCACGCCGCGCGGGCGCGCATGGCCGATCGCTGGCATCACACGCGCCAGCGGCAGTGGGAGTCGGGCGCCAAGCGCGTCTACTACCTCTCGATGGAGTACCTGCCCGGTCGGCTCCTGCGCGACGGGCTCTACAACCTCGGCATCCTCGAGGAGACGCGCGCGGCGGTGAGCGAGCTGGGGCACGACCTCGACGCGCTCTTCGAGGCCGAAGAGGATCCCGCGCTCGGCAACGGCGGCCTCGGCCGGCTCGCGTCGTGTTTCATGGACTCGATGGCCACGCTCGGGATCCCGGGCGTCGGCTACGGCATCCGCTACGACTACGGCATCTTCCGCCAGGAGCTCGTGAACGGGCGTCAGATCGAGAAGCCCGACAACTGGCTCGTGCACGGGACGCCGTGGGAGGTGCCGCGCACGTCGCTCCGCTTCACGGTCCGCTACAACGGGCGGGTCGAGCCGCGCACCGACACGCAGGGGCGCACCCACTTCGAGTGGCTCGACACCGACGACGTCTACGCGGTCGCGCACGACATCCCGGTCCCCGGGTTCGAGAACGGCGCGGTCAACACGCTGCGGCTCTGGAAGGCGGTCCCGGTCGACGAGTTCGATCTCGACGCGTTCAACGCGGGCGACCACGACCGCTCGGTGGTGCAGCGCGGCTTCGCCGAGAACATCTCGCGCATCCTCTATCCGAACGACGCGGGGCCGCCCGGCAAGGAGCTCCGGCTCCGCCAGGAGTACTTCTTCGTCTCGGCCTCGCTGCAAGACGCCGTGCAGAGACACATGTCTCGGTTCGAGAGCCTGGACGACCTGCCCGACCGCGCGGTCTTCCAGCTCAACGACACGCACCCGGCGCTCGCGGTGGCCGAGATGATGCGGATCCTGATCGACGAGCAGCTGATGGACTGGGGCCGCGCCTGGAGCATCACCAAGCGCTGCTTCGCCTACACCAACCACACGCTCCTTCCCGAGGCGCTCGAGACCTGGCCGGTGCACCTGCTCGACCGGCTGCTGCCGCGTCAGCTCGATCTCATCCGCGAGATCGACCGCCGGCTCTGTGACGAGATCCGCCGCAACCACCCGAACGACGACGCGCGCCTGAAGAAGATGGCCATCGTCGAGCAGCGCCCGCAGGGCGAGGTCCGGATGGCGAACCTCTCCATCGCGGGCAGCTTCAGCGTCAACGGGGTCAGCGCGCTGCACAGCCAGCTCCTCCGCGAGCGGATGTTCCCGGAGTTCGACGCGTTCTATCCGGGGCGCTTCCGCAACAAGACCAACGGCGTGACGCCGCGGCGCTGGCTGCTCGAGTGCAACCCGGGCCTGAGCGCGCTGATCACCGAGGTGGTGGGCAGTCACGCCTGGGTGACGGACCTCGAGAAGGTGCGCGCGCTCGAGGCGCACGCCGAGGACGCGGCCTTCCAGGAGCGCTGGCGGGCCATCGAGCGCGAGAACAAGCTCCGGCTCGCCAAGCACCTCGAGGCGCTGCACGGCTTCCGGCTCGATCCGGACTCGATCTTCGACATCCAGATCAAGCGCATCCACGAGTACAAGCGCCAGCTCTTGAACGTGCTCCACGTCGTCAAGCGCTACCAGGAGATCAAGGCCGGGCAGGCGCCGAAGGTGCCGCGTACGGTGATCTTCGGCGGCAAGGCGGCGAGCGGGTACGTGCGCGCCAAGGAGATCATCCACCTCATCAACGCGGTCGCGCGGGTGGTCAACGCCGACCCGGAGGTGCGCAAGCACCTTCGCGTGTTCTACGTCCCCAACTACCGGGTCTCGATGGCCGAGCGGCTCATCCCCGCGGCCGATCTGTCCGAGCAGATCAGCTGCGCCGGCCAGGAGGCCTCGGGCACGGGCAACATGAAGTTCGCCATGAACGGCGCGCTGACCATCGGCACGCTCGACGGCGCGAACGTGGAGATCAAGGACGCGGTCGGCGCCGAGAACATCTTCATCTTCGGGCTCACGACCGACGAGGTGGTCAAGACGCACGCCGAGGGCTACCGGCCGCGGGCGATCTACGAGTCCGACGAGTCCATCGCCGCGGTGGTCGACGCGATCGCGAAGGGCGCCTTCAGCCCCGAGCACCCGCACACCTTCGCCCCGCTGATGGACGCGCTCCTCGCGGACGGGGAGCGCTACGTGCACCTCGCCGACTTCCGGAGCTACCTCGACGCGCAGCGCGCGGTCGAAGAGACCTACGTGGACCGCCCCAACTGGACGCGCCAGAGCATCCTCAACAGCGCCCGCATGGGCCGCTTCAGCTCGGACGAGACCATCCGCGACTACGCGAAGGACATCTGGGGCGTGCCGGTCTCGCGGGACTGAGACCGGTCAGGAGGCCAGCAGCTGCTGGAGGTGCGAGGCGAGGCCGTCGAGCTCTCGCGCCTCCGCGTCGGTGGACTGCGCGGAGACGAGGTTGTCCTTGGTGGTCTCGTCGATCTCGCGCATCGAGTGCTGCAGGTTCCCCATGCCCGTCGTGTGCTCGCGGATCGAGGCGAGGATCTGCGTCGCCAGCTGCGACGAGACGGTGAGGGCGTCGGTGAGGCCGTCGATGGTCTTGTCGGCGCGCCCGATCGTCTTCATCGCCTCGTAGACCGCGTCGCGCGTCTCCCGGGAGCGGCTGACGCCCGCGAGGCTGGCCACGCGGATCTCCTCGAGGATCTCTCTCGCTCGCACGGTCGCCTCGCGTGAGCGGACCGCGAGCGCCGCGATCTCCTGCGCCAGCACCGCGAAGCCGCGGCCGTGCTCGCCGGCGCGGGCGGCGAGGATCTTGGAGTTGAGCGCCACCATCTGCGTGCGGCTCGCCAGATCGTCCACGCTCGCGACCACCTCGCCCACCGTCTCGGCCCGGTCCGCCAGCGCGAGCAGCGCCTCGACGCCCTGCTCGGCCAGCTCGCGCACGCGCTCCATGCCTCCGCCGATCGCGCTCACCGCGTCGCGGCCGCTGCGCGCGGTGGAGTGGGAGCGGATGGCGGCGTCGGCGACCTCGACCGCGCGGCGCTTGGCCGCCTCGCTCGCGCGCGACGCCTCGAGCACGGCCGTCGTCACGTCGAGCACGTGACCGCTCTGCTGCGAGGCGCGCTGCGTGAGCGTCTGCGCGGACGTCACCATGCGCTGGCTCGAGCCCGCGATGGCGTCCACGGCGGAGCGGACCTCGGTGACGAGGGCCCCGAGGCGCGCGCGCGCGTCGATCTCGCGGTCGATGGTCTCCCGCAGCGAGCGCTCCACCCGGTTGAGCGCGGCGCCGATCACCGCCAGCTCGTCGTCGCCGTCCTGTGGCGCGCGGACCGCGTGGCTCCCGGTCGCCATCGCGTTCGCGACCTCCACCAGGCGCCGGGTGCGACGCGCGAGCCGGTGCGTGAGCACCAGGCCCAGGCCGATGATCACGGCGACGAGGCACAGGAGCAGGATCTCGATGACCTGCGCGCGCTCGGAATCCCGGCGGTCGATCTCGATCGCCGCCTCGACCAGTCGACTCGCCTGCGCGCTCTGCGTCCCGAGCAGGCGCCGGACCGCCTCGAGCTGTCCCGGATCGGGGTGGCGCGCCCAGCGAACGAGGGCGGGGCGCACCTCGAGCCGCCACCGGGCGCGGACTTCGTCCAGGCCGACGGCCGGCGCGTCGGCGGGGAGGCGAGCGAGGCGGGCCTCGAAGCCCTCGACGGACAGGCGCAGGTCGGCCCGGACGCGCTGCCGGTCTTCTCCCCGGGCGGTCTCCAGTCGCTGCGCGAGGTAGAGCATCTGCGCCGAGTCGCGCCTGAGCTGCCCGGCCTCGTCGATCCACTCCAGCTGCTCGCGCAGGGCGCTCGACGCGCGCAGGTTGACGAACACGAGGGAGCCGCCCAGCACGATCACCGCGGCCGCGAGGAGGAAGAGCCTCCCGGCCACCGTCTTCTGCCACGCCAGCCCCCCAGCCGCGGTTCGAGATCGGGTCACCCCCCGAGAGTACTCCCAGCCCCCTCCCGCGTCCCGTTCGGTTACCCTCTGCGAGTGGACCCGCAGGATCTGACCGACGACACGTTGGTGTTGAGCGGCTTCACGTCGGGCGCCTTCTTCGCCGAGCGCTACCGCCTGGAGAAGCTCCTCGGCGCCGGCGCGATGGGGAAGGTGTTCTCGGCCACGGACACGCGGACCGGGAACACGGTCGCGATCAAGGTCCTGCACCCGGAGCGCGCTCGCAAAGAGATCGTGCTCGAGCGCTTCCGGCGCGAGGCGGAGATCCTCCGCGCCCTCGGACACGGCGGCATCGTCCGTGTGCTCGACGCCGGTCGGAGCGCGGAGGGGGTCGACTACCTCGCGATGGAGCTGCTCGAGGGCCGGACGCTCAAGGCGACGACGCAGGCCGACGGGCCCTTCGACCCGGGCGCCTTTCTCCCGATCTTGATCCAGATCTGCGACGCGCTCGACGCCGCGCACCTGCAGGGCGTGGTGCATCGCGACCTCAAGCCGGACAACATCTTCATCGTCCCCTCCGGCGACGTGAAGGTCGTCGACTTCGGTCTCAGCCGGCTCGGCTCGACCGACCGCATCACGAAGACGGGCGTGATGATCGGGACGCCGCGCTACATGGCCCCCGAGCAGATCCGCTCGGCCAAGGACGCGACGGCGCGCACGGACGTGTACGCGTGTGGCGTGCTGACCTACGAGGCGCTGGCGGGAGCCTCGCCGTTCCCCGCCGCCGATCAGGGGCAGCTCCTCGGCTGCGTGATGGAGGGGCGCGTGGTCCCCCTGACCGAGGCGCGCCCGGGCCTGCCCGCCTCGCTCGAGCCGGTGATCGGCCGCGCGATGGCGCCCAACGCGAAGGAGCGGTTCGCGACGATGGGCGCGTTCGCGGAGGCCTTCGCCGACGCCATCGGTCGGACCACCGGGCGGAGCAGCCTGGTGATGGACGCGGCGGTCGATCTCTTCGCCGACGCCGAGGAGACCGACGGCCGGCGCCACGCGATCGAGGATCCGTTCGGGCTGTCGCCCGGCGCGCCCCAGCCCGGGGAGCCGGCTCGCTTCACCGCGCCCCCCGACGCGCCGACGACGCCGAGCCGGGTGACCGCGCCGACGCCCGCGCCGCCGGAGAGGCCGCGTCGCGCCGCGCTGCCGTGGCTGCTGTTCGCGCTCGCGCTCGTGGTCGTGTCGTGCTCGGCCGCGGGGCTCGCGCTCGGGGCGCGCGGATGCCAGCGCTTCGTCTCGGAGCGGCTCGCGGAATGAGGCGACCGCCCTCCCGCGTCTCCTCCCGGTCGATGCGCCTCTCGATCCTCGCGCTCATCCTGGTCGCCTGCGAGCCGTCCGCGCCGCCCGCGTCGCCCACGCCGCCCACGCCGGAGCCGCCGCGCGTCGAGGAGACGGTCCGCGCCCGCGATTCGACCCTCACCCTGTCGGTCCGGCGCGTGGAAGCCGAGGGCTGGTCGGGCCGCGTGGTGGTCGCCTCGTTCTCTTTGGGGGCGGGCCGTCACGTGACGGTCGTGCCGAGCGAAGGGCCGCGCCCGCTCGACGCGATCCTCGCGGAGCGCTCCCCGCCGCGACCCTTCGCGGCGATCGACGGAGGCTTCTACGACTCGCACGGCGCGCCCATGGGGCTGGTCCGCACCGGGGGTGAAGATCGAGCCCCGCTCACAGAGCGGGGCGGCTCGGGCGTGTTCTTCGTCGACGGGGATCGCGCCCGCGTGGTGCACCGCGACGACTTCCATCCCTCGCCGTCCATCCGCGAGGCGCTCCAGAGCGTCGATCGCATCGTCGACGCGGGCGCGAGCGTGGTCAGCGCCGCCGCGTCCAACCGTCGCGCCGCCCGCAGCGCGGTGGCCATCGACGAGGACGGCGCCGTTCACCTGGCGGTGGCGTTCGACGAGCGCGCCGTGCTGAGCGAAGGCGCCGCGCGCATCGAGCTGGGACCGGACTCCACCCGGACCGGGCCCACCCTCGGCGAGTGGGCGACGCTGCTGACCCGGCCCGCGTCCGAGGGGGGCGTGTCCGCCCGCGAGGCGCTCGGTCTCGACGGGGGCTACTCGACCTCGCTGGTGGTCAAGAGCGACACACGCGCCCTCAGCGTCGTGGCCTACCGCGCGACCATCAACGGGCTGCTGGTCACCGCGCGGCCCGCGCCCGACGAGTGAGAGCGCTCAGTCCGTGCGCCGGAGCAGCAGGTGGGCGACGCGGTCGACGCGGCGGGTGTCGGAGACCTTCTCGATGCGCTCGACGACGTAGCCGCGCGGCTCGAGCCAGCGGCTGAGACCCTCGAGATCGTAGCGGCGGCTGTAGAGCATGGTCAGGGCCCTGCGCTCCTGCTCGAGCACGATGTCGTGGCAGAAGTTGTAGGAGCCCGGGATGGAAGCGGAGTCGTCGTCCTCGCGCACCCAGACGCGCAGCTCGATGTTCGTCGGCTTGCGCCCCAGCGCCGCCTCCCATCGCCGGTAGGGGCCCTCGAGCAGGAGGCGCCGGTTGGTCTCGGCCGCCGTCTCCGTCGAGGACTTCTGGGTGAGCCGATAGACCGGGTCGAGCTCGACCTTCTCCGCGCGGAGGCCGACCTCCAGCCAGAGGAGGTCGCCGGGCCGTGTCAGGAAGTTGAGCTTCTGTCGGACGAACGTGTCCTCGTGTCGCACGTTGCCGAAGACGTTCCCGAGCACGAGCACGAGGCGACGGCTGGCGTCGTCCTCGTTGCGGCTGCTCGGCAGGCGGCGAGCGAAGTCGAGCGGGCCCTCCTCGAAGTCCGAGCAGATCGCGAAGACGCGGGAGCGCTCGAAGGGGAGGTTCACGACGCGACGGCGCGCGTTGAGCGCGGCACGCAGCAGGAGCGAGATCGAGACGTCGACCAGGGTCATCGAGCGCCAGGGGAGGGGGTCGTTCTTGGCCTCGGCCTCCTCGAGCGCGCCGAGCACCTCGACCTCCTTCGAGCCCTCGCCGGGCCCGAGGCTGATCACGTCGAGGCCGCGCGTGCGTCCGCGCCGGCCGAGCGCGAGGCTCGACGCGATGGGGCCCTTCGCCGTGCCGTCCTTGTTGCGACCGGTCTCCAGCCACTGCTGCGCGCACATCCGCACGCCGTTGAGCCAGGTCTCCTGCTCGTAGCCGCCGCCGATGAGGTTCTCCCACGCGAGCGCGCCCTGCGGCTCGAAGTAGAGGAAGCGGTGGCCCAGGTAGTCGTAGTGCATCCGATCGCGCAGCTGCCGCTGGAGATCGGAGGGGCTCGCCTCGGGGGCGACGTCGAGGTGGGTGATGCCGCCCTCGAGGTCGAGGTCGCCCGCGCCCGCCCACTCGCGGAGGCTCGCCACCCGGGACGACAAGGCGCGCTTCACCTGCTCGAGCTTGGCGGGCTTCAGCTCCCCGACGGCTCCCTTGCGCCAGTTCTGGACCGTCTCCGGGCTGACGCCGACGAGCTGGGCGAGGTCCTTGTCACCATCGATGCCGAGCGCTTCGGCGAAGCTCATCAACAGCTCGAAGACCTGCGCGGTGGAACCGTCTTTCTTGCTCACTCTCTCTCCGGCGCGTCTTTTCGACTGGGGGCGACCCATCTTTCGGCGGGGGCTCCCGCTTTTCGGCGCGCATCCCGATCTGTGCCCGACCAGGCTGGAGCGGTCGAGAACAGAAGGAGGAGGGACGCATGCAGAAGGTGAGAGCCGCCCGAGGGTGGCACATTTGGCTCGGAGTCGCCGCTTCGATGGGCGTGCTGGCGGGAGGCTGCGCGAGTGACGTCGGGACGTCCGTGGAGCGCATCGACGAGGCGCGCTTCGAGGCGCTCGAGCCCGACGCGGAGCTCTGGGTGGACCTGAGCGATCCGTCTCGAGGGGCCTTGTTCGATCGCGCCGCGCAGTCGCTGGACCGCGTGGTGCTCGTCTGCCCGAACGGCCAGGCGATGCGATACGAGACGTGGTCCGCGGGCCAGGATCTGAGCGAGGTGGAGAGCCGCTTCATCGCGGTGGGCCTCGACGAGGTCATCCTGCGCGACGCGATCGCCGAGCTAGCCGAGCCGGATGAAGAGCCGTGTGTACCCACGTGCTTCGCGTGCGCCGACGGGGCGGTCATCTGCAGCGGCTGCGGCCCCGACAGCGCGGCCGGGACGCCGATCGGATTCGCGGACCCGCGGGCGCTCGGCGGTGGCACGCTCGAGCCCTACGCGCCGCCCGACCCCACCGACCCGGGGGACGATCCGCCCCCGTCCTTCGACCCGGGCACCTCGGGCGGCGGCTCGGGAGGCTCCGGTGAAGGCGGCGGCTCGAGCGGGAGCGGCGGCTCGGGCAGCTCGGGCGGGAGCGGCTCGAGCGGCGGCGGCGGCGGCCACTCGGGCAGCGGCGGTCACTCCGGCGGCGGCGGTCACTCCGGAGGCGGCGGCGGCCACCCCGGCTGGTGATCTGAGCTTCGAGCGTCGTGAGACGCGCCAACCGACCATCCATCATCCACACACACACCACCCTGGCGCCCCGGCTTCTTCGAGAGGCCGGGGCGCCGCCTATCGTTCTGCAGGGGCTGAACGCGCCTGGGCTCGCGCGCTTCGGCGCTCTCTCGCCGCCGTGGCGGAGTCGGCGCCCGCCGGCTGGCCGTCGAGGGGTCGGGGATCAGTAGGAGAACTTGCCAAGCTTCACCTTGCCGCGGAAGACCCAGTAGACGATGCCGGTGTAGGTGAGCACGAAGGGCATGCCGATCGCGGCGATGATGGCCATCAGGCCGAGGGTGTCGCGGCTGGAGGCGGCGTTCTCGATGGTGAGGCCGGGGCCAGGGCCGGTGGAGACGACGAGGTGGGGGAACAGGGCCATGCCGAAGAGGAAGACGAGCGCGGCGATGGTGCAGCAGCTCGAGACGAACGCGTAGCCCGGCTTGCCCTGATGAATGGCGCGCGGGATGTTCGCGATGGCGAGCACGTTCAACCCCACGACGATCCAGGCGGCGGGCCAGCGCGCGAAGTTGTCCGTCGCGTGTGGGACCTCGAGGAGGGTCAGCCCGGTCACCGCGACGTAGGCGGCGAGGAAGACGAAGAAGGTGCGCCACATCCAGCCGTGGATGCGCTCCTGCAGCGCGCCCTCGGTCTTGAGGTAGAGGAAGATCGAGCCGTGCATCGCCGCGGCGCACACCGCGAAGAGGCCCACCGCGATCGGGTAGAGGCCGAGCAGCCCCAGGGTGCTGCCGACGTGCTCGTGCGCCGCGTCCAGCGGCAGGCCTCGCATGGCGTTCCCCGCCGCGAGACCGAAGAGGAACACGACGCTGAAGCTCGAGAGGAAGAACGAGAAGTCCCAGTAGCCGCGCCAGAGCTTCGACGGCCGCTTGGAGCGGAACTCGATGCTCACCGCGCGCCCGATGAGGCTGAAGAGCAGCACGATGACCGGGAAGTACATGCCGCTCAGGATCGTCGCGTACGCCTCCGGGAACGCGGCGAAGAGCGCGCCGCCGAAGGTCACGAGCCACACCTCGTTGCCGTCCCAGAGCGGGCCGATGCTGTTGATGGCGAGCCGCTTCTCGGTCTCTCCGCGCACGAATGGGTGAATGATGCCGACGCCGAGATCGAAGCCGTCGAGGATCGCGTAGCCCGTCAGGAGCACGCCGATGAGCAGGAACCAGAAGGTGGGCAGATCCATCAGGGCTCCTCCTCCTCGCCTTCGCTGTGGGTGAGCGAGTAGGGAGAGCTCGGCCCGCTGAGCCGCGACGCCGCCGTCAGGAGATCCGACTGCGTCGTCGTCTCCGGCGTGGCGAGCTCCGCCGGGTCCTCCGGGCCGTGCTGAATCTTCTCGTTCATCACCACGAGCCAGAGCGCGAACAGGGCGAGGTAGATGAACCCGAAGAGCAGGATCGAGCCGAGCACCTCCTCGCCCGCGATCGACTTCGAGACGGCGTCGGTCGTGCGCAGGAGCCCGTAGACGACCCAGGGCTGACGCCCCACCTCGGTCGCGACCCAGCCGGCCTGGTTGGCGATATACGGGGCCGGCACGCTCAGCACGAAGAGCCAGAGCAGCCACCGCCGCTGGAAGAGCGTCTTGCGCCATAGCAGGAAGAGGCCGAGCAGGGTCAGCCCGATGAAGTACATCCCGAGCCCGACCATCACGTGGTAGGTCAGAAACGGGATCACCACGGGCGGCCGCGCGTCGGCGGGGGTCTGATCCAGCCCCTCGACCGGGGTGGAGAAGTCACCGTGCACGAGGAAGGTCAGCATGCCGGGCATGGCGACGCCGAAGCGCACCTCCTCCGCCTCCTCGTCCGGCCAGCCGATGGCGTAGAGATCGGTCGGCCCCTCACCGGTGCGCCAGTGCCCCTCGAACGCGGCGAGCTTCGCGGGCTGGTTCTCCGCCACCGCGACCGCCTGGGAGTGCCCGCTGACGAGGATGAGGAGCGAGGAGACGGCCGCGAAGACGAGCCCCACCGTGAACGAGCGCCTGGCCAGCTCCTCGTGGCGCCGCTTCAGCAGGTAGTAGGCGGAGATGCTCATCACGAAGAAGGCGCCGAGGATGAACGCGCCCAGGAGCACGTGGCCGAGCCGGTGCATGGACGAGGGGTTGAAGACCATCGCCCAGAAGTCGGTGATCTCGGCCCGGGTGCGGTCGCCCTCGGTCACCAGGTGAAAGCCGGCCGGGGTGTGCATCCAGCTGTTGGCGATCACGATCCACACGCTCGAGAAGACCGAGCCGGTGAAGACCATCAGCGTGGAGAAGAAGTGCATCTTCGGGCCCACGCGGTCCCACCCGAAGACCAGCACTGCGAGGAAGCCGCTCTCCAGGAAGAACGCGAAGATGCCCTCGGAGGCGAGCGCCGAGCCGAAGACGTCGCCGACGAAGCGCGAGTAGGTCGCCCAGTTGGTCCCGAACTCGAACTCCATCACGATGCCCGTCGCGACGCCGACCGCGAAGTTGACGGCGAAGAGCTTGGTGAAGAAGCGCGCGAGCGCCTCCCAGCGCGGATCCTTCGTCCGGAGGAACGCGCCCTCCATCAGCACCATCTGCGCGCCGAGCCCGATCGACAGCGGCGGGAAGAGGTAGTGGACCATGATCGTCAGCGCGAACTGCAGGCGCGACAGCATGACGACGTCGAGGTCCATGGCGGACGCGTAGGGTCGGCGGGATCGGAGGAGAAGTCCACGCCTTCCACGAGGACACCGACGCGGCTCAGGAGCTCGCGAGCGCTGGCGGTCGGGGGCGCGGCGCGAACCGATCCATCACCCAGCGCGTGACGCCGGGGAACCAGCGCGCGAGCGAGTTGAGCCGCGGGTAGATCACCCGGGCGCGGTCGCGCTCGACGGCGCGCACGACGTGACGGGCCAGGGTCTGCGGTCGACCGATCGGCTGCGCGCGGAGCGCGGCCGAGGGCTCGTAGGCCGCCAGTCCCGCGGTGGCCATGTCGGTGTCGATGATGCCCGGGTACACGGTCGAGACGTGCACGCCGCGTCCACGGAGCTCGCCCCGCAGCGCCTCGGAGGCGCCGGCCAGGCCGCACTTGCCGGCGTTGTAGTAGGTCATGCCCGGGGTCGGCGCCAGTGAAGCCATGGACGCGACATTGACGATCGCGCCCTCCCCACGCGCGAGCATCTCCGGGAGCAGCGTGGTGATCAGGCGGAGCGGCGCCACCAGGTTGAGCGTCAGCGAGCGCTCGCCGCGCGCGGCGTCCACGCGCTCGGTCGGCGCGATGACCTGCACCCCGGCGTTGTTCACGAGCACGTCGATCGGGCCGAAGCCGTCCCGCGCGACGTCGAGCCATGCGGTGGGGTCCTCGACCAGATCGGCCACCACGATCTGCGCTTCGCCGCCACGCGACCGGATGTGTGCCGCGACCCCCTCGAGCGCCTCGCGCCGCCGGGCCACCAGCGTCACGCGCGCGCCGCGCTCGGCCAGCGCGGTCGCGATCGCCGCCCCGATCCCCGCCGACGCCCCCGTGATGACCGCGTGTTTGCTCTTCAGCTCCATGTCGACCTCCCGAGCACACCGTGGATCGCGGCTCGGCGCGACGCAGTGACCGCTCGTGCCGTGTCGATGGACCGCAGGCGCCCTCAGACCCGAAGCGCGCTGCGCCAGCGCTGCGGGCTCTCGCCGGTCCAGCGGCCGAAGGCGCGGACCAGCGCGCGCGGGTGCGAGTAGCCGAGCAAGAAGGTCACCTCGCCGAGCGACAGCTCCGTGTCGGCGAGCAGCCGTCGGGCCTCGGCCTCACGCAGCCCCTCGAGCAGCTCCGAGTGGCTGGTGCCCTCGCTCGCGAGCTGGCGCTGGAGGTTGCGCGCGGTCGTCCCGAGCTGCCGGGCGGTGTCGGCGAGGCTCGGCGCGCCGCCCGCGAGCGCGCCGCGCAGCCACGCCCTCGCGCGTCCACTCCAGCCCGGCGCGGGCGCCTCCTCGGGGAGCAGCAGGGTGGCGTAGTCGTCGAGCACGGCCAGGAGCGCGGGATCGGCGGCCTGGACCGGGCGCTCCATCGCCGCCGCGGGGTAGACGAGGGCGTTGCGCCCCGCGCCGTGACGGACGCGCGGGACGTCGAGCCGCTCCGCGAGCGCGGAGAGCGGAGCCGGCTCGCGGTGGGCCAGCTCGATCGCCGCGGGTCGCATCGCGTCGCCGCCGAGCTCCCGGAAGAGGCGTGCGAGCAGCGAGACGGTGAAGAGGTTCGCGTGTCGGCCCACCGCGTCGGGGCGGCCGGGCACGTGATGGACGAGCTCGATCGTGTCTCCGCGCCGCTCGATCCCGTAGACCACCGCGTCGTTGATCAGGCGCTGGTAGCGCACCAGCCGCTCCGCCGCCGCGCCGAGCGAAGGCGCCGCGCGGGCCGCGAGCTCCACCACCCCGTACACCCCGCGGGGCAGCGACGCGGCGAGGCGCTCCCCGAAGCGCGGATCTTCGAGCGCCTCCGCGAGTCGCTCCATCAGGGTCACGACCCGGTCGATCGGCAGCGCGGGCCGATCCATCGACCAGGCCGCCGGATCGCGCAGGGCGTCCGGGATCGCGAGCGCCGCGGCGAGCGCCGTCAC
>SHBB01000124.1 GCA_004213565.1 Sandaracinaceae bacterium
CCGATCTTCTCCCCGCGCGGCTGGCTGCGCCGGCTCTCGCGCGGGGTGATCCCGGTCAACATCGACGGCCGGCTGGGGCGCGCGCTCGGCGCCGCGTCGAGGCGCTTGCCGGTCCCGGGCGCGACGCGCGCGTATTTGCACAACCACTTCCACGCGCTCGGCCACGACGTGGGCATGCACGCCCTCGCGATGCACCGCGTGCCGACCTCGCAGATGTCGGAGCTCCGCCGGCTGGCGCGCGCGGCGCTGCGTCGAGGCCGGGCCGAGGGCGCGGCGCGCTTCTTCGAGGAGCGGCTCACGCGCGCGTGCGTCGACGCGTGGGCCGACGTGCGCCGACCGGAGGCGTTCGCCGCGCGCTTCGAGCGAGACTTCGCAGCCCTCCGACGCGAGCTCGCGCGCGAGGCCGGCCTTGGCTGAAGAGCGCGCTGCCCACACGGCGCGGGTCTACACGAACGAGACCTGCAACCAGAACTGCGCCTTCTGCGATCGGCGGGCGCCGCGTGAGCGGCCCGACTTCGTGGCGCGCAGCGCGGTGGAGGCGCGCATCGACGCGGCGGACGCGGAGACGCTCGTGCTCACGGGAGGCGAGCCGACCCTGCGCCGAGATCTCGTCGCGCTGGTCCGGCGCGCCAAGGCGCGCGCGACGGTCGTGGAGCTGGAGACCAACGCCGCGCTGATCGACCTCGGGCGCGCCCGGGCGCTGGCCGAGGCCGGGCTCGACACCGCGCGCGTGCACCTGCCGGCCTGGGGCGAGGCGCTCGACGCGATCACCCGGGACCCGGGCGGACACGAGGCCACGCGACGCGGCGTGGAGGCGCTCGCCGCGGCCGGCCTCCGGGTGGAGGCGAGCGCGCCGATCGTGCGGGCCAACGCCGAGACGCTCCCGCGCCTGCCCGCGCAGCTCCGCGCGCTCCCCATCGCCGCGCTGCGCGTCGGGGTGCCCACGGACGCACCCGATCGCGCCACCCTGCTCCCGCTCCCCGAGGCGGCCACGGTCCTCGAGCGCGTGGCCGACGCGGCGCGCCGCGTGGATCTCCCGCTCACCCTCGACCCGCACGCGAGCTTGCCCCCTTGTCTCCTGGCGCACCCCGCGCGCCACGCGCACCTGTTCTCGCTCACCCCGGGCGGTCGGACGCGACCGGGCTTCGCGCAGCGCGCGGCCTGCGGCGGCTGTCAGGTCGCGGACCGATGCCCGGGCGTGCCCGAAGGGAGCGAGCTGGACCAGGTCTTGGTGGACCAGGCGCTGCGGCCGATCGACGCCGACCGGGTGCGCCGTCGGCTGAGCCTGATCTCCACCCCCGAGGCCCAGGTCGCGCGCGAACTCTACCAGGACGAGATCATGCGCGCGCCAGGCGCCCCCGCGCAGCGCGTGCGCACGGTCCGGATCGTCTTCGCGTGCAACCAGTCCTGCGAGTTCTGCTTCGTCTCCACCCACCTGCCCCGCGCGCCCGACGCGGACGTGGAGCGCGCCATCACGGAGGCCGCGAGCGGCGGCGCGGCCATCGCGCTCTCGGGCGGCGAGCCGACCCTGCACCCACGCCTCACGCGCTTCGTGGAGCTGGCCAAGGCGGAGGGCGCCCCGCTCGTCGAGGTGCAGACCAACGCGACCCGCGTCGACGACGCGCTGGCCGCGACGCTCCGTGACGCAGGCGTCGACATCATGCATGTCTCGTTGCACGCGATGGAGGCCGCGCGCTCCGACGCGATCACGGGCGCGCCGGGCACCTTCACCCAGACCCTGGAGGGGCTCGACGCGATCCAGCGCGCCGGCCTCCGGCTCCGGCTCAGCTACGTCTTCCACCGCGCCAACGTCGACGCCTTCCCCGGCTACGTCGAGGCGGTCGCGGCCCGCTGGCCAGGCGCGGAGATCAACGTCTCCTTCGTCGCGCCGTCGACCGACATGGTCCCGCGCACGACGGCCCTGATCCCACGCTACGGAGAGGTCATGCCCGGGCTCGCCGACGGCGTGCGCGCCGCCGCGCGCCTCGGCGTTCGATTGAGCGGTTTCGACTCCATGTGCGGCGTACCGCTCTGCCTCGCGCCCGAGGATCTCCTCGACGCCTTCGCCATCGCCGAGGTCCCCGAGGGCTACGGGGACGGCGAGACGTCTCACCCCGATCCCTGCCAGGGCTGCGCGCTCAGACCGCGCTGCTTCGGCGTGCGCCGCGGCTACGTCGAGCTCTACGGCGCCGACGAGCTCCGCCCTCGCTGAAGGCGCCAGGGCGGAGGCGGGGCCGGAGGCGGGTCGTCCTCGAGGAGCCCGAGCGCCCAGTCGAGGAGCCCTTCGAGGGAAGGTGGCGCGGGCGGGGGGCCGTGGCTGCGGTACGAGAGCGCGCGGCCGCCGCGCCGAGCGTAGGCGCGAGCGCCCTCCACGTCGGGCGCGACGAAGAACGCCAGCTCGGTCTCTCCCGCGCGCACCACGACCACCGGCTCGAGCGACCAGAGGGCGGGCGCGTCGGCGTCGCGGGGCTTCACGTAGGCCGTCCACCGGTCCGTGTCCGCGGCGGAGACCCCGATCGAGCGCGGGGACGCGGGCTCGAAGGGCGCGTGTGCGCGGATCGCGTCCCAGGAGAAGCCGGGCAGGAACGCGAACGCGGCGTCGAGCGCGTCCGGAGAGGCGGGCCGCAGCGCGACGAAATACGCGTGCGGGGAGCCGTCCGCGTAGAGGCTGGTGACGACGCCCGCCGAGAGCGCCCCCGCCGCCTCTACCAGGCGCCGCGCGGGACCCTCGGCGTCGCGCGCCTGCAGATAGCGCTTCAGCTCGACCTGCCCGCCTGCGAAGAGGTTGAGGCCGAGCACGTGCGGCGCGCCGTCGAGCTCGGCTCGCGCCGCGACCTCTCGGCGCACCGACGCAGGGGCGTCCGACGCGTTGACGTAGAGCTTCAGGCACCCGCGTGTCCGGTCCCAGCCCGCGATCAGCGGGAGCGCCAGCGCGTCACAGGTGGCGAGGGTCCGCGCGATCCAGGGGCTCTCGGGCACGCCCAGGAGGAGACGCAGACCCTCGACGCACGCGTGGGGCGCCCGCTCGATCATCACGCGGTCGGCCCGCGCGCCCTCTCCCTCCAGCCTGACCGACGCCTCGAGCTGCGCCAGCGTCACCCCGTGGTCTCGGAGGTGACGCCGGAGCTCCGCGTCGGAGATCACGCCCGCTCGACGTCGTAGACGCCTTCGATCTGGCTGATCCGCCGCATGAGCGTGCGGAGCTTGGCGACGTCGCTGACGGTGAACTGGAAGTGGTTGACAGCCGAGCCGTCCTCGCCGACCCGACAGTTCGCCTCCTGGATGTTCACGCCGATCTCGGTGAACGCGGCGCTGACGTTGGCCAGGATGCCGGGCCGATCCGCGGTGGCGATGCGGAGCGCGACGGGGCGGTCGACCTTGATCGCGTCGGACCAGCTGACCTCGAGGCGGCGCTCCGGGTCGAGCTCCATCGCCTTGGCGCAGCCGCGGCGGTGCACGGTCACGCCGCGCCCGCGCGTGATCCACCCCGTGATCGGGTCGCCCGGCAGCGGGTTACAGCACTTGGCGAAGCGCACGAGCACGTCGTCGACGTCCGCGATGCGGATGCCGCCGTTCGTCTTGTCCTTGCCCGTGACCTTGCGGACGGTCTTCTCGAAGAAGCTCGGCCGCAGCGACTCGCGCGCCGCCTCGTCCCCGGCCGGCACGGCGCGGTCGTAGACCTCCTGCGCGCTGGCCTTGCCGTAGCCGACCTGCGCGAAGAGCTCGTCCGTGGTGTCCACCTCGAAGCCGCGCGCGACCGCGCCCGTGTCCTTGCCCTTGAGCCAGCGGGAGAAGGAGTGGTCGTGCTTGTGGAACGCGCGCTCGACCAGCTCGCGGCCGAGCTTGATGGCGCTCTTGCGCTCCTCCTCGCGGATGAAGGCGCGGATGCGCGAGCGGGCGCGCCCGGTGGCGACGAAGTCGAGCCAGTCCTTGTTGGGCGCCTGCTGCGGGCTGGTGATGATCTCGATCGTGTCGCCGTTGTGGAGCTTGTAGCGGAGCGGGACGATGGCGCCGTTGACCCGCGCGCCCGCGCAGTGCTCGCCGACCTCGGAGTGGATCGCGTAGGCGAAGTCGACCGGGGTCGCGCCCCGCGGGAAGACCTTCAGCTCGCCGGCCGGGGTGAAGACGTAGACCTCGTCGTTGAAGAGATCGACCTTCACCGAGTCGAGGAACTCCGCGGGGTCCGAGACCTCCTGCTGGAACTCCATGAGCTGTCGCAGCCACGCAAACTGCGCTGCGTCCTTCGCGTCCAGCCCGCCCGTCTTCTCCTTGTACTTCCAGTGCGCGGCGATGCCGAGCTCGGCCGTGCGGTGCATCTCCTGGGTGCGGATCTGCACCTCGATGCGGCGCTGGCCCGGGCCGATGACCGTCGTGTGGAGCGACTGGTACATGTTCGGCTTCGGGAGCGCGATGTAGTCCTTGAAGCGCCCCGGGATGGGCGTCCACTGCGAGTGCACCACGCCGAGCGCCGCGTAGCAGTCCGCGACGGTCTCCATGATCACGCGGAAGGCGACGAAGTCGTGGACCTGCTCGAACTCGCAGTTGTTCTGACGCATCTTCCGCCAGATCGAGTACTTGTGCTTGATCCGGCCGCCGACCTCGGCCGCGAAGCCGCGCTCGATGAGCATCTTCTGCAGGCGCTTGGTGACGTCCTGGATGTACTTGTCGCGGTCGCGCGCGGCGCGCTTGGCCTTGCGGCTGATCTCCCCGTAGCCCTCGGGGTGGAGGTAGCGGAAGCTCAGATCCTCGAGCTCGCTCTTCAGCCAGTAGATGCCGAGCCGACCCGCGAGCGGGGCGTAGATGTCGAGCGTCTCCTGGGCGATGCGCTCCTGCTTCTCCGGCTTCATGTGCTGGAGGGTGCGCATGTTGTCGAGCCGGTCGGCGAGCTTCACCAGCAGCACGCGGATGTCGCGCGCCATCGCGACGAGCATCTTGCGGAAGCTCTCCGCCTGCTGGTCTTCCTTGCAGGTGAAGTTGATGCGGCCGAGCTTGGTCACGCCGTCGACGAGGAAGGCCACCTCCTCGCCGAAGAGGGACACCATCTCTTCGTTGGTGGCCGCCGTGTCCTCGACCACGTCGTGCAGGAGCGCCGCGCAGACGCTGGCCGGGTCGAGGCGCATGTCAGCGATGATGTGCGCCACCGAGACGGGGTGGATGAAGTAGGGGTCGCCCGACTTCCGCATCTGCCCGTCGTGCGCCTTGGCCGAGTAGACGTAGGCCTTGTTGATGAGGTCGACGTCCGCGGCCGGGTGATAGCTGCGCACCTTCTCGACGATGTCGGTCAGCCGGACCATGGCCATGCCTGTTCAGCCCCTCCCAGGCGTTGGGGGAGGTTGATCCTTTCGCACATGCGTCTGGCTCGCGACGAACACGTCTACGTCGACCCTGCTCACGCCCGAATCCTGCAAGGATTGGGCGAAGACGGTATCACTGCCGAAAAACGCGGACAAGATAGTGGATCCAGGGTGATCACAGGATAGCCACGTTCGGACTCCGGATCGATTCGTCAGGGTCACGGTATGAGGAATGTCTCGGGTCACGCTCTGTGGCCGTCCAGCGCGTGACTCGTGTCTGAGCTACGCTCGGGCATGGCCGAGCCTTTTCTTCGACCCAGCAAGGCGCCCCGGGGCGAGCGGCGGCTCCTCGCGGTGTTCGACGGCGGCAACGCGCCCGGATACTCGTCGGTGGCGGTCGCCATCACGGAGGAGTGCGAGCGGCGCGGCTACGAGCTGTGGGCCGCGACGCAGGGCTTCCGGTCGCTGACCAAGGACGCCACGGCGGAGCTCGCGTTCGAGCGACTCACCGTCGGGCGGAAGGAGCGCTATCGCCTCCTCGCGGAGGGCATCCCCGCGCGCTCGATGGGCCGGCGCGTGCAGGACCCCGGGAGCGACTTCCGGAGCGAGCGCTACCAGGGCTTCCGCGACGAGGCTCGGCGGAGAGAGGCGGCGAAGGTCTTTCGAAAGCAGGGCTTCACGCACCTCATCGCGGTGGGCGGCAACGGGACGCTCGAGGGCGCGCGCGCGTGGATGGAGGCGTTCGAGGGGGAGCGGCCCCGGACGGGCTTCGTGAACGTGTCCATCGACAACGACCTGACGGGGGACCGCGCGATCGGCTTCCTGACCGGTGTAGAGGCGGGGGCGAAGATCGCGCGCGGGCTCTACGAGGACGGCTACACGCACAAGCGCGTCTACCTGCTCGAGATGATGGGCAACCGCAGCGGACGCCACGCGCTGCACTGCGGGGTCGCCTCGCGCGCGCACCTGATCGTGCTGCCCTTCTTCTCGCTGCCCGACGAGGTCCTCTCCGAGATCGCGCGCGGGCTCGGAGGGCTCGACTCGGCCCTGGTGGTGGTGGCCGAGGGCTACGAGCGCGAGCGGCGCGAGAAGATGGACCCTCGCCCTTCGGCGAGCGCGTTCCTCGCCCAGCAGCTCGCCGCGCACGGGCTCGAGGACCAGCCCGAGCGCCGGGTGATCGCCGAGCCCTTCACCCGCTACCTGCGCGGCGTGCGCCCGGGCTTCGCGGACATCTCCGCCGCCTACCTGAAGGTCTCGCTCCTCTTCGACGCGTTCGACGAGGGCCGCACCGAGGTCATGCCCTACGTGCTCGCGGCCAACGACTGCGGCGTGCGCGCGTTCGCCGACATCGCGCGCGAGGACCGCGTGGAGCGCAGCTTCCTCCCGCTCCTCGACCGCCTCGTGCTCCCGAAATTCCGCCGCTGGGTCGCCGAGAAGTTCACCGGCGTCACGGTCTGATCCGGGTCAGTCGACGCCGAAGGAGATGCCGGTCTGGAGCGCGACGGAGCTGCGCTGGTCGACGATGACCGCGGCGGTGACGGCGCCGGCCGCGAGCACGCCGACGCCGACGAGGATCCAGAAGAGCGGCTCCTCGAAGAAGGTGACCCGGCCGCCGCCGGCCTCCCCCTCGGCGCCACCGCCGCCGCTCGGGACGCGTCCGACGACGCGCGGGGCGAAGGGGGAGCCCTCGGCGAGCAGCACGTTGCCGTGCATGTCGACGATCTCGACGTAGTACTCGACGCGATCGGCCTCGGCCGCGCCCTCCACGGGCACCGCGAGCACGGACTGCGACTGGTACTCCTGCTGGTTGTACTCGGCCTGGCCCTCGAGCCGCGCGGCGAGGCGGACGCGACGCGCCATGTCGGTCGGGTCGCGCAGCTCGACGCGCACGGCGGAGCTGGCCCGGTCGAGGCCGGTGGAGATCGACAGGCGCCCCTGGCGCGCGGCCCAGATGCCCCGCGCCTCGAGATACGGGTTGCGGGCCCGCGGCGGGACGCTCTCGTCCAGCTGGGCGTCACGGTCGATGCCGAGCATGCGCACGAAGTAGTCGCGCGCCGCGTCCTCCTCGCCCATGAGGGACGAGGCGGTCCCGAGGAGCTGGTAGATGCGGACGAGCTCCTCCGGCGGGTGCCCTCCTTCGCGGAGCGCCTCGAGCGCGTGGTCCCGGGTGCTCTCGAAGTCGACCTCCAGGTAGGCGCTCTCCGCCTGCTCGAGCTCCGTCTGGGCCAGCGCGGGGGCCGCGGCGAAGGTGAACGCGAGCGCGCCGATCAGCGCGCAGGGGAGGGCGCGCATCACAGGCAACCTCGCGTGCACTTGTCCTGAGCGTTCGCGCAGCCGGGCGTGCGCCCAGCCGTCGAGGAGGCGTAGTCGTCGGTCGGGTAGAGCTCCACCTCGATCGCCGGCGCGTCGGCGAAGGCCTCGGCGACCCGGCAGCCGCTGAGGATGATCTGGTTGGAGCCGTCGCGTCCGAGCGCGACGTAGGCGTGAGGGCCCTCGGGGGCGGCGAAGCGGAGCCCGTCGCGCAGCTCGCAGATCGGGCGCCAGTCGCTGTCGATGACGGGGTCGCCGAAGGCACCCGCCTCGATGCGCTCGAAGATCGCGGGGCAGGCGCCCAGATCCGCCGAGGTCTCGTAGACGACGAGTCGGCCGGACTCGGTGAAGAGGAAGTTCTCCTCGCGCGGGAAGCCGAGATCCACCGCGACGGGCTCGGGCGCGCACGCGACCAGGAGGGCCGAGGTGAGGAGCGTCGAGAGGGCCCTCATCGGATCTCCTCCGCGTTGAGGGTGCGGAAACGGCAGAACGCGCCGCCGCCGCCCGGGACCACGGAGCGGGGACCGTCGCAGCTGGCGGTCGAGCCGGGCGCGTCGTAGCGCCAGATCTCGTAGGAGGTGACGACGTTGCCGAGCGCGTCGAAGTCCACGTTGCCGCTCGCGCCCTGGTAGTCGATGTCGATGCCTTCGCGGACCTCGGCGAGGCCCTCGGCGAGCTGCCCCGGGAGGATCAGGCCGCCCGGGTCCGAAGGCGCGCCCGCCACCTCGCGCAGCGCGTCCCGCACCGCGACTCCGTCCGTGGTGCCGGCGCGCGCGATGGCGAGCGAGAGGAGCGCGACCGCGTCGTACTGGTTGGACGAGAACGGGATCGGGTCCTCGCCGTAGAACGCGCGGTAGCGGTCCCGGAAGGCGTTGTACTCGCGGGTGGAGCCGTCGGTGACGGGCGAGGTGCCGAAGAATCCGTCGATGAGCGCGGGGTCGCCCACCTGCTCGACGAGGCCCGGCGCGCGCACGCCGTCGGTCCCGATCCAGGTCACGTCGGGCGTGCCGCTGAGCGACGCCCAGTTCTGCACGATGGTGCCCGCCGAGCCGGGGAACGCGACCAGGGCGATGCAGTCGGGCATCGCGTCGCGGATCATCGTCAGCTCCGCGGTGTAGCTCGCCTGCTCGTCCGCGAACGGCACCTGCGCCGCGATGATGCCGCCGCCCGAGCGGAACTCGCTGACGATCGCGTCCCCGAAGGGCTGGCCGTAGCTGTCGTCGAGGTGCAGGACGGCGAGGCTGGAGCACGCGAGCTGCGTGGCCGCGATGGAGACGACCTTCGCCTGCAGGATGTCCGAGGGCGCGGTGCGGAAGAGGAAGCGCTCCTCCTCGGGCAGCCCCATCGCGCGCATGGTGATGAGGTCCGACGTCGAGCAGCAGGAGACCTGCGGGATCTGCGCCGGGCCGGTCACCGCGGCGAGGCCGAGCGTGATGCTGCTCGCCGCCGCGCCGATCACCGCGACGACCTCGTCCTCGTTCACGAGACGCGTGGCGATGGCCTCGGCGCGCCCCGGGTTCGTCTCGTCGTCGACCACGACGAGCTCGATCTGGCGACCGTCGATCGGTCCGCCCGCCGCGTTCACCTCGCGGGCCGCCACGCGCGCCGAGTTCGCCCAGCCCGGTCCGTCGGTCCCGAGGGTGCCCGTGAGCGAGGTGACGACGCCGACCTTGATCGGCGCCAGCGCCCCCTCGGGAAGGGTCGGCTGCGGTCCGCAGGCGGTGAGCGCGGCCAACGACGCGACGATGAGCGCGGCCAACGACGCGAGCCAGCGTGGCTGGGGACCGGTGCCGTGCATCGCGTGGAACGTACCACAGCCGGCATCGGTGAGCGCAGCGGACGAGGTGTCGGGTATGATCGCGTCATGGGTCGTGTGCTCGCGTTCTGGATGGTCCTCGCCGTGTCGTTCCCGACGTCCGCGATGGCGCAGGTGACCTTCGACGCGCGCGCGGAATTCGCGATGGGGCGTGAGGCCTTCGAGCAAGGCCGCTTCGGCGAGGCGCTCGAGCACTTCCAGCGCTGCTACGACATGACCGGCGAGCCGGACCTGCTCTACAACATCGCCACCGTGCAGGATCGTCTTCGACAGGACGCGGAGGCGCTCGCGAGCTTTCGGGCCTACCTGAGCGCGCGGCCGGGGGCCGAAGACCGAGAGGCGGTCGAGGCGCGCATCCGCGCTATTCAGACCGCGCTCGAGCGGGAGCAGCCAGCGCTCGGCGATCCCGAGCCCGAGCTCGGTCCAGACCCCGGAGGCGACGCGATGACGGAACCGCCGACCGCGGCGGGATCGTCTCCCGTCGCGGGGATCACGCTCACCGTCGGCGGCGGCGCCCTCGTCGTGGGCGGCGCCATCCTCCTCGGGGTAGCGCTCGCGGACATCGACGCGGTGATGAGCGCAACCGAATGGCCGAGCGTGAGGGACGCGCACGAGCGGGCGCCCGCCCTCTCCGGAGTCGGCATCGCGGCCCTGGCGGTCGGGCTCGCCGCGGCGGGGATCGGCGTGGCCCTCTGGGCCAGCGCTGGCGGGGGAGAAGCCGAGGTCGCGTTCGGTCCGGGGACCGTCCAGCTCAGGGGGCGGTTCTGATGCGCGCGTGGATCTCACTCTCGGCGTGCCTGCTCTTCGCGTGCACCGCGACCCTGCCGGAGGGGCAGTACCGCTGCGCCAGCGACTCGGCCGGCGAGTGCCCGGAGGGCTGGTCCTGCGTGGCCGGACGATGTCGATCCAGCGCGAGCCCCGACGGCGCCGTCGATCGGGACGCCGGAGACGGAGACCGGACGGACGGCGGAGAGAACGGTGACGCCGGCGTGGACGCGGGCGGAGACGGCGGGACGGGCATGGAGCTGCCGGTCGTCGCGACCCTCGTGCCGAGCGACGCCACGGCGGTGGGCAGCGAGTTCGGGCGCGCGGTGGACTTCCGCGGGCGCGCCATCGCCATCGGAGCGCCGAGCTATGGCGCCGCCTCGGCGGAGGGCGCGGTCTATCTGTTCGAGGCGAGCGGGTTCGCCCAGGTCGGGCGCTACTCGATCGCGTCCTCGGGCAGCGCGGAGCTGGGCTTCGACGTCGCGCTCTCGGAGGACTACGTCTTCGCCGGCCGGCCCGGCGCGAACGAGGTACTTCGCTTCGACACCCGCAGCGAGGAGGTCTTCACCCTGCGCGGTGGCGGCGGCTTCTACGGCGGCAGCGTCGAGGTGCTCGCGCCCGACCAGCTCGCGGTGGGCGCCTACCGCTTCGCGCCCGCGGCGGAGGAGGACGTCGGCGCGGTCTATCGGCTCGGCTTCGACGGGACACCGGACACCGAGGTCGGCCGGGACGGTCCGCCCGTGATGGGCGACGTGTTCGGCTCGTCACTCGCGGTGGACGACACGGCGCGCTGGCTCGCGGTCGGCGCGCCCTCGAGGGGCAGCCAGGCCGGGTTCGTGGTGCTGCACGATCTGATGAGCGGGCTCAGCCGGCGCATCACGAGCCCCGCCACGGGCGACAAGTTCGGCGTCTCGGTTGCGTTCTGGGGAGACCTCTTGGCGGTCGGCGCCGACCAGAACACCAGCGGGAGCAGCGCCGACGGCGTGGGGCGCGTCTACCTGTACGACGTCGCCACGGGCGCGCCGGCGGGGTCGATCGAGTCGGCTGGATCCAGCGATCGCTTCGGGGCCTCGGTGTGCGCGGCGGGCACGACGCTGCTCGTGGGAGCCCCGCTCGCGCGCGCGGGACGGGGTGCGGTCTACGCGTACGGGCGTACGGACCTCGTCCTGGTGGCGGAGCTGACGCCGCCGACGGACGCAGGTCAGTTCGGGCGGGCCTGCGCGGCGAACGGCGGAACGGTGGTCATCGGCGCGCCGCTCAGCGGCGGGGGAGTCGCGACGCAGACGGGCGCGGCGTACGTCTTCGACGTGGGCACCCTGGGCAGTCGCTGATCGCTCAGCGCAGACCGAGCCGGCGGCTCAGGCGCTGCCCTGGTCGGATCGTCACGCGGTAGGTCTGCTCGATGCCCGCCTCGCGGTTGACCAAGCGCAGCGCGTGCGTGCCGGCGGGGAGCTCCACGTTCACGATCGGCGTCGTGCCGAGGTCGCGGCTGCCGAGATACACGTGGGTCCACGGGGTGGTGGCGAGCGTGAGCCTGCCCGGCTCCTCGGCGGGCGGCGGGGTGGCCGCCTCCTCCCGCTCTTGCGCCTGCCTCGCCTCGCGCTCGCGGCGCTCACGCTGACGACGCTCGCGAGCGGCGCGGAGGCGGGCGATCTGCTCGGGGGTCCGCGACGCCTGGCGATCCGCCTCGACCTCTTCTTCGGTCGGCGCTTCGACCTCTTCTTCGGCCGGCGGCTGCTCGGTCGTGTCGGCGACGCCATCGGCCTGCGGCGCCTCGTTCCGCGCCGCTTCCATCCCCGGCTCCGAGGGGAGCTGGACGACATCACCGCCCGCCTCGGGCACGGGCTGCTCTGCGGTCCCGTCCTCTCGGTCTGGCAGCGCACCGACCATGATCTCGTCCGGCTGGCCGAGCGGGAGGAGCAGCGCCGCCACCGCCGCGAGCAGGATGACGAGCAGGATCAGCGCCGCCTTCCACATCCAGCCGCCGCCCTCCTGCGGCCGCGGCGCGCTGGTGGCCATCGGCGGCGGGGTCACGCTCGGGAGGCCGGGCGGCGGCGTGACGCTGACGGGAGCGGGGCTCGGGGTCGGCGTCGGCGTCGGCGTCATGCCGGACTGGTTTGCGTGAATGCCGCTGATCGACGCGGGCGCGACGAGGCGATCGATGGCGCTGCTGGTGACGCTCTGGTCCGAGCCCTTGAGGCAGGCCGCGAGCGTCGTCTTGTGCAGGTCGATGACCTCGGCGAAGCGGTCCTTCATGAGCCGCCCGATGTGACGCCTCCCCGGCGCCTTCGGCAGCATCTGCAGGTAGCGATCGAGATCGTCCTTCATCTCCTGCGCGCTCTGGTAGCGATCGTTCGGATCGCGCTGCAGCGCGCGCATGCAGATGGTGTCGAGATCGGTGGGCAGGTCCGGACGGAAGGCCGACGGGAGCTTGATGTCGCCCTGCAACGTCTCGTGCAGGGTCGCCAGCTCGTTCGCGCTCTTGAAGAGGCGGCGTCCGGTGAGCACCTCCCAGAGCACCACGCCCATCGACCAGAGATCCGAGCGCTGATCGACGTCCGCGCCGAGCGCCTGCTCGGGGGCGATGTAGGCGTACTTGCCCTTGATGACGCCGGTCTTGGTCTCGACGACGTGGGTCGCGGCCTTGGCGATCCCGAAGTCGAGCAGCTTCACCATGCCGTTGTAGGTGACGAAGATGTTCTGCGGGCTGATGTCCCGGTGCACGACGTTGAGGGCGGTCCCGTCGAAGTCGGTCAGCTCGTGCGCGTAGGCGAGGCCGTCGAGCGCGTCCGAGATCATGCGCGCCGCCAGCTCCACGCTGATGACCTCCTCGCGCTCCCCGGACATCCGGAGGAGCCGCTCGAGGCCCTGGCCGTCGAGGTACTCCATCGCGATGAAGTGGTTGCCGTCGCTCTCGCCGACCTCGTAGGTCTGGACCGCGTGCGGGTGGTTCAGCCGCGCGGCGAGGCGCGCCTCGTCGAGGAACATCTCGATGAAGCCCGGCTCCATGGCCAGGTGGCGGTGGAGCTTCTTGATGACGACGAGCTTGCGGAAGCCGCCCTTGCCCTCGGAGACCGCGAGGTTCACCTCGGCCATGCCCCCGTGCCCGAGCCTGCCGATCAGGGTGTACTTGCCGAACACCTGCGGCGGCATCGCCGCCAGCGAGTAGGCGCGTGTCGCCGTGCTCTCCGCGCTCCGCGCGCCGTTCGGATTCATCTCGTCCCCCGTCACCGTGGCCTAGCAGTCCGTTGAAGAACCTCGCTCCTCGTCTCTCGGGCGGGACGACCCGCCTCTCGGCCCGCGCCTCCTCGCAAATGCTGAAGCATTTACTCGTCGCCCCGAACCGAGAATCGGGCCGTCGCGCTTCGAGATCCTTCGGGCTCGGTACTTCAACGGCCTGCTAGCCAAGCGACGCACGCAGTGTCCGATCGGCCACCCCATGTGTCAACGCGCGCGGGTCGGGGGGAGCGCTGAACATCCAGTGGAAATCCGAACGGTTTCGAAGGGGCCGGCTGAAGTCCCGAGGCGCGACGAGCGCGGCCTCGGGCTCACTTCTTCGGGTGCAGACCATGCTTGCGGGCCAGCTTGTGGAGGTACTTGCGATCCATGTCCGCGGCGCGCGCCGCGGCGGAGATGTTCCCGTCGCTCTGGTCGAGGAGCCAGCCCACGTACTGCTTCTCGAAGAGCGCCTCCCACTCGCTCTTGGTGTCCCGGTAGCTCTTGCCGGGCTCGAAGTCGGGCGCGAGCCGGATCTCCTTGGTGACGTTCGGCTGGGCGGCACCGGCCAGGGGCACGAAGCCGAGTGAGACCTCGTCGTGTCCGGCGGCGCGGGAGAGATAGGCGGCGCGCTCGAGCACGTTGCGCAGCTCCCGGATGTTCCCCGGCCAGTCGTGGGCGCGCAGGGCGTCGAGGGTCTCCGGGGAGATGTCCGTCGGCGTGGAGCCGGTGGCGTCCCCCTCGGCGATGCGCGCGAGCAGGGTGCCCACGAGGAGGGGGATGTCGTCGAGACGCTCGCGCAGGGGCGGCAGCTCCACGGGCACGACGGCCAGTCGGAAGTAGAGGTCCTCACGGAACTTGCCGCGTTCGACCTCCATCTTGAGGTTTCGCTTGGAGGCGGCGATCACGCGGATGTCGACCGCGGTGGACTGGTTGCCGCCCACCCGGCGAAACGCCCGCGTCTCGAGCGCGCGCAGGAGCTTGGGCTGGAGATCGAGCGGCAGCTCTCCGATCTCGTCGAGGAAGAGCGTGCCGCCGTCGGCGAGCTCGAACGCGCCCTGACGCGTCGCGGACGCGCCGGTGAAGGCGCCCTTCTCGTGCCCGAAGAGCTCCGACTCGATGAGCGAGCCGACGACCGCGCCGCAGTCCACGACGATGAAGGGGCGCTTCGCCCGTGGGCTCTGCGCGTGGATCGAGCGCGCGAGCACGTCCTTGCCCGTCCCCGTCTCGCCGCCGATGAGCACCGTCGCGTCGGTGGGGCCGAGCCGCTCGAGCAGGCCGAAGACCTGCCGCATGCCGACCGACTTGCCCGCCACCTCGCCGTAGCTCGCGGCGTCCGACGGCAGGATCTCCACGCGCTCGTGGAAGGGTCGGACCTTGAGCTCGACCTTGCCGACGGTGATCACGGCGCCGGTCTTGAGCCACGCCTCCTTGATCTCGGCGCCGTCGAGCAGGGTGCCGTTGGTGGAGCCGAGGTCGCGGAGGAGGTAGCCGCGGTCGTCCCGCACGATCTCGCAGTGCGCACGCGAGACGGTCTCGTCGGGCAGCACCAGGTCGTTGCCCTTGGACTTGCCGATCCGGAAGAGGTCGCCCTCGATGATCTGCTCGCGGCCGCGGTCGTCGCCGCTGAGGATCACCAGCGCGCAGCGCGGCAGCTCGAGGACGCGCGGATCGCCGACGTGCGCGGTGCGCGGCTGCGTCACGAGCCGCTCCCGAGCGAGATGCGCACGACGCCCTCGGCGGGCGCGGTGAGCCGGCCGCGCAGCTCTTCGCTCGCGCCGCCGCTCCGCACGAGCAGCACGGTGACCTCGTAATCGCCGGAGCTCAGCTCCACCGTGTCACGCACCGCGCGCGGGGCGCCGCTCGGGAAATTCCGCTGCACCGCGCGGACCATCTCGTCCTCCTGCCAGTACTCGATGCGGGCTTCGGTCACGTCCGAGTGCGCCTCTCCCATCGGGAAGTCCACCTCGACCTCACGCGGGATCACGGCGTCCACCTCGATCGCGACCGCGACGAGGAAGATGCCGAGCGCGAGGAAAGACAGGCGCCTCCGGTGCTTCTGGTACAGCGCTTTGAGGGTGGCCCACATCCACGCGCATCATAGCTCAGCGCGGGGGCAGTAGCCCCCAAAGTCGCCGGCCCTCGGTTCGACGCCGCCGACCTGCGTCAGCTGCGCTTGTCGCCCTTGCCGCGGCGACGCTTCTTGGGCTTCGCGCTGCCGCTCGGCACGGGCGGCACGGCCGGGCTGCCCTCGGCGTCGGGCCCGGCCAGGCCGGCGAGGACGGCGTCGCGCACCTCGGCCGCGTCGAGGTCGGAGGTGTCGCTCACCACGCAGCTGACGTAGGCGAGGTCCGCCAGCGCCTTCATCGCGCGCGCCCGCTCGGAGTCCTTGGGCGACGCGAGCAGCTCGGCGCCGCCGCTGTTGAGCAGCGCCTCGGCGAGCGTGTCGAAGATGTAGACGCGGTTCTCGATGGTCGAGCCCTTCTTGGACATGGGCTCAGCCTCGCATGCGAGCGGGGGGGCGATCCAGCGCGGCTGGGACGGGCAGCCCGGGGGCGCGTGGGCTATGCTCCGCCGCCCCAGCTGGCGAGCACCCGGTGAGCGACGAGAAGCGTAACGATGACGAGGACCTCGACGCCGAGGAAGAGGCGGTCGAGGAAGGCACGGGACCCGAGCTCGAGGCCGGTTCTGAAGCCGACTCGGCGCCCGAGGACTCACAAGACGACGACTCGGAGGGCGACGAGGGCGAACCGTCGGAGGACGACGAGGCGAAGGCCGACGCGTCCAGGGACGCCGAGCCGGACGCCGCCGAGACAGACGCCGCCGTATCGAAGGACACCGAGTCGAACGACGCCGAGTCGAAGGGCGCCGTGTCGAAGGCCGCGCCGCCCGTGAAGGCCACCGCCGCTCCCGCCAGCCGGACCCATCTCATCCGCGGCGGCGTGCTCACCTTCGTCGGCTTCTTCGCCAGCTTCCTGATGATGGCGAACGAGTCCCAGGTCTCGCACGGGCCGCTCTGGGGCATGCTCACCATGCTGCTCGGGACGGCCGGCCTGCTCGACCTGCTCGGTCTCTGGCACGACGGAGCCGCGGGGCGGACCGAGCTGCGCGAGACCGCGCTCTTCGCCCGTGAAGGCGAGGCGCCGTGGACGAGCCCCCTCATCGCCGCCCCCGTCGCCCTCGCCGTGCTCGCGATCGGAGCCGCCGTCGGAGGCTACGACGGGCTGCCGATCACGATCGTCGCCGCGCTCGCCTGCCTCCTTCCGGCCGCTCTGACCCGCCCGGGCCTGATGGTCCTGCTGGTCGCCGGCGGGCTCTACCTGCCGTTCCTCGGGGTCTACGGCCTGTGGGACCCGTGGGAGACCCACTACGGCGAGGTCGCCCGGGAGATCCTCGCCCGGGACGACTGGATCAGCCTCTGGTGGGCGCAAGAAGACTGGTTCTGGTCCAAGCCCATCCTGATCTTCTGGTCCGAGGCGCTGAGCATGGGCGCGCTCGGGGTCGACTTCCACGCGGACGCCAACCCGGCGCACCCCGAGTGGGCGATCCGCCTGCCGCACTTCATCCTCGCCACGGGCGCGCTCTACGCGATCTACGCGCTCGTCTCGCAGCGCTTCAGCAAGCGCGCCGGGCTCGTGACCGCGACCGTCGTCGCGACCCTGCCGCACTTCTTCTTCCTGGCCCACCAGGCCATCACCGACATGCCCTTCGTCTCCAACATGACGATGGCGATCGCGATGCTCGGCCTGGCGGTGACGGCGGCGCCCGACCGGGAGGTGAAGCGCTTCGGCATCGGCCCGGTGACCTTCAGCCTGCGCCACCTGGTGATCGGGCTGATCACCGTCGTCGTCGTCCCGCAGATCCTCTACCTGCTCAGCCGCAACGTCACGTGGATGGACACGGGCGCCCCCTTTGGCTGGCACGGCGACATGTTCATGAGCGGCTCGGCCGGCAACAACGGCATCCCGGGCAACTCGCCGGTGCACGACGTCGAGCCCGCCTTCGCGGCGGTCGGGGCCCAGCCCGTGGTGCAGGCGCTGATCTGGCTGCTCGGCTACCTCGGCCTGCTGTGGCTTCTCCGCAAGGAGACGCGCTCGCAGTCGCTCTACATGTTCGCGTTCTACTTCTTCTGTGGCCTCGCGTTCATGGCCAAGGGCATCCCGGGCTTCGCGCTGCCGGGGCTGGTCGCCCTCTTCTTCCTGATCGGGACGCGGCGCTGGGATCTGCTCCTCGAGGGCAAGCTGCGGGTCGGCGCGGGCATCCTCACCGTGCTCACGGTGGGCATGCCCTGGTACGTGGCGATGTACATCCGCCACGGGCAGCCCTTCACCGATCGGCTGCTGATCCACGATCACATCAACCGCCTCACCGCGGGCGTGCACGGCGACACCGGCTCGATCGAGTACTTCATCGAGCAGATGGGCTACGGCCTGTTCCCGTGGATCGCCCTCGCCCCGCTCGCGCTGGCCGCGTGGCTCGCGCCGTGGCGCCGCCAGACCGCGCCCGACGACGAGGCGCGCCGACAGGTGCTCATCCTGGTGGCGCTCTGGCTCGCGTCGGCCTTCACGCTCTTCAGCGCGATGACCACGAAGTTTCACCACTACATCTTCCCGGCCGTCCCGCCGGCGGGGATCCTGGTGGGCCTCGCCGTCGATCGGCTGCTGAGCCGAGCGCCGAAGAAGACCGACTGGAGGCGCATCGGCGCCACCGCGCTCGCGCTCGTCGCGCCCCTGCCCGCCATCGCGGGCGTGGGCGGCATGTGGGGCGACCTGCACGGCGTCGTGCCCGAGGGGGTGGACGAGGCCGCGGTCGAGGGCTGGGTCAGCGCCCAGGCCTGGAGCACGGGGCAGAGCGTCTTCGCGATCCTGATCGCGGGCCTCCTGCTCGCGGGCGCGTGGCGCCTCATGCAGCGCACTTCGCCGAAGACGGCCGACCCACGGGACGTCTGGGCCAAGGGCGCGGTGACCACGGGGCTCCTCGTCGCGCCGCCCGTGCTCGCGCTCGTGGGCCGGGATCTGAGCTGGGTCACCGACGCGCGGCCGCAGGGCTACGAGCGGTTGATCCACCTCTTCGTCTACAACTACGGCCGCCCCTGGCCCGAGTATCTCGACTTCCGGCCCGCGCTGACGGGCTTCGCCGTGGTGGCGGTCTGCGTGGTCCTGATCGCGGCCATCAAGCCGCTCCGCGACGTGGCGACCCGCGCCTTCCTCGGCGTGGCCCTGCTCTTCGCGGTGTGGGCGCTCGACGTCTACATGATCGAGCTGTCGCCGCACTGGGGGCAGCGCGAGCAGGTGCAGCGCTACTA
>SHBB01000125.1 GCA_004213565.1 Sandaracinaceae bacterium
ACACCGAGAACCCGGACGTCGTCGACGCGCTCGTCGACACGCACGTCTGGTGGGTGGCGGAGACCGACGTGGACGGCTTCCGCATCGACGCGGTCCCCCACGCGAGCCCCACCTTCTGGGCCGCGTTCGACGGCCGGCTCCGCCGTCGGCTCGCGGAGCTCGGCAAGCGGCGGTTCCTGTTGCTCGGCGAGGTCTTCGTCACCCGGCCGGAGGCGCTCGCGCAGTACACCGCGCTCGACCAGCTCGACAGCGCCTTCGCGTTCGACCTGAAGGACCGGTTGATCAACGGCGTGATCCTCGAGGGGCGGCCGCCGACCGAGGCCGTCGGCGCGCTCGAGACGAACCGCGTGTTCTTCCCCGCGTCCGGGCAGCCCGAGGGCATCGGCGTCGATCCGTGGTCGGCCCGGGCCGTCTTCGGCGACAACCACGACGTGTTCCGCCTCCGCGGGGAGCTCGACGATCCGCTCGCGGTCGAGATCGCGCTCACGGCGGTGCTCACCGTCGACGGGATCCCGGTGATCTACTACGGCACCGAGCAGGGCCTCGACGGGACGCGCCACCACCTCGCTCGCGAGCCGCTCTGGCGCGTGGCCGGCTTCGATCCCGCGCACCCGATGTTCCAGCACATCGCGCGCCTCACCGCGCTCCGGCGCAGCTCCACGGCGCTCCGCCGGGGCACGCTCGAGGTCCGCTACGCCGCGTCCTCCGGAGGCGCGGACGAGGTCCCGGAGGAGGACGCGGGCGTGATCGCCTGGGAGCGCGCGCACGAGGCCGAGCGGCTGCTCGTGGTGCTCAACGCCTCCCTCGACGACTCCGTCGCGGACATCCCCACGGGCTTTCGCGAGGGCGTCGCGCTCTTCGACGCGCTCGACGCCACGGACGCGCCCTGGGTCGTCGGGGAGCGGGGCGTGGTGCGTGTCCGCTTGCCGGGCCGCGCGGGCGTCGTCCTGCGACCGGAATGACGCTCGTCTCGCCGCCCCCAGGGTCTATGCTCGCGGCATGCCCATCGCGCGCGCCGTCCGCATCAAGGAGCCCGGAGGTCCCGAGGTCCTGCACATCGATCGCATCCCCGTCGACGACCCCGGCGCGGGGCAGGTCCTGGTCGAGGTCGCGGCGGCGGGGCTCAACCGCGCCGACCTGATGCAGCGCCGCGGCGCGTACCCCGCGCCTCCGGGCGTGCCCGAGGACGTGCCCGGGCTCGAGTTCGCCGGCCGTGTGGCCGCGGTGGGCGACGGCGTGACCGGCTTCGCGAGCGGCGACCCCGTGATGGGCATCGTCGGCGGCGGCGCGATGGCCACGCACCTGCTCGTGCACGAGCGCGAGCTGATGCGGGTGCCGGAGGGCGTCGCGCTCAGCCACGCCGCGGCCATCCCGGAGGCCTTCCTCACCGCGTACGACGCGCTCTTCGCCCAGGCTCAGCTCGCGGCGGGCGAGCACGTGCTCGTGCACGCGGTGGCCAGCGGGGTCGGCACCGCGGCGCTCCAGCTGGGCAAGCTCGCGGGCGCGCGCGTCATCGGCACGTCGCGGACCGAGGAGAAGCTCGACCGCTGCGCGGAGCTGGGGCTGCCGATGGCCATCCACGTCAAGGGCGGCGCGTTCGCCGAGGAGGCGCGCCAGCTGACCGGCGGCCGCGGCGTGGAGGTCGTGCTCGACCTGGTGGGCGGCGCCTACCTCGACCAGAACCTCGACGCGCTCGCCACGCGGGGGCGCATGGTCACCATCGGTCTCATGGGCGGACGCGCGGCGGAGCTGTCGATGGGCAAGGTGCTCCGCAAGCGCCTCACCCTGCACGGCTCGGTGCTCCGCAGCCGCCCCCTCGAGGAGAAGGCCGCGCTGACCCAGGCGTTCGCCTCCAAGATCGCGCCCCTCTTCGGCGAAGGCGGCCCGCTCGCGCCCATCGTCGACGACGTGATCCCCATGTCGGAGGTGGCCGACGCGCACGCCCGCATGGAGAAGAACGACACCTTCGGAAAGCTCGTGCTCAGCTGGAGCTGAGCGACCGTCGCCATTCGATTTCGCGACAGTCTGTGATTCCCCATTCGAGGATGTGGCAGAATGCGGGCCGCATGAGCGACGGATCCGACCGGAGAGCTGCCCCGCGTTTCGCGGCCCGGGTCAAGGTGCGTTTCCGTTCCGTCGAGGAGCTCGTCACGGCCTACACCGACGACATCAGCCGGGGCGGGCTCTTCGTCACCTCGACCCACCAGCTCCCGCCCGGCTCGCGCGTCCAGGTGCAGATGGAGCTGCCCGACGAGGGCCCCGCCGCGCGGGTGCCGGCCGAGGTCGCCTACACGCTCTCGGCCGACGAGGCGGAGAAGGCGGGGCGTCAGCCGGGCATGGGCATGAAGTTCCTCGAGGCCGACATTGCGCCCCTCGCGGCGCGCATCGCGGTCTTCCTCAGCGCCACCCTCGACGCCCAGGGCGAGGAGGGCACCGAGCCCATCCACGTGCTCGTGGTCGACGACTCCAAGAGCTACCGCGCCGCCGTCGCGTCGGCGCTGACGGGGGCCGGCCACCGGGTCACCGAGGCGGAGCACGGCCTCGACGCGCTGGGCAAGGCGATGAAGGAGCCGCCCGATCTGGTGCTGACCGACGTGCAGATGCCGGTGATGGACGGCTGGCAGCTGCTCCGCCTGATGCGCGCGCGCGACAAGACCAAGGGCGTGCCGGTCGTCTTCCTGACCACGCTCGACTCGGACGCGGATCGCATCAAGGGCTACGAGCTGGGCATCGACGACTTCATCGCCAAGCCCTCCGCGGCCGAGGAGCTGCTCGCGCGGGCCCACCGCGTGGTGGCGCGCGCGCGGCGCGAGGGCGTGTCGGACGAGGGCATGAGCGGCTCGCTCGAGCAGGTGGCCCTGGCCAGCCTGCTCGCGTTCGCCGAGGCCGAGCGGCGCACGGGGGTGCTCGCCATCGCGCGTCCCGGCGGGGAGGCCAAGATCGGGCTGGTCGACGGCGCGATCGTGAGCGTGGAGCTCCCGGGCGGCCAGAGGGCGCCGAGCCTCTTCGAGGCGCTGCTCACGCTGCTCGACTGGCAGGAGGGTCGCTTCGCGCTCCACGCGGTCGAGGTCGTGGCGGGGGACGAGCGCGTGTCGGTCCAGGGCGCGCTGCTCGAGCACGCGCGGCGTCAGGACGAGGCCAACGCCTGAAGCTGGCGCGCGATCTCGGCCGGCTGCGCGAACGCGGCGCGGTGGATCTCGGGCGACCAGTATCGGCAGCGCTCGGCCACGGCGGCGGCGCGCTCGGGCCGCAGCTGGCTCGGGTCGGCGCCGGTCATCGTCCAGGTCCACATGCCCGAGCCGTACAGCGTCACGCTGCCGAAGTAGGGGTGCGAGGCACCGAACACGCCGCGCAGGGTGGCCTGGATCTCGTAGAAGACCTTCTCGTAGACCGTGGGCGACTCGCTCTGGAGCGCGAAGACGCCGCCGTCCCCGAGCACCCGCTTCACGCCCTCGTAGAACGACCGGTCGAAGAGCCCCTCGGCCGGGCCGACGGGGTCGCTGCCGTCGAGGATGACCACGTCGAAGCTGCCGGCCGGGGCGCGCTTGACGAACTCGATCCCGTCCTCGAAGCGCAGCTCCAGCCGGGGGTCGTCCCAGCCCTCGCGCCCGATCTCGGGCAGGTGCGCCTTGCACGCCTCGACGACGGCCCGGTCGATCTCGACCATCGTGCAGCGCTCGACGTCGGGGTGGCGCAGGACCTCGCGCGCGGTGCCGCCGTCACCGCCGCCGATGATGAGGACACGCGCGATCCGCGGCGCGGTGCACAGGGCGGGGTGCACGATCATCTCGTGGTAGTAGTGCTCGTCCGCCTCGCTCGTCATGAAGATGCCGTCGAGCACGAGCATCTTGCCGAAGAACGGGGTCTCGACGATCTCGATGCGCTGAAACGCGCTCCGTGAGGCATGCAAGGTGCGCTCGACCCGCACCCCGAGCGAGAGCTGGTCCCGGAAGACCTCGCGATACCAGAGCCCGGTCACGGCGCGGCCTCACCCCGCGCTGCGGGCCTCGGCGCGCTCTCCGAGGGCGCGGGCTCCCGATAGCTCACCGTGCCGTCGCTCCCCTCGGCCACGTGCGCGCGGACCCTGCAGCCGCGGCCGCGCAGGGCGAGCCCGCGGTCGATGGTCATCACCTCGGCGCGCTCGGCGCCCAGGCCCTCGCGCAGCACCGCGTGCGCCTCCTCGGGGATGCCCTGCCCGCAGGTGTAGAAGTCGACCGCCGCGTAGCCGTACTCGGGCCACGTGTGGATCGAGAGGTGCGACTCCTCGATGACCACCACGCCGCTCACGCCTTGCGGCTGGAAGGGGTGGAAGACCGACGCGACCACCGTCGTGTTGGCCGCGACGGCGGCCCGGTTCATCAGCGCCTCGACCGCGGCCAGGTCGTCCAGCAGCCCTTCGGCGCAGCCGTGGTACTCGACCAGCAGATGTCGTCCCCGGGTGTCCATCCTCGCCCTCCGCTCGAGAAAGAAGACCGTCGATCTCACTCCTGAGGGGCGCGAAGATCGCCGAGCGTTCCCGCCTCTGGCCGGGGCGGTGTGCTTCACGATGGAGCGTCCGCGCCCTGCCTCGGGCAAGGAGGCCGGGTGTATCACCTGGGCGATTGAAGTCAACCGGGCGGCGCCTCAAGGGCGGCTGTCGATCGTGGCGCCCAGGCTGACGACGAGGAAGTGGAGCCAGTTGCTCTGCTGACCGTCGCTGGTCGGTGTCGGGTCGCCGCTGCCCGTCGCGCCGCCGGCCAGGTAGCGCACGTTCAGGAACGCGTCGGCGTGGTCCATGAAGCGCCAGCCGAAGCGCAGGCTCGCGTCGAGGATGGCGCCTTGCACGTCGGTGTCGCTCCCGTTGAGCACGCTGATCGGGGCGTAGAAGCCGTCGACCTCGAACGCGAAGAAGAAGCGATTCGCGACCGGGAAGCGGCCTCGCGCGCGCAGCAAGGGGACCGGGCCGACGTCCTCGCGGCTCCGGTAGAGCGTGCCGTCGAGGCTCTCGAACTCGATGGTCGCGTTCCGGAGCTGGAGGCCCAGGCCGAAGGCGAGCAGCATCTCCCGCTCGGTGAGCACGTCGAAGTCCCAGCTGAAGCGGTAGAACGGGAAGCCGTAGCGGGCGCGGACGGGCGTGCCCTCGGGGTAGTCGAGCCCGTCGATGCGCAGGTCGCGCCGCAGCACCGCGGTCGAGGTGATGTCGAGCGGCTGGTAGAGGAAGGTCAGGTGATGCTGGCGCCAGATGTCGAGCTCGATCGACAGGCGCGGCACGAAGTACAGATTCGACTGGAGCAGATCGCTCGGGTAGTCGATGTCGGACCCGTCACTGCCCAGCCGGATGTCGTGGTCGAGGACCGCGAGGAAGCCGAGCTCCACCGTGCCGCGCACGCCGAACTCGGGCTCTCGTTCCTCCGGTACGTCCTGCGCGCTCGCGCCCGCGGCCAGAGAGAGAACCAGCGCGCCCACCCACCAATGTCGCATGCGGCCCAGGTAGGGCCGGCCTCCTCATCGCGCCAATCAGTCCTGGCCGATCCACTGCGCCATCGCCTGGATCGCCGCCACCACGCGCCCGCAGTGCCGCTTCAGGAACGTCTCGTCGAGCGGCTGCTCCTTCGGGATCACCGCCACCGCCTCGAGCGCGCGCTCCCCGTCGAAGTCCACGTAGGCGAGCCGCGCGCTCAGCTCCTCGGGCGGGCGGCCGAACTGCGAGCCGGGCAGGATCGCGACGCCGGTCTCGTCGAGCAGGCGCGCGCAGAGGGTGGGCGCGTCGGTGATGCCGCGCCTGGCGAGCGCCTCGGCGTGCGCGTTGAAGTCGGGGAAGAGGTAGAAGCCGCCGACCGGCTGCGGGCACTCGATGCCCGCGCCCCGGAGATGCCGCGCGCACCAGCGCCCGAGCGCGCTGAGGATGCGCCGCGAGTTCGCGAGGTAACGCTCGATGCCCTCGCCGCCCTCGAACGCGGTGACCGCGGCGTACTGGATGGGCGCGCTCGTGGACGTGTAGGTCTCGCTCGCCACCGCGCTCATCGCGTCGAGCAGCCAGCGCAGGTTCTCCGGGAACACGAAGGTGCCGAGCCGCCAGCCGCCCGCGCCGCACCACTTGCTGAGCCCGGCGCTGATGATCGTGCCCTCGGGGTAGTAGCGCGCGATCGACACGTGCTGGCCCTTGTGGTGCAGCTCGCCGTAGATCTCGTCCGAGAGGAGCAGGATACCGTGCTTCTGCGCGACCTTCGCGATCCCCTTCAGCTGGTCGACCTTGTAGGTCGAGCCCGTGGGGTTCGAGGGGTAGTTGAGGATCACGACGCGCGGTCGGTCCGAGTCCTTCTCGCAGGCCTCGTCGAGCGCCTCGGGGGTCAGCATCCAGCCGTCCTCGGGGCGGGTCGGGATGAGCTGGACCTTGCGCCCGATGATCTGCGCCTGCGGCGCGTACGAGACCCAGGCCGGCGTCGGGATCACGAGGTCCCCGTAGAACACCAGCTGCAGCAGGAACATCAGCTCCTTGCTGCCCGGCCCGATCAGCACGTCCTCGGCCGTGCGGTCGATGCCCGCCTTGCGCTCCGTGTAGTGCGCGACCGCGCGCCGCAGATCGTAGAGGCCGCGGACGGGCAGGTAGTCCTTCTCCGCCGCGTGATCACGGAGCGCGTCCACCACCGCGCGCGGCACCGGGAAGGGCGACTGCCCCAGCCCGAGCTTGTAGACGGTCCGCCCCTCGGCCATCAGCGCGTTGCTGTGCTCGTTGATCGCGACGGTCGCCGAGGCCTGCATGCCCCGGACGTTCAGGTTGATGTGCTTGTTCGGCGTGCGGCGGGCCATGGGCCGGGAGCCTACCATCCGGAGATCGTTTGGCCGGCTCGCGCGTCGGACGCGGACCATGACCTCCCCGTGCCCGCGAACGCGCGCTCTTCTCCTGTCCTGCCTCTGCCTGCTCGCCGCCTCGCCCCTCCGCGCGTCCGCGCAGGACGGCGCCGCGCGGATCGGCCGCCTCATGTCGCTGACGGTCGAGCAGCCCGCCGTGTGGCTCGGGCCGGACCGCGTCTTCGGCCGCGCGGGGGCCGACGTGATCAGCGCCTGCGCCGAGCGCTGCGCGCCGGTCGTCTCGCAGGAGTCGTGCGCGCCGCCCGCCTGCCCCGCGAGCGGCACGGTGTATCGGGTGGAGGCCCCCGTCGCGCGCGTCTCGGGGTGGCCGACCGACGTGGGCGGCTACACCCGCGAGCTCGACGCGCTGCGGGCCGACTCCCGCGTCGCCGCGATGGGCCTGAGCGGCCACCCCGACGAGGGCGCGTGGCGGGACGCGCGCCGGGAGGACGAGGCGCGGCGCGCGCAGGATCCGCGCTGGGTCACCGAGCACCGCGAGCGCGGCGATCGGCTCGAGCTCTCCATCGGCGCGGCCGTCGCCACGCTGGTGGAGACGCCCGGGAGCTGGGTGGGCGGCACGGTCGCGGCGGACTGGATCTTCTTGCACCGCGCGCGCGACTCCGACGAGCGGGACGCGGGCGAGAGCCTGGTCGACGCCCTCGTCGGAGATCAGATCGGCGCCTCGCTGCGAGCGCACTTCCTCTACCGCGCGGACGGCGGCCAGGAGGCGGAGTGGATCGCGGCCGTCGGCATCGGCGACGCGCTCTACAACCGCTACGCGCGGAGCGTGCTCCGGCTGCCGACGTTCAGCTCGATCGTGGCCCCCGAGCTCGGCGTGATCTTGCGCTCCGATCGCGACGCCACCTGGTACATCGCCTGGGACGCGCCGGTCTCGATCCTCCTCGACCACGACGTCGCGCTCGACATCACCCCGCGCTTCTTCATCGTCGACGACTGGATCCCGCTCCCCACCGACGCGCCCGAGGACGCGACCGACCCCGCCGAGCTGATCTTCTCCATCGGCATCGGCCTGCGCCTCCCCTGACAGCTCTCCGGACGGGCGGTTGCGCCCGGGGGGCAGATCGATACTCTCAGCGCCTCCGGGAGGCTGTGTGACCGACGACCCGCGCGAGATCATCTGCGAGCTGTGCCGCCAGTTCTACGACCAGGGCTGGGTGAGCGGGACCGGCGGCGGGATCAGCATCCGCCAGGGGGAGCGCGTCTACATGGCCCCGAGCGGGGTCCAGAAGGAGCGGTTGAAGCCCGAGGACCTCTTCGTGCTCGACGCGGACGGAGAGGTGCTCGAGGCCCCGGCCGGCGAGGCGAAGGTCAGCGCCTGCGCGCCGCTCTTCTACAACGCCTTCCGGCTCCGCGGCGCGGGCGCGGTGCTCCACAGCCACAGCGTCAACGCGATGCTCGCCACCCTCATCTCGGGCGACGCCTTCCGCGTGACGCACCTCGAGATGATGAAGGGCATCACGGGCGTCGGGTACCACGACGAGCTGGTCGTGCCGATCATCGAGAACACGGCGCACGAGTGCGATCTCGCCGACTCGATGGCGGCCGCGATCGAGGCCCACCCGAAGAGCCACGCGGTGCTCGTGCGACGGCACGGGGTCTACGTCTGGGGCGAGGACTGGGTGCAGGCCAAGACCCACGCCGAGTGTTACGACTACCTCTTCGAGGCCGCGGTGCAGATGCGCAAGCTCGGCTTCGATCCGAACGAGGGTCCGCGCGCGCCCGAGCTCGAGGGCAAGCCGCACCTGACGCACTGATCCGCAGCACCGGAGGCAACGCGATGCACGCCCACTGGCTCGAGAGCGAACAGAGCATTGACCCCGACCGGCTGAAGGCCGAGGGCGTGCACTACGAGCGCCTGGACCTCGGCGCCCACCAGACCGCGCTCGACGCGCTCAAGGCCGCGCAGGGCTACGTGCACCAGGACGAGGTCGCGCTGCGTCCGGACACCGAGAACCTCGAGGCCATCTGCGCGAAGTTCACGGGTGAGCACCTGCACACCGAAGACGAGGTGCGCTTCGTGCTCGAGGGCGCGGGCGTGTTCGACATCCGCTCGCGGGACGACCGCTGGATGCGGGTCACGGTCGAGGCGGGCGACCTCATCGTCGTGCCGAAGGACCGCCACCACCGCTTCTTCCTCACGGACGAGAAGACCATCCACTGCGTGCGCCTGTTTCAGGACCCGAGCGGCTGGACGCCGCAGTACCGGGAGCCGTAGCAGGCGGCTGACCCTTGCCCGTGCCCCTGCCCGTGCCCTTGCCCGCGAATCAGGGCTTCTTCCGCTGCGATGGGCACCGACCTGCGCCGAGAACCCGCGGGCAGGGGCACGGGCACGGGCAGGGGCAAGGAGCAGGCGGCTTTCGGCCGCCTGCTGGGGAGGTCCGAGCCGCGCCGCGCGTAGGGCTTGCTGATGCGCCTTCCGCCCATACGCATCCGGACTCGGCTGGGGAAGGGGCCCCTCGCGGCCCTCTACGGGGAGCAGGACCCCTTCTGCTACACGAGCTCGGGCACCCGCGCCGAGCCGCTCACCACCGTGAGCGTGTTCGAGGCGACGCCGCAGGAGACCGTCGCGCACTGGCACTACGTCGCCTTCGGCCTCCGTGACCGCTTCGGGCTCGAGCTGACGTTCCGGCTCGCGCGCCGAGAGGGCGCCGTCCCCGACTGGCCGGTCACGCTGCTCCAGCGCTTCGCGCGCCACGTGGTGGAGAGCGGCGTCCCGTTCGAGGAAGGCCACTACCTCTGCCTCCCGGAGCCGGTCGACCCGGACGGCACGCTCCGGTGCGCCGCGCTGGTGCGCGACCCGGAGCTCCGCGAGAGCGAGGTGCCGCTCTACTACCAGGTCGTGGCGCTCCACGAGCGGGAGCTGTCGCGCATGTCCGAGGACGGCTGGACGGCGCTGATCGCGCGCCTCGCGGCCGCGACCCCGCTCTTCGTCACCCGACCCGGGCGCGCCGCGCTGCCCGCCTGGGCAGAGTAGAGAGTTGATCCACTTACCTCCCGTCGCCTGCCGTCCCCCGCGATTGCTGGGCTGCGTTGCTTCCTCGGTCACGTGCTGAGAGCACGCTCCCTCGTCGCGCCTTGCCCAGAAAACGCGGAAAACGGCATGCTCGGTCCGGTAAGCGGCTCAACTCTCTAGCGCCCGGGAGAGGCTGAGGTACGCTCGCGCCGTGCGTTCCCGACTCACCCTGATCCTCGCGCTCTGTTCGTCCGCCCTCGCCCTGAGCGCCGCCGTGGCGCTGCCGCTCGGCGCCCAGGAAGGCGACGCCGACGGCGAGCCCGCGAGCTGGCGCGAGCGCGCCGCGGCCGAGGAGATCGACTGCAACCCCCAGACGCCGCACGACTTCTTGATCCGCGCGAACTGGCAGGTGAGCCGCCGCATGGAGCGGGACGAGATCCGCGATCGGCGCGGCGTGCACCAGCAGGCGATCCGCTTCCGGACCGAGCGGTACGGCTTCTTCCCGGGCTTCGGCCAGGCGTCCTGGAACGACCGGAGCCCGATGCAGCACGCGCGCGGCCTCCGGCTCTTCGACCGCCCGATCCGGTTGAACGAGCGCGTGATCCCCGCCGCCCGCTGCGCCGAGCGCGAGATCGCCCGGACCTGTCAGGACGACTACCAGCCGGGGCGGCTCAGCGGGATCCGCGACCGCAACACCTACCACAACGGCGAGGTCAGCAATCACGTGTACGGCATCGCGATCGACCTCGATCCGCGCGAGAACACCTGCTGCAACTGCGTCAAGGAGTGGCGCCTGCACCCGCTCTGTCAGAACGAGCCGGACTCCATCTTCGACCGCATGATCATGCCTCCGTGCTGGGTCTCGGGCTTCGAGAAGTACGGCTTCTACTGGCTCGGCCACGACCGCCTGATGGACACGATGCACTTCGAGTTCCTCGGCGACCCGGATCACATCCTGGTCAGCGACGGCCCGCCGCCTCACATGAGCGGCGGCGACTGACCGTCTCTCAGGCCGCGGTGATGCGTTCGCGGAGCCGCCCGGCCGCGCGCTCCCAGGCCGCCTCGAGCGCGGAGAGCGTCGCCTCGGCGTCGCCGCGCCGTCCCTCCGCCGCGGCCCTCTCCAGCGCCGCGCACGCGTCGCTCACCCGCATCGAGCCGAACTGCGCGCTGCTCGACTTGAGCGAGTGGGACGCTCGCTCGACGCCCTCGAGGTCGCCAGCGGAGAGCGCCTCTCGCGCCGCCTCCACCAGCGCGCCCCCGTTCTCGAGGTGCGAGGCGAGCAGGGTCGGGAAGCGATCCCCGCTGATCTTCTCGAGCGGCTCGAGTCGCCCCTCGTCGAACGACTCGGTCACCCCGGAGGAGGGGTCCGCGGCCACCAGATCACGGCCGTCGTGCAGGGCCTCGAGCGCGCGCGCCAGGCCGCTCGGATCGATGGGCTTGGGCAGCACCTGGGCGAAGCCGGCGTCGAGGTACCGCTGGCGCTGGTGGGCCATCGCGTTCGCGGTCAGGGCGACCAGCGTCGGACCGTCGGGCCGCGTCCCCACCTCGCGCGCGACGCCCAGCCCATCCATGAGCGGCATCTGGATGTCCACCAGGGCCACGTCGAAGTGCGCGCGCTTCATCGCGGCCAGCGCCTCGACGCCGTTCTCGGTGATGACCGGCGTGTAGCCCAGCCGCTCGAGCAGCGCGCCGATCACCTCGCGGTTCACCTCGTTGTCCTCGGCGACCAGGATGGAGAGCGGGTGCGTCTCCGCGATGCGCGCGTCCGGGATGGACGGCCGGACGAGCTCTGGCGCGGCCGCCGCCCGTGGCAGGTCGAGGGTGAAGTGGAAGATGCTGCCCCGCCCGTCTTCGCTGTCCACCTCCAGGTCGCCGCCGAGAGAACGAACGAGGCGCGCGCTGATGGCCAGCCCGAGCCCGGTGCCTCCGAAGCGGCGGCTCGTCGACGCGTCCACCTGCTGGAAGGGCTCGAAGATGCGCTCCCGGGCGTCGGCGGGGATGCCGATCCCCGTGTCCTCGACCTCGAAGCGGACCCGATCCCCTTCGGCGCGCGCGCGGACCACCACGTGGCCCTCGGCCGTGAACTTCACGGCGTTGCCGACGAGGTTGACCAGGACCTGACGGAGACGTCGCCCGTCGACCCGCACCCACTCGGGGACGTCGGGGCCGATGTCCGCGCGGACCGCCACTCCTGCGGCCGCCTTCGGGGCCAGCATCTCGGCGACCCGGTCCAGCTCGCGGCGCAGGCCGAAGGTCTCGGGCGAGAGCGCGAGCCGGTCCGCCTCGACCGCCGACAGGTCGAGCACGTCGTCGAGCAGGGCCAGCAGCGTGCGCCCGGCCTCCCGGATCCGCTCGACCCGGGTCTCTTGCGTCGCCCCGAGAGGGTCGTCGGCGAGCAGGTCGGCCATGCCGAGGATCGCCGTCAGCGGCGTGCGCAGCTCGTGGCTCACGTTGGCCAGGAACTCGCTCTTGGCCCGGTCCGCGGCCAGCGCGCGGTCACGGGCCGTCTCCAGGGCGGCCGCGGCCCTCACCGCCAGCGCGCGCTGGCGCTCGATGGTGTCCACCTGGGTGTCCATCGCCTTGCGCGCGGTCCACGCGAACGCGGCCACGATCCAGGCGAAGAGGATCTGTCCGAGCATGCGCTCGCTGCCCTCGGCCACGAACTCCGGCTCGACGGTCGTGATCGAGGAGGAGGCGTACACCGCGCCGATGAAGACCGACGACAGCACCGCGGCGCCCAGCGCGCTACCGGGGCCCACCACGTATCCGAGGAAGAGCGGCGCGAGCGCGATGAACCAGACGGCCATCGCCCGGTCCTGCCCGCTGAGGATCGAGGCGGCCAGCAGCCCCACGGCCGAGACGAGCGTGACGAGCGAGGTGCCGACCGCGACGCGCTTCGAGCTGGGCGCGCGCAGGGTCCAGGCGCGCAGCGCCACCGTCGCGGCCACGACCACGACGTCGATGCAGACGGTGACCCAGCGACCCTGCGCGGCGTACTGGACGGCGAACGCCAGCCACGCGATCGCCACGATCGCGAAGAGCCCCGCAGCTCGACGCGCGCCCGTCACCAGCTCTGGGTCGTCGCTCCGGACCTCGGGGGAGAGCCATCGGCGCCACCCGCTCACACCGTATGTTACACGCTCGTGGGCCGGCTCACCCCGTACAGGGCGCCGTGACGCTGCCACAGGTAGTCGAGCAGGTCGGCCACGTGGTCTCGCTCTCCGACCGCTTCCTTCACGATCTCGGGGGCTTCGAGCAGGTGGCCGCGCGCGTGCACCTTCTCGCGGAGCCACCCCAGGATCGGCGCGAACTCTCCCGCTTCGATCTGCGACCAGAGCGCGGGCAGGGTCTCCTCGAGCGCCTTGCCCATCGACGCGGCGTAGAGGTTGCCGAGGGTGTAGCTCGGGAAATAGGCGAACGCGCCGCTCGACCAGTGCACGTCCTGCAGCACGCCGCGCGCGTCGTCGGGGGGCGTCACGCCGAGGTACTCCTCGTACTTGGCGTTCCAGGCCGCGGGCAGATCGGAGACGGCGAGCGTGCCCTCGAAGAGCGCCAGCTCGAGCTCGAAGCGCACGATGACGTGCAGGTTGTAGGTCACCTCGTCCGCCTCGACGCGGATCAGCGACGGCATGACCCGGTTCGCGGCCCGGTAGAGCGCGTCGGCGTCGGGCGTGGCCCCCTCGAAGTGGGCGGGCAGCTTGGGCGCGAGCCACCGGAAGAAGGCCTCCGAGCGTCCGACGAAGTTCTCCCAGAAGCGCGACTGCGACTCGTGCAGGCCGAAGCTCGCCGCCTCCGCGACGGTGGTGCCGCGGTGCGCGTGAGGCAGCCCCTGCTCGTAGAGGGCGTGCCCCGTCTCGTGCACGGTGCTGCCGAGCCCGCCGAAGAAGTCGTCCGCCGACAGGTGCGTCGTGATGCGGACGTCTCCCGGGCCGAGGCCGCTCGTGAAGGGGTGCTCCGCGTGGTCGAGGCGACCGGCGCCGAAGTCGTAGCCGAGCGCCTCCGCGATCTCACGATGCAAGCTCTCTTGCCCCTCGACGGAGAGCTCGCGGTCGATGCCCGGGAGCTGCGGCGCGCCGGCGATCGCCTCGAGCAGCGGCACCAGCCCGTCGCGCAGGCGGCCGAAGGTGTCGCGCAGGGTCGCGACCGTGCTGCCGGGATCGAACTCCTCGAGCAGCACCTCGTAGGGGTGGCGCTCGGCGTCGATGGCCTCGGCCCGTCGCCGCGTCAGATCGACCAGGTGCTGGAGCTTCGGCTCGAAGCTCGCCCAGTCCGAGGACTTCTTCGCCTGGACCCACGCGCCGAAGCCCTCGCTCTTGGCCCGGGCGAGCGCGTCGACCAAATCTGCCGGCACCCGCTTCTCACGGCGGTACGTGCGCCCCAGGTTCCTCGAGGTCGCCGCGCGCACCGGGTCTTCGGAGTCCTCGAGCGCGGTGAGCCAGTCGCCGATCCGGGGGTCCGAGATGTACGCGTGCGAGAGACCAGCGAGCAGGGCCTGCTGCTCCCCGCGGAGCGCCGCGGCCTTGGGGGGCATCATCGTCTGCTGGTCCCAGTCGAGGGTGTTCGAGATCCCGTCGACCGTCTCGATGCGCCGCAGGTGGGCGACCAGCTCGCCAAAAGAATCCGTCTCGCTCAACCCATCACCTCGTTCAGCCGGAATCGGTTCGTCTCGCGCGGAGCGCCCGCGCGGAAGGCGACTCTTTACCGCAGTCCCGCGGATGTTTCACCATCGGCCCCGCTCCGCGTGCCCTCCGGCGCGTTTGGGGCTACCTGGACCCATCACGTGACCCGAACCACCCGCGCAGTCCCGCTCGCGCTCCTGTTCACCGCGCTGCTGACGAGCTGCGCCACGACGGGCCTGCGCAGATATCCGCTCGCCGACGTCATGTGGGAGGACTCCGATCAGCGCCGCTTCCGGCCCATGCCGGAGAGCTTCTACTCCCCGTACATGTGGGACGGCGCCGACAACGCCTTCTTTCGGCCCGTCAGCGAGTTCTGGCTCTTCGAGCCGCCCCGCGAGGCCATCAACGTCAACGCGCTCGACGAGGTCCCCGACTCGAGCTGGTATCAGAACCGCCTGAGCCGTCGGCTCATGAGCCCCGAGGCGGTCGCGCAGGGAGCGTGCGGCGAGAGCTTCGCCATCCCCGGGCCGTGGACCATCGTCGGCGGCAAGCCCGACGGCGCCAACCCGGGCTTCCAGATCCGCGACGCCAACGGCGCGCGTTATCTCCTCAAGACCGAGGGCACCATCCAGCCCTGGCGACCCGGCGCGGCCGACACCATCGGCGCCGCCATCTATCACGCGGCCGGCTACTGGACGCCGTGCAACCGGGTGGTCCACTTCGACCGCGACATCCTGGTCGTCGACCCCGAGGCGACCATCGAGCGCACCAACGGCGTCGAGGAGCCGCTCCAGCAGCACCACATCGACAGCGTGATGGAGGCGGCGCTCCAGCTCCCGGACGGGCGCTACCGCGCGAGCGTCAGCCGCTTCATCGACGGCCGGCCCATCAGCCCGTGGCGCTATCAGGGGACCCGGCCCGACGACCCCAACGACGTCGTGCCGCACGAGCACCGCCGCGAGACCCGCGGCATGTTCGTGCTCGCCGCCTGGACCGATCACATCGACTCGCGCCAGGAGAACACGCTGGCCGCGTGGATGACCGAGGACGATCGGCCCGACGGCTACGTGCGGCACTACATGATCGACTTCGGCGACTGCTTCGGCATCGTGCACGAGTGGGAGTACCTGGTCCGCCGCTTCGGCCACTCCGGCTACCTCGACTTCGAGCACATCGTCACCGACTGGCTCACGCTCGACATGTTCTCCCGGCCCTGGTTCGAGGCGCAGGAGGGGCCGGCGGGCCGCACGCTCGGCTACTACGACGTCTTCCGCTTCGAGCCCGACGCGTGGCGGCCGGGCTATCCCAATCCGTCGTTCGACCGACACACCGAGCACGACGCGGCGTGGATGGCGCGCATCATCGCGCGCTTCCAGGACCCGCACCTCCGGGCCCTCGCCCGGCAGGGGCGCTTCGCCGATCCCGTGGTGGAGCAGGAGCTCGCGCGCATCCTCGCCGGACGGCGCGACCGGATCCTCGAGCGGTACCTCACGCGCTTGTCACCGTTGACGTGGCCCTATGTACGACCTCGAGAGGAGGGCGGCAGCGAGCTCTGCATGCAAGACCTGGCCACATGGAGCGGAATCCGCGAGCGTGAGACGCGTCGTTACTCGGCGCGCGCGTGGGTGGGGGCCGCGCTCGAGCCGGCGGAGGCGCCCGGCGTCACCCGGTCTCGAGAGCACTACGTGTGCGTCGCGTTGCCAGAGCTCGCGGCCAGCGCGGCCGACCCGACCTACCTGGTGGTGGACGTGATCGCGCAGACGCCCGGGAGAGAGACCACGCTGCCCGCGAGGGCGCACCTGTACGCCAAGGGTCCGGGTGAGCTCCAGCTCGTGGGCCTCGAGCGGCCCGCCACCGCGGAGGCGCCCCAGCGATGAGGCTCACATTCTTCGTGCTGTGCTTCGCGGCGTGCGGTCTCGCGGCGGGGAGCGCCGCGGCGCAAGACGACACCGAGGCAGACCCCGACCTACCGGTCGCTGCGGAGGACTCTGCTGCGGAGGATTCTGCTGCGGAGGACTCTGCTGCGGAGGACGAGCCCCCGCCCGAGGCGTCCGCGAGTGACGACCCCGACGCCGCGGATGACGAGGTCCCCGTCCGCGTCGAGACCGAGGCCGAGGCGGAGACCGAAGAGGAGGGCACAGCCGAGGTCACAGCCGAGGAGGCGGACGAGCCCGACGGCGACGCGGACGAGGCCGACGCGGAGCCGGAGCCCGAGCAGCCCACCATCGCGCGGCGCGAGCTGCCCGACTACGACGGCCGCGACGAGCCCGGGGCCTCCGCGGGCGAGGTCATGCTCTGGTTCCCGCGGATCCTCTTCTTCCCGGTCCACCTCATCTTCGAGTACCTGATCCGTCAGCCCCTCGGCTGGCTGCTCACCACGGCCGAGCGAGAGAACTGGACCGCGCTCCTCATCGACTTCTTCACGTTCGAGGAGCGCCGCGCGGGCCTCGTGCCCACCGCGTTCTTCGACTTCGGCTTCCAGCCGAGCGTCGGCCTCTTCTTCTGGCACAACGCGCCCGGCGTGGCCGAGGGCAACTTCTTTCGCGTGTCCGCGGCCTTCGGCGGCATCGACTGGCTGCGCGGCACGATCAGCGACCGCATCCGCACCAGCGAAGAGACCGAGATCGGCCTGACCGTCGACGCGCTGCACCGCCCCGACTTCATCTATCAGGGGATCGGCTACGACACGCAGCAGGCCCAGCGCTCGCGCTACCGTCGCGACTACGTGGAGGGCCGCCTGGACTTCCGCTTCATGCCCTGGCGCGAGAGCGAGGTGCGCTTCCGCGCGGGTGTGATCTGGAACCAGTTCTCGAACGACGGCTACAACTACGCGGGCAACGATCCGTCGCTCGGCGAGGCCACGAGCGTGCAGGGCTGGTACGACACGCCGCCCGGCTTCGAGGGCTACACCGCGTACCGGCAGCGCCTCGACGTCGTCATCGACACCCGCGAGCCGCGCCCCGCGCCCGGCCATGGCGTGCGCGTCGAGGGCTACACGGGCCTCGGCTTCGACCTCGAGAACCCGGTCGACCGTCGCTGGATCCAGTACGGCGGCGCGGTCGGCGGATTCCTCGACGTGGGCGCGAACCGGATCTTCGGCCTCTACGGCATCGTGCGCTTCGCCGACCCGCTCGGCAGCGCCCCCGTGCCCTTCCTCGAGCAGGTCAACCTCGGTGGCGACCCGATGGTCATGAGCGGCTTCCTCCAGAACCAGCTCGTCGACCGCAGCGCCGCGGTGGCCGTGCTCGAGTACCGCTACCCCATCTGGGTCTGGCTCGACGGCTCGCTCCACTTCTCGGTGGGCAACGTCTTCGAGGAGCACCTGTCGAACTTCGACATGGAGCGCCTCCGCATGAGCTTCGGCTTCGGCCTCCGCTCCATCGGCGACCGCGATCAGTCCTTCAACCTGCTGCTCGCCTTCGGGTCGGAGCCCTTCGACATGGGCGCGCAGATCACCAGCGTGCGCCTCGTCGTCGGCTCGCAGCAGGGCTTCTGATTCTCAGGCCTCGCCCGCCTCGGCCGGGCGATGGCTGGTGAGGGCGCGGATCTTCAGGCCGCCCGCGTCCGCCACGAACGCGGTGCGCAGGCCGCGCGCGACGCGGTGGCCGAGGTTCTGCTCGGTGCAGTAGAGCGCCGCCGTCCACGTGGGCGGCAGCTCCTGCGCGCGGCGGCCGAGCGCGTCGTAGAGGGGCCGGAGGTCTTCGCCCTCACCGAGTCGATGCCCGTAGGGCGGGTTGGTGACCAGCGCGCCCGCGTCCGCGACGGGGGGCTCGGCCTGGGTGAGACTCGAGCGGGTGAAGGCGAGCTCCACCCCGGCCCGCGCCGCGTTGGCGCGCGCCGCCTCGAGCGTCTTGTCGTCCCGGTCGCTCGCGACGATCGGGCTCGCGCCCACGGACACCCGCGCGGCGGCGGCCTCACGGAGCTTCTCCCAGGTGGGGGCGTGGAAGAGCGGGGTGCGCTCGAAGTCGAAGCGCCGCAGGCGTCCCGGGGCCATGCCGCGATCCATGGTCGCCGCCTCGATGGCGATCGTGCCGCTGCCGCAGAGCGGGTCCCAGAGCGCCTGGCCGGGCTGCCAGCCGCTCGCGATCAGGAGCGCCCGCGCGAGATCTTCCCGGAGCGGCGCGGGCCCCACGTGGGTGCGCCACCCGCGCCGGTGCAGCGGCTCGCCCGTGCTGTCGACCGCGCAGCCCGCCCGATCGCGCTCGAGCCGCAGCTGGACGCGCACGCCGCTCGGGTCGGGCTCGGCCAGATGATCTCCGAGCCGGATCGCGACCACC
>SHBB01000126.1 GCA_004213565.1 Sandaracinaceae bacterium
CATGGCGCGCCGTGACCTCGCGCTCGGGGTCGCGGTCGGGTACACGCGCGCGCCGGGCGCCGCGTGGGGGCAGTACGTCGTGTTCCTCGTCTTCCCGGCCAGCTGACGCTGGGGCCTGGCCTCCGCGAGAGGGTCCGCTGGCCCCACCCCGAAGACCCCACCTCGCGTGCGAAAGGCGGATGAAAGGTTCACCTGCGCGCGGATCTCGGCCCAGGCTGCCCGGGTCGCGTACGGTCCGCCCGTTGCAGGGAGGGGGCCGCGACCAGGAGCCTCTCATGCGCCACCTCGTGCTCATCCCCGCCGTCTTGATCTTCGCCTGCGCGCCCGACGCGCCCGCGTCTCGGCGTGACTCCGGCGCCCGGCCGGCCCCCGTGGACGACGCGGGCCCCGTGGCGTCGCAGGACTCGGGAGTCATGCCGAGCGGCCCGACCGACGCCGGCCCTCCGTCGTTCGAGGAGTGCGCCGCGCAGACCACCATGGCCGAGACCCTCCTGCAGCCGGTGGACATCGTCTGGGTCGTCGATCGGTCGGGCAGCATGCGCGGCGAGGCCGACATCGTGCAGGAGAACATCAACAACTTCGCGGGCGCGATCGGCGCGAGCGGCATCGACTACCACGTCGTGATGGTGTCGGCGATGGAGTTCGTGCGCGTCCCGCCGCCGCTGGGCAGCGACGCCTCACGTTTCCTGTACGTGGAAGAGAACGTGCAATCGAACGACGGGCTCATCGCGCTGGTGAACCGCTTCGACAGCTACCGCGAGTTCTTGCGTCCGTCGGCCGCGACCCACTTCGTCGTCGTGACGGACGACGAGTCCGAGCGCATGGGCTGGATGGACTTCCAGACGCAGATGGGCGCGCTGCTCGGCCACTCCTTCACCTTCCACACGATCGCCTCGCCGCCCGGATCGGATCACTGCGTGCCGCCCGGCTTCTGCATCGCGCGTCAGGACGGGTGCACGGGCCCCAACGGCGACGCGGCGGACAACGGAGACGAGTACTGGTCGCTCTCCATGGCCACGGGGGGCCAGCGCTTCAGCATCTGCACCGAGGACTGGTCGGCGCTCTTCTCGAGCCTGACCTCCGCCATCGCCGTCGCGACCCCGCTCCCGTGCCGCTTCGTCGTGCCGCCCCCGCCGGACGGCATGTCGCTGGACCGCATGAAGGTCAACGTCGTGTACACCCCTTCGGGCGGGGGTGGCCAGCAGGTGGTCCCCTTCGTGGGCGGCTTCAGCGGCTGCGTCGGCCAGGGCTGGTACTACGAGGATGACGACATCGTCGTTTGCCCCGCGACATGCACGACGCTGACGGGGGATGACTCGGGGCGCGTGGACATCGCGCTCGGGTGCGAGACCGTCTTGTTCTGATGGCGCGTCAGTCGGCGTGGGGGCCGAGCCCGTACTGCATCAGCAGCTGCCGCAGGTACTCGGGGTGGAGGTCGGCCTCTCTTGCGGCGGCGGCGACGGCGTCATCGTGTCGCGCGAGCAAGCGCCGGAGGTAGTCGGTGGCGAACGCGTCGACCCAGGCCCTCTTCGCCTCCTGGAAGGACCGCGCGTCGCCTGCGCTCTCGCGCTCGCGCAGCTCGGCGGGGACCATTCGCGGCGGCAGATCCTCGAGCCGGATCGTGTCGACATGCTCGCGGACGTGCGCGCCGATCCGGACACGGATGGGATGGACCTGACCTGCGACGCGCTCAGCGCGGCGGCGGGTTCACGGGCGAGCGCGCTCACCTGGGCGGGCTGGTCCCGGTCGAGCCAGGCACGCCGCCCTGCCCCTGACGCGTCGAGATCCGGTCAGCCGACCCCAGCCGAATGGCCAGCCCCCCCTGCGGGGCCGTCCAAGACGCGCGGCATGCGAGATGCAACTCCCGGGGTATGGAGATCGGACCTCACCGACCGAGAGGAGCGCTGCTCGCCGAAGCGGAGCGCCTCCGCCGCCAGTCGTCGCGCCCTCCCCCGCCGCCGCCGATGCGCCCGCTCCGCGCCGAGCAGCTCCTCGCCGAGGCGCGCGCGCTCGAGGCCCAGGGCGCCCTGGAGGACGCCGCGGCACGCCTCACCGCGGCGGCGCGCGCGCCGAGTCACGCCGCCCGCGCGCTCGATCATCGGGGTCGGATCGAGCGGCGCCTCCAGCGACCGAGGCGCGCGGCGGCCACCTTCCGGGCCGCGCTGCACCACACCCTCGAAGATCCCGCGCGCACGCTGGCGCTCTACGAGGAGCTCGCCGCCTGCTACCGCGATCTCGGCCAGCCGAGCGAGGCGGGCTACTACCTGCGCCGAGCCCTCCGCCTCGCCCCGCATCGCGACGACCTCCGACAGCTGCACGACCAGACGATCTCGATCTCGGAGCGCTTCGAGGCGGTCACCCAGCGAGAGATCTGGCTCCCGCCGGTCGAGCAGGAAGACCTTCCCACGCAGGGGTCGGATGACCCCGCCTGGCCCCAGGCGAACCCATGAGCTCGAAATCTGCGGGTTTTCAGGCCCAGACGGACGGCTGAGAGCCGAAAGCTCCGCTGGCATCGAAGCCGACGGGCGACGCGGCCAGGGACACGCGGAAAACAACGTCTCCCCATCGGAGAACGCGGGCTGCGATTCCGGGTTGGTCCGCTCCTTGCGCGAGGGCGCTCCGGAAGGAGACGGAATCGATGCGGTTCCCCGACCTCGGCTGAGCCCCCACTCTCTCGAGCCCCCTCCCGATCTCTATTCCGTCTCGTCTGAATCGAGCAGCGTCGCGGGCACGGCCATCGCGTGGTAGCCGTGGTCGACGTGCAGGACGGTGCCGGTGATGCCGTTGGCGAGCGGGCTGCACAGGAACGCGGCCGCGTGGCCGACCTCCTCCGCGGCGAGCGGGCGCGGGCGCGCGGCGTTGACCTCGTAGTGCGCGATCATCTTCTGGATGAGGCCGATCGCGCTCGCGGCGCGCGACGCGTAGGGCCCGGCGCTGATGGCGTTGACGCGGTGGCCCCACTTGCGGCCCGCCTCGTACGCGAGGACGCGGGTGTCGGACTCGAGCGCCGCCTTCGCGGAGCTCATGCCGCCGCCGTAGCCGGGCACGACGCGCTGGGCCGCGAGGTAGCTGAGGCAGAGGAAGTTGCCGCCGTCCCGCATCAGCGGGCCGAAGTGATTGACGGTGGAGATGAAGGAGTAGGCGCTCGCGCTCATGGCCGCGAGGTAGCCGTGGCGGCTCGTCTCGAGCAGCGGGTTCTTCACCTCGGGTCCGTTGGCGAGGCTGTGCACGACGATGTCGAGGCACCCCGGCCCGAAGGCCTCCTCGAGCGCGGCCGCGGCGCCGGCGATGGTGAAGTCGCCTCGATCCCGGTAGCGGCGGCTCTCCCGCACCTCGGCGGGCACGGCGTCGAGCGTGTCGTACTCCGCGTCGAGCGGCAGCACCTTCTCGAACGCCATCTTCTCGCCGCTCGAGAGCGTGAGGGACGCGTCCATCTTGCCGCGCCGGATCAGCGTCTCGAAGATGTTCATCGCCGGCGGCCAGGTCCCGACGCAGACGCTGGCGCCCGCCTCGGCGAGCGCCTTGGCGATCGCGAACCCGAACCCTCCGTCGTCGGCCACGCCGGCCACGAACGCGCGCTTACCCTGTAGGTCGATTCCGAGAGACATGGGCGCGAAGGCTCATCCACCCCATGGCTCAGGTCAAGTCGGCTCTGGACATCGGTCGGTGAGCTGTTACCTTCGCGATCACGGCTCATCCAGCCGTCGACACGTCGCTGACCTTTCCGGCCCCGTGTTCTCAGTTCTCATCCAGCGGGCCGCGTGACAGGACGTTCGTCGAAATGGTCCCACAGACCAAACAGGTCGCAGAGGCCACCCAAGAGTTCCCGTTGTCATCCGGGCAACGGCAATCGAGAGAAAGTACGAGATAGATCGACATGAGCAACAAGCTTTTCGTGGGCGGCCTGAGCTGGGACACCGGTGACCAATCCCTCCAGCAGGCGTTCGAGTCCTTCGGCCCGGTCACCGAGGCCAAGGTCATCACCGACCGGGACACCGGCCGCTCGCGCGGCTTCGGTTTCGTGACCTTCCAGGAGGGCCGCGACGCAGCGACCGCCCGCCAGGAGATGGACGGCGCCGAGCTCGACGGCCGCACCATTCGCGTGGATGAGGCCAACGACCGTGGTCGCGGCGGCGGCGGCGGCGGCGGTGGCGGCGGTGGCCGTCGCGGCGGCGGCGGCGGTGGCGGCGGCGGGCGCTGGTAGCCCGCGCTCCCCGACGAATCAATCAGAGCCCCGGCGGAGACGTCGGGGCTTTTTCGTGCCGGCTCGGCGGCTGACGCGGCTCGGCTTGCGTCTTGAAGACGCGCCGCCAACCCTACGTCCCAGCTTGCACATGGACCGCAAAGCCTGGCTCCTCCTCGGCCCCGTCGCCCTGATCGGGGTCGGCGCCTACATCTGGCTCACGGACGCGCCGCGGGCCCCCGCGTCGTCGGAGCTCGACGCGGACGCGCCGGAGTTCTCGGACCCCGAGGTCCTCGACGCGCCCCGAGGCCAGGATGAAGTCCCGCCCGTGCTCGGCGCCCCGCCCGACGCGGGCCCTCTGCGGGCAGCGGCGCCCGGGGAGTCCACGTCCGGCGAGGGGCCGCCCGGAGACCCCATCGCGCCGCCCGAAGAGGCCCGCGCTCCCGCCGTCCCGGACGTGGGCAGCAGCGGCTTCCAGCTCGGCGTGGCCCGTCGACGGGCCGAGCTGCTCGAGGGCCGCGTGTCCGGCCTGCGCGAGCGCGTCGAGCGCCTCGAGGCCGAGGACCCCGCCCTCGCAGCCCGGCAGCGCGCGGTGCTCGAGCGCATCGAGGCGCGCCTCGGAGAGGTCCGCTCGGCACAGACCCGCCTCGACGAGGCCGCCCGCGCCGACGGCACCCTCGCGGAGGCCGAGCTGGGATACGACAGCGAGGCGCCTCCACAGGAGCGGCCGGTCGAAGCGCGCTTGCCCACGCCCGCTCCCTGAGGGGTACCATCCGCCGCGTGTCGGACGACCGCGACGATCTGCCCACCGATCCGGAGCCCGGGCGCTCGGGCGAGCCGATCATCCCGGGCACGTTTCTGCCCAACGACCCGATCCAGCGGCGCTACCGCGACCTCGGCCCGATCGGCCAGGGCGGCATGGGCGAGGTGCGTCGCGTCCTCGACCGGCACCTCGACCGTGTGCTCGCGATGAAGATCTTGAGCAGCCAGCTCCTCTACGACGAGAGCTCGGTGCGCCGGTTCCAGAACGAGGCGCGCATCACCGCCGGCCTCCAGCACCCGGGCATCGTCGCGGTGCACGACCACGGCGACCTGATCGACGGTCGGCTCTGGATGACCATGCGCGAGGTGCGCGGCCGCACCATGAGCGACGTCATCCACGAGCTGCACCAGTCCGTGCGCGGCGAGGCCTGGCCGGAGGGTGAGACCGGCCCGACCCTCTTCCGCGTCATCGACACCTTCCGCCGCCTCTGCGACGGCGTCGCCTACGCCCACAGCCGCGGCGTCGTGCACCGCGACCTCAAGCCCGCCAACCTCATGGTCGGCGAGTTCGGCGAGGTGCAGGTGATGGACTGGGGCCTCGCCAAGCGCTTCGGCGAAGGCGAGGTCAAGGGCGAGAGCCTGCCTCCGCTCGACCCGACGATGACGCAGGCGGGCGACGTGATCGGGACCCCGGCCTACATGTCCCCGGAGCAGGCCCGGGGCGATCTCGAGCTGGTCGGTCCCCCGAGCGACGTCTGGTCGCTCGGCGCGGTGATGCGGAAGATCCTCACGAACAAGCCACCGGTCGAGGGCACGAGCCCGATCGTGATCGCGCAGATCATCCTCGGGCAGGTCAAGCCCATCCGCGAGACCCTCGAGCCCTGGACACCGGCGCTGCCCGAGGAGCTGGTGGCGATCGCGGAGCGCGCGATGGCCCCGAAGATCGAGGACCGCTACGCCGACGCGGGCGCGCTCGCGGACGACCTGGGGGCCTGGCTCGAGGGCGCCCGCCGGCGCAAGAGCGCGCTCGCCATCGTGGAGAGCGCGAGTCAGCGCGAGCCGGAGATCCACCGCCTCCGCGACGAGGCCGCGGAGCTGCGGGAGCGGGCCATCGCGTCGCTCCGCGCCCTGCCCCCCGCCGCGCCCGCGGAGGCGAAGTACGAGGGCTGGGAGCTCGAGGACCAGGCGGCCGACCGGGAGCGCTCCGCGTCGCTCCTCGAGGTGGAGTGGCTGCAACAGCTCCGCGGCGCGCTCGAGGCGGCCCCGGACCTGCCCGAGGCCCACCAGCGCCTCGCCGATCACTACAAGGACCGACTCCTCGACGCCGAGGCCCGGCGCGACCCCGACGAGGCCGCGCGGAGCGAGGCCCTGCTGCGGTCTCACGATCGAGGAAGGCACGCCAAGTTCCTGGCCGGCAACGGCGCCGTCACCCTGATCACCGACCCGCCCGGCGCGAAGGTCACCGCCTACCGCTACGTCGAGGAGCGGCGCCGCCTCGTGCCGAAGAAGCACGCCGTGCTCGGCGTCACCCCCATCCGCGAGGCCGCGCTCCCCCACGGCAGCTACCTGCTCGTCGCCGAGCTCGAGGGCTACGCCCCCGTGCGTTACCCCGTGCTCATCGAGCGCGCGGCGCACTGGGACGGCGTCCCGCCGGGAGAGAGCGAGCCCGAGCCCATCCGCGTCCTCACCGCGAACGAGATCGGCGAGGGCTTCGTCTACGTCCCCGCCGGCTGGTTCATCAGCGGCGGCGACCCGCACGCCCCGGACAGCTTGCCCCGACGTCGGCTCTGGGCGGACGCCTTCGTGATGGGCGTTCATCCGGTCACGAACGGGGAGTATCTCGCCTATCTCAACGACCTGATCGCCAACGATCAGCGTGCCCTCGCCATGGCGCGAGCGCCTCGGAGCTCGCAGGGCGGCGAGGAAGACAGCCATGACGCGATCCCGTACGGTCGCTCACGGGACGGCAGCCTCACGCTTCCTCCGCGCTCCGAATGGAGCGCCTCCTACCCCGTCGCCATGATCGACTGGCACGCCGCGGTCGCGTACGCCGAATGGTCCGGGAGGGATCACCGGCTCGAGACGAGGCTCCCCGACGAGCTCGAGTGGGAGAAGGCCGCCCGAGGGGTCGACGCCCGCGCCTGCGCCTTCGGCCATCACGTGGAGCCGACCTGGGCCGGGGTGATGGCGAAGGGACAGCGCGGGCCCGGGCGCGCGAGCATCGACGCGCACCCCATCGACGAGAGCCCGTTCGGGGTCCGAGGCATGACGGGGAACGTACGCGACTGGTGTGGGAACGCCTGGTCGGTGAACGGCCCACCGACCGAGGGACATCGAATCCGCCCCAACGCGGTGGCTCCGCAGGAGACCGCAGCCGGTCGGGGAGGTGCCTGGCACTCCGTGCCCGAGCTCGCGCGCGCCGCAACACGCTTCGGCGCCGGCCCCGACGGCCGCTACTCGGTCGTCGGTTTCCGGCTGGCCCGAAGCGTGCCCGGGCGTCTCCTCAAGTGATCTCGCGCCCCGTCCACCACCAGCTCTCCTGCGGATAGCCCTCGCCCCCCGAGGTCACCTTCGAGAAGGTCGCCGTCATGCCCTGCGCGATCGGGGCTCCCTGCTGAGGGTTACCGCCGAAGATGCTGAAGAGGTCTTCGATGTCCGTGTACCAGGTGGGCAAGAGGACATGCTCGTCGACCGGCATGGTGAGCGACACCTTGTGGTACAGCGGGGAGTAGTCGTGTCCCGGCTTCCCCTGCGAGACGTTGGTCATCGTGTAGTACGTGAGGGCGGACGGAAGCGTGGGCTCGGTCTCCCACGTCGGCACGACCGATTGCACGCCGAGCTGCGTCTCGCCTTCGACGATGGCCGTCACGGCGGTGAGGAACTTCGAGTCGCTCGGATTCGCCATGGACACGAGCTTCAGCTTGAACTGTTCGACCTCTCCCGACGAGGCGGGCGCCGCGTAGTAGTAGGTCTCCATCCCTTGCTCGAAGGGATAGGTGCCGATGGGGCCGGCGTTCGTTCCACGCAGGATGATGTTCCCCTTGCGAGTGACGTCGGGCTCTTCCCGCGCGAACGCGTAGATGCCCGCCATCGTGGTGTCGATCGGAATCTCCATCAATGCCATGTCGCCTCCTTCGATGGGGCGCATCCTCTCACACCACGTTGGCCTCCGAAACCGGACTCGAAGGGCGATCCGCTCCGCATGACACGGACGCCGTCCCGCTTCCCGACGCCAGAGCTGCGTGGGCTTCGCTACTCTCGCCGGGCGCTGCCGGGGGCGCTGCTCTCGCCCTTGGGGCGGCCGAAGACCTTGGAGCCAGCGGGCACGCTCTTGGTGAGCCAGACGTTGCCGCCGACCACGGAGCCCTCACCGATGACCGTGTCACCGCCGAGGATCGTCGCGCCGCTGTAGATGGTCACTCGGTCTTCGAGCGTGGGGTGGCGCTTCTTCACCTCCCCCTCGCGGTGCGGGACGCTGAGCGCGCCGAGCGTGACGCCCTGGTAGAGCTTCACGTGGTCGCCGAGCACGCTGGTCTCGCCGACCACCACGCCGGTGCCGTGGTCGATGAAGAAGCTCTCCCCGATCTTCGCGCTGGGGTGGATGTCGATGCCGGTCTTGCTGTGCGCGTGCTCGGTGATGATGCGCGGGATCATGGGCACCCCCGCGTTGCAGAGCTCGTGCGCGATCCGGTAGGCGGTGATCGCCGTCAGCGATGGGTAGCTGAAGACGATCTCCTCGATGTTGTGCGCCGCGGGATCGCCGTCGTAGGCCGCGACCATGTCGAGGTTGAGCTTGCGGCGCAGCTCGGGGATGGCGCGGAAGAGCTTCAGCACGACCTCTTCGCCGCTGCCGGCGGGGAGGACGCGGTCGGTCCGGCCCATCCACTGGTCGTAGGTGAGCGCGCGCTCGATCTGCTCGACCAGGATCGCGTGGGCCCGGTACATGTGCTCGGCGATGCCGTGCCGCAGGTTGGTCTCGTTGAGCGCGCGCGTGGCGTAGAACCCCATGAAGAGCACGTGCTCGAGGCAGTGGAACGCCTCGACGACCGCGCGCTTGTTCGGGAGCGCCGCGCTCTCGAGGTTGTCGATCTCCCGGCCGTGGCCGTAGCTCTCGACCACGCCGTCGATGGCGGCCTCGAGGTCTTCGTAGCGCTTGGGCTCTCGTCGCATGGGGATGGCGCCGGCGGGCCGCGCGGCCCGGGCCAGGCTAAGGTAGCCGCCACCGCTCGCGCGGGGAAATGTTTCGGATGAAGACATGTTTTTGATCGAACTGATCGGGGATACCCCGCTCCTAGAGCTGGCCACTTCGGCCAGCAAGCCCCGCGTGCGCCTCTTCGGCAAGGTCGAAGGCAACAACCCGGGCGGCTCGGTGAAGGACCGCCCCGCGCGCTCCATGATCGAGCGCGCCGAGGCGCGGGGAGATCTGAAGCCTGGCGTGCGCCTCGTCGAGCCGACGAGCGGAAACACCGGCATCGCCCTCGCCATGATCGCCGCCGCCAAGGGCTACGACCTCGAGCTCGTCATGCCCGAGACCGCGACCGCGGAGCGCGTGCGGAGCATGCGCGCATACGGCGCCACGGTGACGCTGACCCCGGGCGACGACGGCATGGAGGGCGCCATCGACTACGCGCGCGCCAAGGTCGCGGGCGGCGGCTACCTGATGCTCGACCAGTTCAGCAACCCCGACAACTGGCGCGCTCACTACGAGACGACCGGGCCGGAGATCTGGGCCGAGACCGAGCACGAGGTCACCCACTTCGTCAGCGCGATGGGCACCACGGGCACCATCATGGGCGTCTCGCGCTACCTCAAGGAGCAGAACCCCCACGTCCAGATCGTCGGCTGTCAGCCGACCGACGGATCGTCCATCCCCGGGATCCGCCGCTGGCCGAAGGAGTACCTGCCGAAGATCTTCGAGCCCGAGCGGGTCGACCGGATCATCGACGTCGACCAGCAGATCGCCGAGCAGACCGCGCGCGCGCTGGCGTCCGAAGAGGGCGTGTTCGTGGGCGCGAGCGCGGCGGGCGCGGTGTGGGCTGCGCGGCAGGTGTGCGCGGAGCTCGACCAGGGCGTGGTGGTCTGCGTGCTCTGCGACCGGGGCGACCGCTACCTCTCCTCGCCGCTCTTCGACGCGGAGGGCTCCGCGTGAAGGTGACCCTGCAGAAGGTCGGCGCGGCCGCGTTCGACGCCGAGTCGCAGTCCGGCGGCACCCTCACCCTGGACGGATCGCCGGAGATCGGCGGCGAGGGCCGCGGGATGCGGCCGATGGAGCTGCTCCTGACCTCCCTCGCCGGGTGCGCGGCGATGGACGTGGTGCACATCCTCCGCAAGCAGCGAGAGCCGCTCGAGGATCTGCGCATCGAGGCCGAGGGCGACCGAAAGGACGCGACGCCCGCCCCGTTCACGCGCGTGCACCTCCGCTTCGTTGCGACCGGCGCGGTCAACCCCGGGAAACTCGAGCGCGCCGTGCGGCTCGCGGTGGAGAAGTACTGTAGCGTGGGGAGTAGCCTCGATCCGGCGATCGAGGTGACGCACGAGGCCATCCTGGAGCCGTAGCGGAGGACGCCCCTCAGGAGGTCCGCACCGCCGTCGTACCGGAGGTTCGAGGATTCCACTGAGCAGCCTGCCCCCGACGCACTCTCGCCCGCCCCCCTCGGAGGCGGAGCTCGAGCTGGTCGACGCCATCCACGAGATCGGTCTGCTCGCGCAGGGCTCGGTCGACCTCGACGACGTCTTCGCCGCCCTCTGCCTGCGCATCCTGAAGCACCTCGGCGCGGACTACGTCGGCATCGCGCGCGTGGAAGCGGACGCCATCGTGGAGGGGCTGGGCGTGCGCGCGGACGGCTCGGTGCTGCGCGAAGGGCATCGCCTCGCGCTCGGCACGGGGATCGTGGGGCGCGTGGTCGAGAGCGGCGAGCCGCTGCTCGTGCCGGACGTCACCCGCTTCTCCGGCTACGTGCCGATCATGGACGGGGTCCGGAGCGAGGTGACCGTGCCGCTCAGCCTGGGCGGCAAGGTGATCGGGGCCATCGACGCGGAGAGCCGAACGCCGGACCGGTTCGGTCCGCAGGACCTCGCGCTCCTGCTCGGCGTCGCCGCGCCCGTCGCCCAGGCGATCCGCGTCGCGAGCCTCCTCGGTGAGATGCACAAGCGACAGCGGCACCTCCAGATCCTCGCCATGCTCGGGCGCGAAGCCGGCGCCATCACCGACCTCCCGGAGCTGATGCGGCGCACGGTCACGGTGTTGCGGCAGGAGAGCGGCTACGCGTTCGCGGCCATCGGCACCGTCGACGACGACGGCACGCACACCATCCTCGAGGCGATCAGCAGCGAGCTGGAGGTGCTCCTGCAGGCCGGCCATCGCCAGCGGGTCGGCGAGGGCGTGGTCGGCGAGGTCGTCGCGCGAGGAGCGAGTCTGCTCGTGCCCGACGTGCGCGCCCGGGTGAACGTCGTGCAGACGCACCCCGACCTCCGCTGCGAGCTCTGCTGTCCGCTCATCGTCGAAGATCGCGTGGTCGGCTACCTCGACGTGGAGACGCGAGAGGTCGGCGGCCTCGACGCGGAGGACCAGACCTTCCTCGAGACCGTCGCCGAGCAGCTCGCCCGCGCGGTGGAGGCGGCCAAGCAGCGCGCGCGCATCGAGCGCATGCGCGAGGACATGGCCGCGATGCTGGTGCACGATCTGCGGAGCCCGCTCAGCGTCGTGCGCACGTCGCTGTCGCTGCTCCAGAGCGATCTGGCCTCCCTCCCGCCCGACGCGCTGAGCGAGGAGCAGCGTCAGGACATGGCCGGCTACGTGCCCGAGGCCGTCTCGTCGTGCGAGGAGATGCTCGTCCTGATCGACGGCCTGCTCCAGCTGCACCGCCTGGAGAGCGGCGCGCTCACGCCGAAGCTGGCGCGGATCGACCTCGCGGCGCTCGCCGAGCAGGTGTGCAGCCAGATGGAGGTCATCGGATCGGTGCGCGACGTGGCCATCCTGCTCGACGCGCCCTCGCCCGCGGAGTGCGCGCTCGACGCCGGGCTGCTCACCCGGGTCGCCCAGAACCTCCTGGTCAACGGCATCAAGTTCAGCCCGGAGCATTCCATGCTCGCCGTGCGCGTCAGGCTCGTCGAGCGGGATCCGCGCCTCGACGATGGGGCGACGGTGCGCCTGAGCGTGGAAGATCGCGGGCCCGGCATCCGGCCCGCGGACCGCGAGCGCATCTTCGACCGCTTCTCGGCCATCGAGGCCAAGGGGAGCCCGGGCGTCCCTTCCACGGGGCTCGGCCTGGCGTTCTGCCGCGCGGCGGTCGAAGCGCACGGCGGTCGAATCTGGGTGGAGAGCGAGCTCGGCCGGGGGAGCACGTTCTGTGTGGCGATCCCTCGAAGAGGCCGCTGATCGGCCGCGCTGCACCTCAAGCGCGGGGGAAAATCACCGTTGGTCTGATGAAGCCATGCCCGTCGGCACCGCAGCAGAGCCCCGCGCGACCGAACGCGGCCAGAAGCTCGAGCGCATCCGCGCGAAGCTGCTGCCCACGTTCCGGCGTGGGGTCAGCGCGAAGCGCCGCGTGCTCGGTCGCGCGCTGGCCGAGATACGCCGGGGCGACGCCGCGGCCGAGGAGACCATCCGGCGCCTCGCCCATCAGCTCCGCGGCACCGGCTCGAGCTACGGCGCGCCCGAGGTCAGCGTGGCCGCGGCGGCGGTCGAGGAGGCCCCGACGAGGCACCTGGAGCGGCCGCTCCTGACGCTGCTGGATGTGCTGCGTGGGGTGGCCGAGGGCACCGACCGGGCGCCGGCGCGGGTGCTCTTCATCGACGACGACCCGGACATGCGGCAGCTCGCGTCGGCCGTGATGGGCGGCGCGGGCATGATTTTGCTGCCGGCGAAGGATCTCGACGAGGCGCGCACGCACCTCTCGGTCTTCGACTTCGACTGCGTGGTGCTGGACCTCATGCTCGGCCACGAGGATGGGCGCGAGCTCCTCGGCGAAGTCCGGGAGACGCGGCCGGATCTGCCGGTCATCGTCGTCACCGCGCGCACCGAGACCACGACCCGGGCCGAGTGCCTCGCGCTCGGGGCGACGCAGGTCTTCGTCAAGCCGCTCGACCTCGAGCTGCTGGGCGTGGCCGTGGACACGACGGTGGAGCGGACGCGGAGGCTCTCGGAGGAGGCGCGCGTCGACGCGCTGACGGGCCTCCCGAATCGCCGCGCCTTCGAGGCGTACTTCGACGAGCAGCAGGCGCGCCGTCGACGCAGCGACGCCCCGATGTGCCTGGCGGTGATCGATCTCGACCGCTTCAAGGACGTCAACGACACGTACGGACACAGCGCCGGAGACGAGGTCCTGCGGATCACCGCGGGCGTGCTCGTCGAGAGCTTCCGTGAGGGCGACATGGTCGCGCGCTGGGGCGGCGAGGAGATGACCGTGCTCTTCACGGACACGAGCCTCGCAGACGCGGAGCGCGCGCTCGATCGAGCCCGGAGCTCTCTCGCCGCGACCGAGTTCCAGGTCGAGGGCGACCTCCGCGTGACCTTCAGCGCAGGCCTCACCGAGGTGGGCCTGGACGAGCAGCTCGGGCACGCCTTCGCGGGGGCGGACTCACGCCTCTACCACGCGAAGGGCGCGGGGCGGGACCGCGTGACGACCCTCATCCCGACGAGCGCGACGCGCCCTCGCGTCCTGATCGCCGACGACGACGAGCTGATGATCCGGTGCGTCCGCGGGCTCCTGGAGCGGGCCGGCTACGACGTCGTGGCGTGCAGCGACGGAGAAGACGCGGTCGAGGCGGCGCGGGGCGAGAGCTTCGCCCTCGTCATCCTCGACGGCCAGATGCCGCGCCTGGACGGCTTCTCCGCCCTCACCGAGCTGCGCAAGCTCCCCGGATACCGACGCGTCCCGATCATGATGCTCACCTCGCTCGGCGAGGACGAGCACGTCGAGCACGCGTTCGCCAACGGCGCCGACGACTACCTCGAGAAGCCCTTCAACCCGCGACAGCTCCGCGCGCGCGTCCGGCGCATGCTGGTCCGCAGCGGGGTGCGCGAGGCCGCGCTCCAGCTCGCGAGCGAGCCGCCGGAGGAGCTGAGCGGCGTCCGGACCAAGATCGACGCCGAGCTCGTGGAGAACGACTCCACCTCGTCCGGCTGAAGGCGCGCGTTTCCGTCAGTCCTGACCTCCGCCTTCCGTCGGTGGGCGCATGCACGAATCCTTGCCGGCGTTCGATGCCTGGGTGCGGTCCTGGGAGCTGGCGGCGGGCCGCCGCTTCTCGCCCCCCCTGCGGCGTCTTTTCCATGAGTCCTGGAAGAAGAGGCGGCGGGCTTTATCTGGCGCTAGGGTCCCGCCCGTGAGTTTGCCCCAGAGCATGCAGGAGCTCGAGAGCCGGCTGTTTTCGCTGGCCGGAGAGCGCATGGTGCACGAGCCCCTCGTGTCCGTGCTCATGCACGCCGATCACTCCGCCAGCCGTGTGCTGCACGACCACGGGCGCGCGCTGCGCGATCCGGTGGAGGACTTCTTCACCCGGCGGGGCAACTCCGAGCTGCGAGACTTCCTGAGCCAGAACGAGTGGGAGGCCGTGGTCAGCGCGTTCCTCTCGTGGGCGGGGGGAGACGACGAGGCGTCCTACGTCGAGGCGCTGGACGCGGTGGACGACGCCCCGCCCGAGCGCGGCGCGGAGCTCCGCGCGTGGCTCGCCGAGCACGAGGTCGAGGAGGCGCTCCAGCACCCGCTGGCCCTGGTGGCGCCGCTCGCGCCCACCTTCCGCGCGCGCGACAAGGCGCTGCGCTCGCCCAGCTCGACCATCGCCGACGGCCTCGGCGGCATCCTCCCCGGCCGGCTCGGCAACGACCTGCAGGCGGCCGCCCGCAGCTACCTCGCCTGGGTCGCGGGCCGCAGGAAGCTCGACGCGCGTCGAGAGCAGCTCTGGCAGCGCGTGCCAGACAGCCCGCGCGTGGCGGCCGCCGTCGACCGCATCCGTGGCGTGCTCGACGCCCTGCGGGATCGCGGCGTGGCGCCGCTACCGCTGCCCGCGGCCGAGACCGAGGTCGAGATCGACCCGCGCGAGCTGCTGGTGCGGATGAGCTTCTCGCATCCGCACGGCTACGGGGGCCACGGCGAGGCGTGGATCTCCCTCGTCGAGCGCACCGACGAGCGCGCTCGGGCCTCGCTCGACAGCGACAAGGTGCAGGAGCGCCGCCACCCCGAGCGCCTCGGCGTGCTGACCGAGCGGGTGCTCGACGCGCTGCACGACCCGGACGACCGCCTCCACGACGAGCTGCGGGTCCTGCTCGAGAAGCCGCGCTGGGACCGACTCCTCGCGGAGCTCGAGCGCGAGGTGCAGCCCGACGCGGGGCCGCCGCCACCCTTCGAGGAGGGCGAGCGGCTCGTCTGGCGAATCGCCCGGACCGAGGGGGAGCCCACGGTGGAGGCGGCGATCCAGAAGCGTCGAAAGCGCGGCGGCTGGACGAAGGGGCGCGTCACCGAGGCGCGAGAGCTGCCCTATCAGCCAGGCCTGGACGTGCGGGACCGGCGCGTGGCCGAGGCGCTGGTCTCGCCCGGTCGGTTCGCCCCCGGTCGAGGCGGGCTCGGCGCGGTCTTCGAGGCCCTCATCGGCCACCCGCGCGTGATCTTCACCGAGACGTCGCAGCGCCCGGTCCGGGTCAAGCGCGGGCAGGTCTCCGTCAGCCTCGTCGAGCGGGACGAGGCCACCTGGATACGCTTCCGCCTGCAGGACGAGGTCTTCGAGCCGCACGAGATGGCGGCGGCGCGCGTCGAGCCGCGGCACGCCATCTTCCTCGACGAGGCGTCCTCCGTGGTCACGGTGGTCGACCTGCCCGACTCGGTGCTCGCGATGGCGGAGGCCTGCGCGCGCTGGGAGACGGGGCTGCCCGCCGACGCGGACGACACGCTCCTGAAGCTCCTCTATCGCCTGCCGCCGAGCGTCGGCGTGGAGCTCCCGCCGCGCCTCCGAGGCGCGCCGCGCGATCCGGATCAGCGCCCGGTCCTGCGCCTCGAGCCGCTCCCCGGCGGGGGGCTGCGCGTGACGGTGGCCATGCGCCCGCTGCCCGGCGGCGCGGTCCAGCCCCCGGGCGAAGGACCCACCCAGATCGTCGGCCTGGATGGCTCGGAGCGCGTTCACACCGTTCGCGACCTCCCGGCCGAGCGACGCCTGGCCGAGCAGGTCGGGATCGCGCTCGGTCTCGACGCCGGGGAGTCGGACGGGCCGCACACCGTGCGCCTGGACGAGCCCGAAGACGCGCTGGAGCTGCTCCATCGCATGCGCGAGCAGCCGGACCTCGCCACGGTCGAGTGGCCCGAGGACCAGACGCCATGGCGCGTGGTCGGCAGCGCGGGCTTCGGAAACCTCAAGGTCCGCTCGAAGAAGCTCACCGACTGGTTCGCGCTCGAGGGCGAAGCCGAGCTGGACGAAGGCAAGGTGCGCCTCGCCCAGATCATGGCCGCCCTCCGGGAGGGCCGCCGCTACGTGAAGCTCGGCAAGGGTCGCTTCGCGCGGATCGAGGACGACCTGCGCACGCGGCTGAACGCGGCCCAGGACGTCGTCTTCGAGGAGGCGGGTGAGCTGGGCGTGTCGGGCGCCGCCATCGGCGAGCTCGAGGCGATCCTGCCCGAAGACCGCTTCGAGGCGGACGCCGAGTGGCTCGAGACCAAGAAGCGCCTCGAGGCGGCGAGCGAGCTCCACCCCGAGGTCCCCGAGGGGCTGCGCGCGGATCTGCGCAGCTACCAGCGCGAGGGCATCACGTGGCTCGAGCGGGTGGCGAGCTGGGCGAGCGGCGCGTGCCTCGCGGACGACATGGGCCTCGGCAAGACGCTGCAGGCGCTGGCGCTGGCGCTGGAGCGGCAGAGCGACGGGCCGACCCTCGTCGTCTGCCCCACCTCGCTGAGCGACAACTGGCGCAAGGAGTGCGAGCGCTTCAGCCCCACGCTCCGTCCCCGCATCTACCGCGGCCCCGACCGGGGGACCATGGTCTCCACGTTCGCGCCGGGCGACCTGGTGATCACCAGCTACGACATCCTCCTGCGGGACATCGACGCGCTCCGTGAGGTCCACTTCGCGCTGACGGTGTTCGACGAGGCGCACGCGTTGAAGAACCCCGAGGCCGCGCGCACCAAGGCGGCGCGTCAGCTCGACGCGGGCTTCCGGCTCGCGCTCACGGGCACGCCCCTCGAGAACCACCTCGGCGAGCTCTGGAGCCTGTACTCCATCCTCGTGCCGGGGCTGCTCGGGCCCTGGAAGCACTTCCGCGCGCGCTTCGCGATCCCGATCGAGCGCGACAACGACCTGGCCAAGCGCGAGCGGCTCCGCGAGCTGCTCCGGCCGTTCCTGCTCCGCCGCACCAAGGCGCAGGTGGCGCCCGAGCTGCCGCCGCGCACGGAGGTCGTGCGGTCCATCGAGCTGTCGGACGACGAGCGCGCGCTCTACGAGGCCGAGCGGCGCCAGGCGCTCGAGCAGCTCGCGGCCAAGGCGGAGGACCCGAAGAAGCGCTTCGCGGTGCTCGGCGCGCTGACGCGTCTGCGGCGCCTCGCGTGCCACCCGACGCTGGTGCACCCCGAGTCGCGCGTCTCCTCGTCCAAGCTCACCGAGCTGATGGAGCTGGCCGCGGATCTGCGCCGCGAGGGCCACCGCTCGCTCGTCTTCAGCCAGTTCACCACCCACCTCGCGATCGTGCGGCGCGCGCTCGAGGCGAAGGGCTGGGAGGTCCTCTACCTCGACGGCTCCACCCCGGCCGCCAAGCGCGGAGAGCTCGTCGATCGATGGCAGCGCGGCGAGGCGCCGTTCTTCCTCATCTCGCTCAAGGCGGGCGGCACCGGCCTGAACCTCACCGCGGCCGACACGGTCATTCACCTCGACCCGTGGTGGAACCCCGCGGTCGAAGACCAGGCGAGCGACCGCACGCACCGCATCGGGCAGGACAAGCCGGTCACCGTGGTCCGCCTGGTCTCCCAGGGCACCATCGAAGAGGCGGTGATGCAGCTCCACGAGCAGAAGCGCGAGCTGGCCCGCGGCATCCTCGAGGGCGCGGAGACGAACGCGAAGCTCTCGGTCGACGACCTGCTGGAGCTGCTCGAGGGCTGACGGAGCTCAGAGAGTCGAGGCGGACTCGAACTGCACCGACAGCTCCCCGTTCTCCGGGAAGTCGACCAGCACGCAGCTCGAGGTGAGCGTGCCGCTCATGCCGGCGCTGATCGTCATCTCGAGATCGCTGAAGCGGTCGCTGTCCATGGTCGGCGTGGTGTCGGCCCACATGACGAGGCGCGGGTGCGAGAACGAGATGGAGCTGCTCGCGGCGACGATGCGCACGTCGTTGAGCATCATGCCGCTCGCGACACGGTTGGCGGTGAAGACGAGCTCTGCGCCGACCAGTCCCACCTCCGCGAGCGGGATCCGGTTCTCGACCCCTGCGTCGACCGGGTAGGCGGAGGTCATCCGTGCCTCGCGCGAAGGCCCGGGCCCCGGCTCGGTGCCCGCGTCGGTCATGCCGGCGTCGGCTTCGGCCTGGATCCAGCCGCGGACGATGCTCGCCTCGGAGGCCTCCCACGCGGGGCCGCGGTGGTTGCCCTTGGTCACCAGCGTGCTCGAGTTCGGCGCGCCGGGCACGACGAGGTCGGGGTACGCGAGCACGGACGCGTAGTAGTCGGCGGGATCGAGGAAGACCGGCGCCGCCTCGGGGTCCTCGTGACAGTTGCGGCAGCGCGCCTCGAGCAGCGGCTGGACCTCCGCGAGGAAGATCATCT
>SHBB01000127.1 GCA_004213565.1 Sandaracinaceae bacterium
CATCGCCAGCTCGTTGCTGCGCCCGCGCGCGGCCGGGGGGACCTCCTCGACGCAGAGCTCGCGCTCGACCGTGTCCTGGTGCGCCCAGACGCGCTCGGAGAGCGCGCGCTCGGGCAGGCCGCGCTCGCGCTTCCACTGCTCGAAGATGTCGCCCGGCGTGCGCACGCAGATGGCGCTGTTGACCACCGTCGTGCCCCCCACGCAGCGCGCCTGCACCACGGGCCAGAGCGCCCGGCCGCGCGCGATCTGCGAGCCCCAGTCGTCGAGCAGGTCGCGCATCGCGCCGTAGGCGGTCACGGGGTAGTCGGCGGGGTCGCGCCACGCGCCCGCCTCCACGATGGCCACCTCGGCCCCGCCGCGCGCGAGCTGCACGGCGGCGGCTGCGCCCCCCGCGCCGCTGCCGACGACCACGTAGTCCGCCTCGAGCGCGAAGTCCTCGCCCCGGTCCCGGAACGCCGTGTGACTCATGCGCTCGTCCTCCAGGTCCCGGGATCGGCGTCGTAGGGCGCCATGCCGAACTTGGCGCGCACCGTCGGGTGGCTGCCCCAGCAGAGCCCCGCCGCGAGCTTCACCAGGAAGACCGCCTGCCTCAGCAGATAGAGGCGCGAGGAGGTGACGCGGTGCGCGTGGCGGTCCAGCACCTTCTTCGGAAGCAAGAACGAGGGCAGCGGCCAGTAGACCGTGAGGATCGGCGTCCACACGAAGAGCAGCGTGCCCACGACGAGGCCGAGCCACATGAGCCGCGTCGCGTCGCTCCGGTAGCGCTTCAGGAAGCCGGCGACGTCGGTGTCCGCGATGCCCGGAAGCGTCTCCGTTCTGGGGTAGAACGCCTCCATGGCGTGCTGGATAAACCAGTTGACCACGGCGCCTTCATACCCCGGCTCGCGCCGTCTCGCACGTGTTCCCGACGCGAGGCGCCCTGCGCTGGTATAAGGCGGGCATGGGTGGGGCACCGAAGGGCCGGACGTGGCTTGGCGTCTGGAAAGAGCTCGACCCCGCGACGCGGCGCGCGGTGGCCGAGGCGGCGTGGGAGCACCCCAAGATCGGCAAGATGGCGACCGCGGCGCTCGCGCAGCACGACCGGGTGCGGCGCCAGACGGTGGATCGCTGGTCGGTGGAGAAGCGCGCCGATCGCTTCGCGCGAATGCGGCGCCTCCCCAACGCGCAGCTCGCCGCCGCCCTGCTCACGCACTACCACCTCGCGCGTCGCGAGCGGCTCGTCGTCAGCTTCCTCGACTTCCTGAAGATCCCCAACCAGCGCGGGCTCATCGAGAACATCGAGGAGCTCGAGGCGCCGGCGCGGAGCCGCATGGTGGCGGCGATCCGGCGCATGGTCGCGACGTTCCCGAAGAGCCACGTGAAGCTCTTCCTCGACGTCATCTCGTGCCAGTCCGCGTTCGACGTCTTCCGCGAGTTCGACCTCGCGCGGCAGGAGTCGCTGGTCGACGAGGCCCTCGAGCCGAAGAAGCGCACCCAGGCGCCGACCGACACCTTCGCCGGGCAGCTCGCGAGCGAGCTCGCGGACGAGCCGACCGAGCCGCAGCGGGACCGCACGTCGCCGCAGGAGGAGACGCCGCCCACCTTCACGACGCTCGACCAGGTGCTGATGCGCACCGTGGTCGCGGCGGTCGCAGAGGTGCACGGCGCCTTGCAGCCGGAGAAGGTCGACGACCTCGTCGAGGAGGTGATCCAGCTCAATCTCGAGCGGCACCAGAGCTACTTCCACCGCGGCTTCATGACCGTCTTGCTCGGGCGTGAGCTGGCCCTGGACTTCCCGGAGGCGAGCGAGCCGCGGCGCGGGTGGTACGCGTGCGGCGCCATCCTCGGCTACCGGCGGCGCGGCAACCTCGACGCGGTGGTGGAGCTGCTCGGGCAGCGGCCGGAGCTGCTCCGGGAGCTGTCGCGGCCGGGCACCGGGTACGCCGAGGAGATCGTCTCGGTGGTCTTCGACGCGTTTCGCCGCAAGGGGCGCTTCGCCGAGGCGGCGCGCTTCCTCTCGCCGAACGTGGTCGCGCGCGCGGGCGTGGACCTCGCGCGCTCGGTGCTCGAGGCGGCGTCCGGGCTCATCCGGGAGCGCCGCGAGGCGGACGCGCGCAAGCTCCTCGACGTGCTGCTCGCGGCGCTGCCCACGCTTCGAGAGGACCCCGACCTGCCCGACGACTTCGAGGTGCTGCTGCAGCGTCGCCGCGCCCACTGCGCTCGGCTCCGCGGCGACTTCGAGGGGGCGCGCAAGCTGCTCGAGCCGCAGCTCGACGTGAGCGACCCGGGCGTGCGCTCCGACATCCTGGCCGACCTCGGCCTCATCGAGTGCGGGCTGCGCAGCCTCGCGGACGTCCGGCTGCCCCCCGACGAGCAGATGCTCGGAGACTTCGCCGCGCAGTTCGAGCGGGGCTGGACCCTGTTCCAGCGATCGAGCCGGGTGGCCGCGGGCGGGCGCAACCATGGAGACTTCTGCATCGGCATGGCGCTCTTCGCGAAGGGGGAGGGCGACGAGTCGATCAGCTACCTCGAGCGCGCGGTCGCGGGCATGAGCGCCGACCCCGACCGATACGGGCGCTTCGGCCCGCTCGACAGCGCGCGTCTGGCGCTCGCGACGGCGTTGGCGGAGACGGCGGACCTCGCCCGGGTCCCGTACGCGCAGGACCTGCTCGTGCAGGCGGTCGAGTCGAAGGCGAAGGCGCCGCAGTACATGTTGCGGCGCGCGCTGATGGCGCTCGAGCTCACGGACCCGGACGTCGGCGTGGAGATCGCGGACGGCTTCTACCGCGCGCTCGGGACGCGGGCGCTGCCGGTGCTGGCGGAGACGCGGCTGGTTCGCCACGTGCCGGACGCGCTGGACGAGCTGCTCGCGACGGCGAACCGCGGCACGCTCACCAAGCGGCGGCGCTGGGACGCGGCGTGGACGGTGCTCCAGGAGAGCCACGCCATGCGGGAGGCGGCGAGCGGAGACGACGCCGCGTCGAGCAAGGAGCGCGCGACCGAGGCGCTGGACGTGCTGGTGGAGCTCGCGGACGAGGCGCCGTTCATCGACGAGATGATCGAGCTGCTCGCCGACGAGCGGGGCCCGTGGCGCACCGCGACCGACGCGCTCGACGCCCGCATCGTGCAGGCCACCTTGTACGAGTCGAAGGGGCAGTTCGCGAACGCAGCCACGGAGCTGAGCCGCGCCTTTCACGCCACGCTCGACGTCGACGACGAGTGGGCGCTGGGCAAGGCGGAGGCGCTGCTCGACGACATCCGGGCGCTCGGCGGTGACGAGGCCGTCGCGTCGCTCGAGCCGCGCTATCGGCAGTACAAGGAGGTCTTCGAGCGGCGCAGTCAGTCGGGCCTGGTCGTGCCGCCGACCGTCGACCCGGAGGAGTTCTACGGGCTCGTCCTCGTGGTGGGCGGGAACGAGACCCAGCAGGCGCAGGACGAAGCCATCGCGGCGGCGATCAAGGAGCAGTGGCCGAACGTGACCCTCATCTTCGAGCGCACCGGCTGGGCGTCGAGCTGGGGCGATCAGCTCAAGAACATGGAAGGTGAGCTGGCGCGCGCGCGCGTGGTGATCCTGATGCGGTACGTGCGCACCATGCTCGGCAAGCACATCCGCAAGCGCTGCAGCGAGAACGACATCCCCTGGGTCGCGTGCACGGGCAGCGGGCGCGCCTCCATGCTCCGCGCCATCGAGCAGGGGATCTTGCTGGCCTGGCGACAGTCCGGGGTGGCTGCGGCCGGCCAGTGATCAGCGGCGGAAGCCGCCGAAGGGCGCGTGGTAGCGGGGCTGCCAGTCCGCGATCGCGGCGCGCAGCTCCTCCGACGCGGCGCCGTAGACGGCGAAGCCGGTGACCTCGACCATCGCCATGAAGTCCTTGGCGATCTTGGCGAAGCCGCCGAGGTGAGCCAGCGCGGCCTTCGAGTCCGCGTAGCGCTCGAGGGCGTGCAGCTTCGTTCCGTCTTCGCTGACGAACATCTCCCACCCGAGGGTGCCCGCCTCCTCGCTCTCTACGCTCTCGGAGGCGAGGCTCAGAAGCGCGCGCAGGTCGTCCTGCTTGCCCTCCCGAATGTTGCCGTCGAGCGTCCACACGATCTCTTCGTTCATGTCGTTCTCCCCCGCACGACTCGACTCTACCCGAACCGACCTCGAAGTTCAGTTGCGTCGCCGGCAGACGTAGCCGAGGGAGTCGCCCAGCTCCTCCGTGCGCTCCACGACCTCGAAGCCGTGGTGCTCGAGGAGCAGGAGCGTCTCCTGCGGGAAGAGCTGCCGGAGCAGGAGCGTCAGGGTCTGCGCGTCGCCGCTCTCGCGGTCGACCAGGGTGGTGGTGACGGTGAGCACCTGGCGCAGCGCGTCGTAGTCGTAGCGCTCCTCGACCCGGCAGACGCGGCCCGTACGCGGGTGCTCGACGCGCGGCACGCTCGAGGCGCCGCCCGCGAGCAGCCTCGGATCGGGGAGCATCACGTCGAAGGCGAACACGCCGCCGGGGGAGAGATGGGCGCGCACCGTGGCGAGCAGCTCGGCGAGCGAGTCCGGGTCGTGGAAGTGAGCGAGGCCGTTGAAGGGCTGGATGACGCGGTCGAAGGAGCGGCGGAGACGGAGCGTGCGCGCGTCGCCGCGCATGGCGGTCACGCGGGCGGCGACGGTCGGAGAGTGCTCCTTCTTGCGTCGCTCGAGCGCGGCGAGCATGTCCTCCGAGAGATCGACGCCGAGCACCCGGCGATCCGCCTCGGCGAGGGCGAGCGCCATGCGACCCTCACCCACGCCGAGCTCGAGCACCGTCTGCCCGGCGCGCGTGACCCGCTCGTAGAACGCGCGATCGTGCGTGCGCTCGCGGAAGAGCATCCGGTAGTAGGCCGGCTCGGTGTAGAGGGTGTTCGCTTCCATGCGCGAGGCTCGCGCGCTACATACCAACGCCGTGGAAGAGGTGCAGCCCGAACCGTCGCGAGCCCGAGGCAGCAGCGTGGCCCGCGTGTCGAGAGCCTGGTACATCGCCTGCCGCGCGGGCGACCTGGGGCGCCGACCCATCCGTCGGACGATCCTCGGCATGCCGATCGTGCTCTTCCGCGGCGCGGGAGGCTCGCCCGGCGCCTTGCTCGACCGCTGCCCGCACCGGAACGTGCCGCTCTCGATGGGCTCGGTGGAGCAGGGCCTGCTCCAGTGCGGCTATCACGGCTGGCGCTTCGATCAGGCGGGCACCTGCCGCCACGTCCCGGCCCTGTGTGGCGCGTCCGCCTCCAAAGCGCGCGCGGCCACGAGCTTCGGCTGCCGAGAACAAGGCGGCTTCATCTGGGTGTGGCCCGACGCGCTCGCGGAGCCCACGGGGGAGCCCTTTCGGTTCGAGTACGATGGCAAGTCGGGTTATACGACCGTGCGCGAGCATGTCGTCGCGCAGGCCTCGCTCCACGCGACGGCGGAGAACGCGCTCGACGTCCCCCACACCGCGTTTCTGCACGCCGGGCTCTTTCGGTCGGACGAGCGTGAGCGGAACCGCATCGAGGTCATCGTGCGTCGGTGGCACGACCGCGTGGAGGCCGAGTACCGCGGCGAGCCGCGTCCCGAGGGTGTCGTCGGGCGCCTGCTCGCTCCGGGCGGAGGCCTCGTCCAGCACTGGGACCGCTTCCTGCTGCCCTCGATCGTCCAGGTCGAGTATCGGCTCGGCGAGACCCACCTCATGGTGAGCGCCGCGCTCACGCCGGAGAGCGACTACGTCACGCATCTATGGCCGGTGATCAGCTTCAACCTCCCGCTCCCGGGCTGGGCCGTCGTGCCGCTGCTCAAGCCGATCGCGATGCACATCTTTCGCCAGGACGCGGTCGTGCTCCAGCGTCAGACCGAGAACATCCAGCGCTTCGGGGGGGAGCAGTACGTCTCCACGGAGGTGGACGTGCTCGGGCCGCACATCCTGCGGCTCCTCCGCGCGGCGGAGCGCGACAAGGTCAAGCCCGTGGGCGAGGCCTACGAGAAGCGCTTCGAGATGGCGGTCTAACCGAGGTTGCTGCCGATCGAACCCAGGTTGCTCCCCACGCCTCCGCGAAATCGGCCTCCCAACTCCCAGATCGCACCGCAGCGCCAGGCGCTCGCCTCCCGGCGCCGCCCTCCACACCCCCGGAGCCCCCCGCGCCGGACAGCGAGAGCGGATCCCTACACTTCAGGGGTCGGCGCAGACGCAGGAACGCGCGGCCCGGGCTGTCGCCGAGCCGCGCGTGGCCCTCTACGGCCTCTGCGCCGAGCTACGTCGGAGCCTTCGGCTTGCCCGGCGATCGGGTGCGGTGCGTGACCTGCCGAGGCGCGTGATCGCGGCGCGCGCTCCGAGCCGGGGATTCGAGCTCCGTCCCCTCCGCTTCCTCTTCGCTCCGCTCGTCGGGGCGCACCACGTCTCCGGGCTGGGTGACCTGCCCCAGCGAGTCCTCCTCGAGGTCCTCCATCAGTTCGTCGACCATCGCGTCGACCGCTGCGGCATGGACGGTCGTCTTCACCCGCCCACCCTCCGGGACGAGCGAGAGGTCGCCGGGCGCGCACAGCCACGCGTCTTCGTGCGGCTCCGCGACGTTCGCGCGGTGCTCCACCTGCATCTCGTAGGTGCCCGCCGGATACAGCACGTCACGGTCCCCGCCGCGCCATCGCTCGCGGGATCCCTCGTAGTCCTCCCAGAACCTCTGTTGCTCGGCCGCGAGCTGTTCGCGCTTCGCCGCGAGGTCGTCGAGGCTCTCCATCGGCTCGCCGCCGACCTTGTACGCGGGCGGCCTCGGGCCGCGCTTGCGCTGGGTCCTGGGCTCGGCGTAGGGGTGAATCTTCTTCACGACCTCCGCCCCCAACACCCGCCGGCCGCTGGCCGCGCGCGCCGCACGAAGCCGCTCGGTGAGCTCGGCTTCGCGCTTCTTCAGCACGTATGCGGCCTTCTGCAAGTCTCCGCCAAAGCCGCGCGCCAAGACGGCGTTCGGATGAATCGGCACCTCCAGCTGCGACGGCATGTCCGGGCTCGCCAGGATGGGCGGACGCTTCAGGACCACCACGCCCCCCTTCCGCAGCGCCAGCTCGGTGTTCACCCCGGGGTAGTCCGCTGTCCGCTCGACGAGCCCATCCGCCACGGGCTGCATCCGCAGGTACAGGGCCGACGCCAGGCAGGCGCCGGTGTCCATCAGCCGCATGTAGTGGGTCGGTGTCTTGTCCCACACGCACGGCGGCGGATCGTAGCCGAGCTCCTCGAGCGCGGCCTGTAGAAAGAGGGCGGTGTCCCGGTGCGCGCGCTGGGTGAACTCGGGCAGGTTCGCCTCGGTCGGGGTCACCTCGCCGTGGTAGTGGTTCGGCTCGAGCGCGAGCCCGTGGATCCGGACCCCGAGCCGCATCGCCGCCAGCGCCCACAGGTAGAAGAAGCCCTCCTGGATCCATGGCTCGGAGGGAGTCCAGAGGAGCTTGCGGTGGGTGCAGCGCCGGGTGATCGCCACCGGCGCCTTCGCCACCTGAACGGCGGGCGCGGACATGCCGCCAGACCACTTCAAGCCTCACGCCGAACCTCGCACATGTAATTCCGCATACTTACGAGCGCGAATTGGCGGGGGTGGCGGGCGGAGGGGTGGCGGCCGCCACCCCGGCGAACCATGCTCCGCCCTCATGGAGACCCCCTTCACGAAGCACGTCGGGATCGACATCCCGCTCATCTGCGGCGCGATGTACCCCTGCAGCAACCCCGAGCTCATCGCGGCCGTGAGCGAGGCGGGCGGCGTCGGCATCATCCAGCCCATCAGCATGAGCTACGTGCATGGACACGACCTGCGCGAGGGGATCCGGCTCATCCGTCGCAAGACCGACAAGCCCATCGGCTTCAACGCCATCGTCGAGAAGTCGTCGAAGGTCTACGAGGACCGGATGCGGAAGTGGATCGACGTCGCGCTGGAAGAAGGCGTGCGATTCTTCATTACGGCGCTCGGCAACCCGCGCTGGGTGGTCGAGAAGGTGCACGCGGTCGGCGGCGTGGTCTATCACGACGTCACGAACCGGAAGTGGGCCGAGAAGGCGCTCGAGGCTGGCGTTGACGGGCTCATCTGCGTCAACCGACGCGCGGGCGGCCACGCAGGTGAGCTGTCGCCCGAGGCGCTCTTCGAGGAGCTCGGCGGCCTCGGCGTGCCGCTCGTCTGCGCGGGCGGCGTCGGTGACGAGCGGGACTTCCGCCGCGCGCTCGACCTCGGCTACGCGGGCGTCCAGCTCGGCACGCGCTTCATCGCGACCGAGGAGTGCAAGGCGCACCCCGACTACAAGGCCGCGATCGTCCGCGCGCGGGAGGACGACATCGTCCTGACGGAGAAGATCTCGGGCGTGCCGGTCGCCGTCATCGAGACGCCGTACATCCGCAAGGTCGGCACCAAGGCGGGCTTCGTCGCCAAGCGCCTGCTCCGCCACCCCAAGGCGAAGCACTACGTGCGCATGTACTACACGGCGAAGAGCATCTGGCAGCTCAAGCGCGCCTCGCTCCAGGGCATGAGCTACAAGGACTACTTCCAGGCCGGCCGCAGCGTGGGCGGCATCGAGGCGATCGAGCCGGCCGGCGTGATCGTGCGTCGCTTCGCCGCCTCCCTCGAGGCTCGGCCGAGCGCGAAGACGGCTTGATCGAGCCTCAGTTCCCCCACCAGGCGCCGCTGCTCGGCCGCCGCCGCTTGGTCGGCTGAGGTGTCTCGGCGGGAGTGGGTGTGGGCGTGGGGGTCGGCGTGGGCGTCGGCTGCGGCGCGGCCGCCCCGGCTCCCGACGGCGCGGCGCTCGGCGCGGGAGTCGGCGCTGGCGCGGCCGGCGGATCGGGCGGCACCCAGGCCGGGCCCTCGATCGGCGGCATGAGCAGCGTCCGGAGCCGCTCGCGCCAGTCGCGCTCGACGTCGCCGAGCAGGGCCGTGGTCCGGTCCCGCGCCTGCTGCTGCCGCTCCTCGAAGTTGGTCACGTTGGTGCCGGCCATGCGGAAGCCGAGGGCGTCGCGCAAGAACTCGAGCTGCTCTTCGTAGATCCGCGCCGGCGTGACCTGCGCGGTCTGCCCCTGCGGCACGTCGTTGGGCGTGGCGGGCGCGAAGGTGATCAGCCCCTCGAACCGCTCTCGCACGCCCCACTCGGTCATCGCGCCCGGGACGAGATCGGCGCCGCGGCCGAGTCGGTTCGCGGCCTGATCGCGCGCCTCGCCCAGGAGCCGCTCGGTCTCGCCCTGGGTGAGCCCGACGCGGCCCGCGATGGCGCGGCTCGCTCTACGCGTGCCCTCTTGCTCGGCCCGACCCGCGGCCGCTCCGGCGCCGCCCGCTTCGGGCTCCCAGAGCGTCACGTTGTAGTCGATCTGCCGGATCATCCGCGTGATGAGCTGCGGCTGCCCATCGGTGAAGTCGCGCAGGACCGCCATGTGGCCCTGGTCGTCGCTCGGCCTGACGACATAGAGCGAGTTGATGAAGTTGCGCCACTCCTCGACGTAGCGCTGGAGGAAGTAGCTCTTGAGCTCCGCGGTCTGGCGCTCGCGCTCCATCTCCGCGTGGTGCTCGTCCTCGGGCGGCTCGGTCCCGAGCACCCAGTGCTCGCCGAAGAAGCGCGCGAAGTCCTCCTCGATGATGCGCTGCACGCGCTCTTCCCACGCGCGCTTGGTGAAGGCGCAGCGCACGCGGCCCCGCGCGCCGAGCGACCCGACGCGGCCGACGAGCTGCGCGACGGTGATGTCGCAGTTCATGTCGTCGACCTCGGCGATGATCCCCTCGACCGCCATGGTCGGTCCGGGCACCGCGTTGAAGACGCCGCGCACGCCCGCCACCGCCGGCTCGCTGCGAGGGAAGTACAGGTCCTCACGGCTCGCGAGCGAGTCGACGTAGTACTGGACGTTCTGCTCGATCTGCCGGCGCTGCGGGTCGTGTCGCTCGACCTCGGTCGCGGCCACCCAGCGCTGCACCAGGTGCTCGACGATGAACTCCCGGCCCTCGTCGTTCAGCGGCGGCTGGTGCTCGCCCCGCGGCACGGTCAGGAGCAGATGCAGCTTCATGCGGTTGTACATGTCCTGCAGCGCCGTGGCGTCGGGGTTGGCCTGCCCCGCCATCGCCTCGACGCGCCGCGCGAAGCGGCCCATCGCTTGCGCGTCCGCCTGCAGCAGCGGCCCGACCACGCGCGAGCGGAGGGTCTCCAGGTACACCTCGCGCACGGGGTCGTAGACGTCGCCCTGGTACATGCCCATCTGCATGAAGAGGGGCGGCCCGTCGTGCTCGTACTCCTCGAGCTCCATCGCCCGGGCCCGGAGCGGCTCGATCGCGCTCGCGGGCAGGAGCTGCTCGTCGCTCGCGATGTCGCGCCGCGCGTCGTCGATCATGTCGCGCGTCTCGGACAGGTAGCTGCGGTTCATCGCCCACGCGATGGCGGGCAGCCCGCTGATGCCGAGCGCGAAGAGGAAGATGGCGGCCGCCGCGAGCACGGTGCGCGTGCGCTGGCGCTTCAGCTCCTCGGGGCTGCGCATGGCGACCTCGGCGTCCTTGAAGACGACCTCGGCGAACATGTCGCGCAGGAAGTAGCTCTTCGCCTCGACCTGCGGCGCGGGCAGCTGCACCTGCGGCTGGCCGAACGCCTCCGCCATCGCGCTCATCACGCGATCGATCGGGCGCCCCTCCTGCGTCCCGCTCGTGAAGTAGACGCCGCGCAGCAGCGGGGTCTCCTTGAAGACGTTCTCCAGGAAGAGGTGGTGCACGAACTCCTGCAGGTTCGCCTTCATCACGCCGAGCTGCTGCGGGAAGCCGTAGACGAGCTCGCGGTTCGGGATCTTGCGCTCCTCGCCCATGCGCTTGAGGGAGCGATGCTCGAGCACGGAGGCCAGCTCGTCGAAGCCCTTCGAGAAGTACTCGCCCGGCGGGTCGGACGCCTTGGTGAGCGCGCGCGTGAAGCCCCAGACCTGCCCGCGCTCCTGCTTCGACATGTCCCCGAACGTCTCGACGAAGCCCGGGATGAGGTCGCACTTGGTGAAGAGCACGTAGACCGGGAGGCTCAGCGAGAGCTGCGCCTGCACCTCGTCGATGCGCTCGCGGATGCGCCGCGCGAGCTGCGCGACGTCGTCCTCGCGGGCGCCGCCGACGTCGCCGATGCTGACCGCGGCGATCATTCCGTTGAGCGGCTTCTGTGGCCGGAAGCGCTTGATGAGATCGAGGAAGCCGAGCCACTCGTCGTGGTCCTCGTCCTCGCTCGTCCAGCGGCCCGCGGTGTCGAGGATCACGGCCTCGCTCGTCATCCACCAGTCGCAGTTCCGCGTGCCACCGAGGCCGCGCACGCCGCCGCCCGACGCGCTCAGGTAGGGGAACTGCAGGCCCGAATTGCGCAGCGCGGTGCTCTTGCCGCAGCCGGGCGGGCCGATGATCGCGTACCAGGGGAGGGCGTAGAGCGCCTTCTTGCCCCCCTTCTTGCTCGTCTTCAGGGCGGAGACGGCCTTCTGGAACTCGGCCTGCATCTCCGCGATCTCGTGCTGGAGATCGGGGCGCGCGCTGGCCGCCTGCTCCGCGGCCTGGGCCTGGAGCGCCTTCTCGAGCTCGCGCGCCGAGCGGCGCTCCTTGAGCTTCGCGACCCCCACGATGAGGAGGATCACGAGACCCACGAGCAAGGTGATCAGGGTGGGAATCCAGAGCGGAAACCCGATGAGGATCGCGAGCGCCCAGGAGAGGACGACGATGACCCCACCGACGATGAACTTGATCATGTTTCCCCGGTCATTGATCGAAACGAGCTGGCGGAGCATACAATGGGACGACCGAGCCGGGGCGTTCACCTGGCCGGGCTCTTGGGATTTCCGGGGAGGCTTCTCATGACTTCGACGCGCGCGTTCGCGGTGCTGTGCTCTGCTCTCGGCCTTTGGGCCTGCGACTCCGGCGGTGTCGCCATCGAGGCCGCGCCCGCGGAGACGGCCGCCGTCTACTGCGACGCGGTCGACACCTGCGCGGGGGACTTCGCGGGATCGCTCGGCGGCGCCTCGTGCCGCACCAATTTCACCGCGTCGGCCGAGAACGGCGCGTTCGAGCTCTGGGACGCGGCGATCGAGCGCGGGACGGTGACCTACGACGGCGCGGCGACGCGGTCCTGCCTGGACGAGTCCCGCGTGGCGGGCTGCAACCTCTTCAACGAGGCGCCTCCCGAGTCGTGCCGCGAGATCCTCGTCGGCACGATCGAGGCGGGCGAGGCCTGCTCGTTCTCGGAGGAGTGCGCGGGCGACGCCTACTGTGACGGCGCGGCTTGCCCCGAGACGGCGGGCACGTGCACGGCGCGCAAGGCGAGCGGCACCGACTGCGACGGCACCGACGAGTGCGTGACCGGGCTCGTGTGCGAGGGCGGCACGTGCAAGACCAGCTCGAGCCGCTCCGGCGGGCCGTGCGACGGCCCCGAGGGCATCGCCTGCCCGCTCGGCGAGCTCTGCGTCGGGGGAGACGAGGAGACGGTCGGCACCTGCACCGCGCTCTCGGAGCTGCAGACGGCGGCCCTCGACGAGTCCTGCGACCCGCAGGTGAGCACCTTCTGCGTCAGCGGCCTGAGCTGCGCGGTGGTGGGCGCGGGCGCGGGCGGCGCCGAGTTCCAGTGCAAGGCGGCGGTCGGCGCGGGCGAGGCCTGCAACGTCGGCTTCCCCTCGATGTGTCCCGAAGGGCAGTACTGCGACGCGAACCCCTTCATGGGCATGTTCGACGGCACCTGCGCTCCGCTGCCCACCGACGGCCAGGACTGCGCGGGCTCGCTCGAGGGCGAATGCGCCTCCGGCCTCGTCTGCGTGAGGGGCGAGCTCGGCGACACCTGCACGCGGCCGCGTCCGAACGGCGACGCCTGCGATGTCGATCAGGGCTGCCACAGCGGGCGCTGCGAGTCCGGCGTCTGCGCGGCGCCGGAGCTCTGCCCCCTCTGAGGGTCAGAGGTCAGAGGACCGCGATGCCGAGGGCCTCGAGGTCCCGGACCAGGGTCGAGGTGTCCGGCACGGAGGTGCCGGGCACGCGGGCCGCGATCTCTCGCGCCGCGGCGCGGACCTCGCCCCGGGTGGGCACGTGCGTGCTGCGCTCGCCGCTCATGCACTTCGCGAGCGCCAGGCGGTAGGCGGCCCGCGTGAGGCCCTCCTGGTTCAACAGGTTGCGGAACCCGTCCCTCGTCTCGATCAGCTCGTTCAACCACTCGATCGGAATCATGTTGCTGCCTCCCTTCCGACCCACTGCGGAGTAAAGCAACGGAGATGCCATGCGCCCGCACCCGCCGTTGTGTCTCAATTCGGTCTGAGGGCAGGGGATCCAGGGGTCAAAAAAACGACATGGATGCCTCGATCGGGGGCATCGCTGACGTCCCCGAACGGGGCCGTGTGGCTTGACGCGGCGCGTCGTGGCCCTCATCACGCGCCGCCATGAGCGAGCTGGATCCTTTCACCTTCGGCGCCGAGCAGCGCTGCTTCGGCTGCGGACCCCACAACGAGCGCGGCATGCGGCTGCGCTTCCGCCGCGAGGGCGACGAGGTGGTCACGACCCTCACCGCGCCCGAGGGCTGGGAGGGGCCGCCGAACGTCTTCCACGGCGGGCTCCAGGCGACGGTGGCGGACGAGCTGGCGGGCTGGACGCTGGTCGGGCTCCTCGGCCGCATGGGCTTCACGACCTCGCTCCGCGTGCGCTACGTCCGCCCGCTCCGCATCGGCCAGCCCATCGAGGCGCGCGGCCGCATCGCCTCCCGCAAGGATCCCATCGTGACGGTCAACGTCCAGCTGCTGCAGGCCGGGAAGCTGGGTTGCTCCGCCACGGTGAGCTACATGCTCCCGGACGAAGACAAGGCGGCCGCGTACCTGGGCGGTGAGCTGCCCGAGGGCTGGCGCGATCTCTTCCGCGAGCCCGGCTGACGGGCCTCAGAAGGGGACACCGATCGCGTCGCACAGCGCCAACATGTGTCGCTTGCCGGCCGTGAAGCGCTCCGCGCAGAGGGCGACCAGCTGGTCCGACTCGGCCTCGTCCACCTCGAGGTCGCACACGAGGATGTGGTCCTTGCGCTTGAGCTCCTCGATCAGCGGGTGCTCGGCGTCGAAGCCGCGCGGGGGGCGCTTCAGCGACTCCCCGCCCATGCGCCACACCGCGTTCAGCTTCGCGTCCCCGATCACCCGCTGCCACTTCTTGGGCTCCTCGGCGATGACCTTTCGAATGGCGGCGAGGCTGGGCGCGTCGGGGTGCCACATGCCCATGCCGAGGAAGCAGCCGTCGAGGCCGAGGTGCACGTAGCAGCCCGGAGCGTGCACGTCTTTGCCGCGCTCGTGGCGGAACTGGATGCCGACGTTCGTCTTGTAGGGCGTCTTGTCCTTGCTGAAGCGCACGTCCCGGTAGACGCGCATGAGCGAGCCCCCGACCTTGCGATCGTCGGCCACCAGCGCGGCGCTGATCTTCTTCAGCTTCGGCGCCATCGCGCGGATGAAGGCGCGCGCCGGCTCACGGACCTCGTCCTCGTAGCGCTGCTTGTGGGCGTCGAACCACTCCTTGTTGTTGTGGTTCGACAGCTCCGCGAGGAAGCCGAGGGTGTGGGGGCCGAAGCCCCGGAACTCCGCGCCGCCGTCGCTGCGGTTCTTCTGGGCCGCCGCCTTCTTCCGGCCCGTCTTCGCCTTGGTCGCCATCGATCACCCCTTTCGCGCGGAAGGTCGAACGAGGGTCCGCGAAATCGACACCGTTCACCACCGCTCATTCGTCCCGCCGGCGCGCGAGGGCGCGCGGTTCGACTTGCGGGCGCCCGGGCGATGCCCGACCCTGCGCCGGAGCCGTGAGGAGCGAGCGAACGAGCATGGCCTGGGCCTGTGGTTGGGCCTGCGTGGCGGTCTCGATCCCCGTCGCCCTGGTCGCGTCCGCGCAGCCGCTGCCTCCGATGTGCAGCGGCCTCGACCGGAGCGACGGGCACGGGCACTTCGTCGCCCGCCCGGATCTCCTGCGGCCCGCCGCGAGCGCGGGGGACGCGCTGCTGACGCTCGTGAACCGCACGCCGGCCGGGGCGCTGCCGCCGGACTACGCGCCGGACGATCTGGTCGACCTCGACACGGGGCGTCCGTCCCGTTGGTACCGCTGCACCCCACCTCGAAAGCAGTGCATGCGGCGCGAGGCCGCCGCCGCCTATCGCGCCATGGCGGCCGCGATGCGCGCGGACGGGCTCCGACCCATCGCCACCAGCGCGTTTCGCGCCTACCGCGTGCAGTGCTCGACCTTCGAGCGCTGGGCCAGCCGAGGCGGCTTCTGCGACGCGACCACGGTCAGCGCGCTCCCGGGGCACAGCCAGCACCAGCTCGGGACCACCGTCGACCTCTTCACCCGCGAGTGGACCGACGGCGGGGACAAGTTCCGCCCGGGCTACGGGTGCTCCCCGGGGGGCCGCTGGCTCGCCACCCACGCGCACGAGCACGGCTTCGTCCTGCCCTATCCGCTTCACCCCGACTACCGGCGCGGCGAAGGTTGCGGCGCGGTCGAGGGCGGGGAGGAGCGGATCGATCCGCGGACCGGCTACCGCTACGAGCCCTGGCACCTGCGCTACATCGGCCGCGCGCACGCGGAGCGCTTTCGCGCTCGCTGGGAGGCGAGCGGCCCGGGGACGCCGGGCGAGATCACCCTCGAGCAGTGGCTCCGCGAGAGGTCCGGCGCGAGCGACGCCGTGAGCGCGCCCGTGTGTGACGGATGCAACTGCGATCGCTGCGCGACCTTCGCTGACCCGGGAGAGGGGCCGTGCGCGCAGCCCGCGCTCTCCCTCGACCCGTCCGGCGCCCCGCGCGCCCCCGCCGGGCCTCCGCGCTTGCGCGACGCGCGCCTCGTCCGGGACGGTGGAGGGTTGTGGCTGGAGGCCACGGTCGACGTGCCGCCCAACACGCTGACCCAGCCCCCGATCGTGACGCCCGCATCCGGCGCCCGGTTTCGACGTGGGCGCCGCGAGGCGCAGCTCTCCGATCGCGCAGCGCGCGCTTTTCCCCCCATCGCGGGCGCCTGGCGGCTCGCCATCGGGTTCGGGGACGCCCGGCATGGGTGGCCCTGGAAGGCGGCGCTCGTCGCGCCGGCGCGCCCTGGAAACGACAACGGCGCGCAGGCGCGAATTCCGGCCGCGCCTGGTGAGCTGTCGTTGCGGGTCTCGCTGGAAGGCGTCTCACCTGGCACTCTGATGCGTGTGGGGCTCGCCGACGAAGAGGAAGTCCGGGACGTGCGGAGGTTGACCGCGCCGTGAAGGACGCGCCCGATGAGGCCGCGCTCCGCGTCGAGGCGCGCGGCGCCTGGCGGGACGAGGTGCGGCGCGCCGTGCTGCCCAGCGCACCCCAGCGCACCCTCGCGCTCGTCATCGGCGCGGTGGGTGCCTTCACGCTGATCGCCATCGGGTGGCGGGTGGCGCGGCTCTTCGAGGGCTGGGCGGTCGGCCTGGTCGCGGGGCTCGGGGCGGCCCTCGCGCTCGCCCTCGCGTCCGGCCCCTGGCTCGTGCGCCGCCGCTTGCTCCAGGAGGGCGAGGCCCGTCGCGTGCGCGCCAGCGAGGAGCGCAAGAGCGCGGGGTGCCCACGCTGCGGCGCCCCGGTGCTCGCCCGCGGACGAGCCGACGCGGGCGCGCGCCCGTGTGGGCGCTGCGGCGCGATCTTGCTCGAGGCCGAGGGCCTGCTCATCCAGCACATCGCCCACGCGCGGTGGCGGCAGCAGCGCTGGCGGAGCGCCGCACGGCAGCGGCTCGAGGGGAGGAAGCCCCGGGCCGCGCTCGTCCTCTCCCCGAGCCTCTGGCTCGGCTCCACCGCGTTCGCCCTCGGCGCGCTCTGGCTCGTGGCCGCGCAGCTCGGAGGCGTCGTCGGCCTCCCGGCGCGCGCCATGGAGGCGCCGCTCGGTCTGGACCGGCAGGTCCCGCACCGACAGCTCGGAGGCCGCGCCCTCGCTCGCGCGGACCGTACCGAGCCGCCGCCCGGCCCGGCCACGCGTCCGCGCGCGCCGCTGTGGGTGGGCACCCAGGCGCTCGCCCGACAGGTCGGGGCGCGTCATCAGCTCGCGGTGATCGTGCGGATCGACGCGCCGCGCGCGTTCGTGGTCTTCGCCAACGGCGACGCCGACTGGGTGCACCGCCGTGATCTGCTCGCCCCCGAGCTCGCCTCGGGCGACGCGGTCGAGGTGGACGAAGGGGGCGGCTTCGCGCGCGCCACGCTCCTCGCGCGCGTCGGCCCCGCGCTCCGCGTCCGCCTCGATGGGGGCAGCGCGCGCTGGACCGACGCCAGTCGGGTCTGGGTCCGGAGCGACGCCCCGCACGAGACGGGGCGCGGGCTGGAGAGCGACGTGCCGCCCGGCGCGTGGATCGAGGCGGAGGTGGGCCCCGGCGTGTATCGCCCCGGCATCGCGGTCGACGCGCGAGAGGGGCCCGATCGCCTGCTCGTCGCCACGAGCGACGGCGCAGAGCGGTGGGTCGAGCGCGACGCGGTGAGCGCCCAGCAGCTCGGGCCCGGCGCGCGCGTCTGGGTCGACGGTCGCTCGGCCCCGGCCCTCGTCGCGGCCCGCGTCGGTCACGCGCTCGCGGTCGTCGACCCCGACGGAACGCGGAGCTGGACCTCGCTCGCCCGCGTCCGCCGCCGCACGCCATGAGCGGCTCGCTCCTCATCCCCGCCTGCACCTTCCTGCGCGTCTTCGACACGACGCCCGAGCAGGAGGTCCTGACGTTGCCCGAGCTGACCGCGGCGCTCCGACGGTTCGAGATCAAGATGGAGACGGCGTCCAAGATCGAGCGCGAGGTGGCGCGCATCAAGCACGCCCGCCAGCAGCTCGCCGACGGCAAGCCGGTCCGCGGCAAGTTCATGGGCAAGCTCTCCAAGGTGGAGGCCGAGGCGAAGAAGCGCGGCGCCGATCCGCGTGCGGTGGTGCAAGAGGCGGCGGAGCAGCTCATCACCGACGCCTACAAGAGCGCCAAGCGAGACCTGCGCCTGTGGTCTCCGGCCCTCTACCGCCCCGGCGCCGACAAGCGCGGCAGCGACAACGTCACCCACGTCAGCTGCCTGGTGCTGGACTACGACGACGGCACGCCCATCGCGGAGGCGAGCACGACCTGGAGCACCTTCTTCCACCTCGTCTACACGACGTGGTCTCACACCGCCGAGCACGCGCGGTTCCGCGTGGTGATGCCGCTCGCCTTCTCCGTCCCGGCGGAGGACTGGGCCGCGGTCTGGTCGTGGGCGGAGGAGCGCGCCCACTTCACCATCGACCCCTCGATGAAGAGCCCCGCCGCGACCTACGCCTTGCCCGCCGTCCCGCACCGCGACTGGCCCCGCGAAGCGTACGCGCGCCCCGGCGCGATCCTGGATCCCGTCGACGAGGGCATCCTCGCGCGCCGCACGTCCCTCGATCTCGAGCCCCACCGCCCTCGCAACGGCGAGCCGTCGGCCATCCGCGGCGAGGATCCGGACAAGGACTACGTCGATCACCAGGACCCGGACGCGCTGTACTTCGTCGACGAGCCGTGGGAGCTCGAGATGGAGTGGGAGGCTCCCGAGGAGCTCGTGGCGGCCGTGAAGGGTGGGGTGCACGGCGCGGGGACGGGAGCGGGAACGAGCGCGAGCACGAGGACGGACGCGGAAGTGGAAGCGGCAGCGGAAGCGGATGCGGCAGCGGCAGCGGACTCGGACTCGGACTCGGACTCGGACTCGGACTCGGACTCGGACTCGGACTCGGACTCGGACTCGGACTCGGACTCGGACTCGGACTCGGACTCGGACTCGGACTC
>SHBB01000128.1 GCA_004213565.1 Sandaracinaceae bacterium
CGCCTGCGGCTGCCAGGGTGAGCCGCCGGGTCCCCACCCGCCCGGCGCGGCCGCGCCAGCTCCCTGAGCGGCCGACGCGCTGCCCGGGCTGCTCACGGGCGCCGGCGTCGCCGGAGCTGGGGTGGGCTGCGCGGTGGGCGGACCGGGGAAGGGCGCGTTCGCGCCCGAAAAGGGCGACGCGGGCGCGGGAGCGGCGCCCGGAGGCTGCGGCATCGCGGGCGCAGGCGGCTGGGGTGGCGCGGGCTGCGCGGGCGCGATCGGGCCACCCGCGGACGGGGGCGGCGCGAACGGATCGGGCTGCGCGTGCTGCTGCGCTTTGAGCCGCTCATCGTAGGACGGACCCATGGCGGTCTGGGCGTAGGCCGGATCGATCGGCGTCTCGCGCTCGCCGCCTCCGCGGCCCTGCGCTTCCAGCATCTCATCGAACGACGGCGCCGAGATCATCGTCGGCTGCGCATCGAGCTCTTCGTCGTCTCCGCTCACGTCTCGGCCACTATCCCCATGAACTGCCCTCCTTGAAAAGGATGAGAAGCTCGTAGCTCATTCTCGGTCATCGTCACCTCTCCGGCGTACCGCCGCCGCGCCGAGGATCGCCGCGCCCGTGAGCGCGCCCAGCGAGTCGCGCGCGCCGGCTCCCGGGGCGCTGCAGCCGCAGCCGCCGTCCTCGTCGGTCGGGGCGCCCGCGTCGACGAGGCTCCCCGCGTCGCCGCCGGCTCCGCCGTCAGCGGTCGGCGTCACGCCCGCGTCGAGGTCCACTCCACCATCGGTCGGCGGCGTGACGGAGGGGAAAGGCCCGGTGATCACCAGCGTCAGGCCGTCGACCTGCATGTTCACGAAGAGCGCGTCGCCGTAGGGGGAGAAGGTCACCCCCGCGAGCTCGCTCGAGCTCCGCGCGTTGCGGGCGAAGTCGTAGATCTCGCCGCTGCGGGTCAGCCCGCGCAGGTAAGGCTGCCCGCCCGGATCCTCGGCCATGATCACGTCGCCCCACGGCGCGACCACGATGTTGTCGGGCGAGTCGAGCACGCTGCCCGCGGGCGACTCGCCGACCACCGTCAGCGTGCTCGCCTCGGGGTCGAGCATGAAGATCTGTCCGCGCCCGGACGGGCCGCCGCGCGTCGTGCAGATGAACACCTGCCCGTCCGCGAAGTCGATCCCCTCACCCCGCTGGAAGATCGCGGCTCCCGCCGCCTGCGCCTCGTCGCGCAGCGTGTCGCCCGAGGGCGTCGGGTCGGTCAGGCCCACCCACTCCACGTCCAGCACCGCGCCGAGCCGCTCGTCCCCCGTGTCGAGTCGATCTGCGCCGACGACCTTCAGCGCCTGCAGCTCGCCCGCGCCGTAGGGGGCCGAGGCGTCGTCGGGCACGAAGCGGTAGAAGCACGAGTCACCGCGGTCCTCGGTGAGGTACGCGATGGCGGTGCTCGGATCGTAGGCGGCCGCCTCGTGGTTGAAGCGCCCGTACGCGTCGATGCGCTCGGGCATGCGGATGGAGGTCGCGTCGATCGGGCAGCGGAAGACGTAGCCGTGGCCGTCTTCGGTGCTCTCCTCGCAGCTCATCCACGCGCCGGGGAAGACGCCGCCGGCGCAGTTCCGCGCGGTGCCGAGCAGCACGAGGTTGCTCGAGACGCGGGTGTAGTCGCTCGGGTCGACGACGAGCCGCGAGACCCCGCCCTCGAATCCGTCGCCCTCGCGGTAGGTCTCCGGCGGCCGCGCGCCCGGGCCGCCGCCGCGTGAGTTCTCGTGGTTGCGCATGAGGACCACGAGCCCGTCGTCCGCCATGAACGCGCCCATGCCGTCGGGGCGCCCCGGCACCTGGAGGCCGTCGTCCATCGGGTCTCCGACGTGCTCGAGGATCGCGTAGGAGAAGCCGGCCGGCAGATCGAGCACTCCGTCGGGGTCGCTCACCAGCGGTCCGAAGGGGGACTCCTGCGCCCTGGCCGTGCGCGTGAACAGCGCCTGGAAGGGGACCGAGGCGGCCCCGGCCGCGAGGACCGAGCCGCGGAGGAACTTTCGTCGACCGAGCATGGCCCCTTCTACGCCCCGGACGCGGAGGCTGTCGACCGATCAGCGCCCCGCGAGCCTCCGGCGGCGCCAGCCCAGAGCCAGCAGCAGCACGAGGAGCCAGCCCGGATTCGGCGTTCCGCCGCCCGCCGCGCGGCAGCCGCAGCCGCCCTCGACCGTGGCCGCCCCGCCGTCGCCCACGCCGCCGTCGCTCGCGCACATGGCGCACGCGGAGTCGTCGAGCGTCACGCCGCCGCCCGGGTCACAGCGCTCGCCGGTGTCGACCACGCCGTCGCCGCAGTACGCGGGCACGCAGGTGCTCCGGCACGCGTCCGCCGCCTCGTCGCTCACCGCGTCGCCCGTGTCGCAGACCTCGCCGGTGTCGAGCACGCCGTCGCCGCAGTGCGCCGCGCGGCAGGTGGTGCGGCAGGCGTCCGGCTCGGAGTCCGAGTTGGCCTCCGCGTCGTCGCAGTCCTCCCAGCCGCGGTCGATCAGCCCGTCGCCGCAGGTCTGCCGGCAGGTGCTCCTGAGCCCGTCCGGCTCCACGCAGGCCCATGTCTCCTCGACCTCGCAGGAGGCGTCGCAGCCGTCGCCGTCGTCCGTGTTGCCGTCGTCGCAGGACTCGCCCGCCGTGCGCTGGCCGTTGCCGCAGCCCGCGACGCACGTGCCCGTCTCGTCGCGGTCGAACCCGGGCGCGCAGAGGCAGTCGTTCGGCATGCCCTCACGGTTGACGCACATCTCGCCCGGCTGGCAGCCGCTCGTGCCGCGCGCGCACTCGTCGATGTCGGAGCAGATCGAGCCCGAGCCCTCCCAGCCGTCGAGGCAGGTGCAGCTGAAGCTCCCGGTCGTGTTGGAGCACGCCGCGTGGGGGTCGCACGTGTGGGTGCCGGTCGCGCACTCGTCCACGTCGACGCAGTTGAGGCCGTTGCCCTCGTAGCCCTCGTTGCACACGCAGCGGAAGCTCCCGACGCTGTTCTCACAGCGCGCGTCGCTGCTGCACGGGGCGAGCATCGGGTCGAGGCACTCGTCGACGTCGACGCACGTCGTCCCGTCGAAGCGGTACCCGGCCGCGCACGCGCAGCCGTAGCCAGGCGGCGGGAAGGTCTGCACGCAGGAGCCGCGGCCGCACGGATCGGTCGCGCACTCGTCCACGTCCTGACACGTGGTGCCGTCGAACATGTAGCCCGGGTCGCAGCTGCAGCCGTAGCCGCCCGCGGTGTTGGTGCAGGTCCCTGCGCCGCAGAGGCCGGGCGTCTCTCTACACTCGTCGATGTCGGTGCAGGTCCCGCCCGTCGCGGGTGCGCGGTAGCCGCGCGGACATGTGCAAGAGTAACTGCCGGGGAGGTTCGTGCAGATGCCGAGCCCACAGGTCCCGGGTGTCTCTCTACACTCGTCGATCTCCGCGCACATGTCGCCGGTGCCCCGGAAGCGCGTGCCGGTCCCTCGATAGCCGCTGTTGCAGGTGCAGTCCCAGCTCGAGCCGCCCACGGGCGTGCACGTCGCGTTGCGATCGCAGTCGTCGGTGCCCGCGGTGCACGGGTTGGTCACGACGCAGGTGGTGCCGTCGAAGTCGTAGCCGCCGGGGCAGCTGCAGGTGTAGCTGCCGATCGAGTTGGAGCACGAGCCGGGCCCGCAGATGCCCGGGGTGGCGCACTCGTTGATGTCGCTGCAGGTGCCGCCGCTCGAGGGGGCGCTGTAGCCGCTCGGGCAGCTGCAGTGATAGGTGCCCGGATCGTTGACGCAGCCGCCCACGCCGCACGGGTTGCTGCCCGCGCACTCGTTGATGTCCGAGCAGCGCGTGCCGAACGTGAAGGAGAAGATGTCGTAGCGCTGCGTCCCCGCGCCGCCGCTCCAGACGTGGGACGAGGTGCGGCGGTAGCTCGCGCCCGTGTAGCCGCTGCCGCACGAGCAGTCGTAGCGGCCGGTGCCGCTGTAGCCGTCGAAGCAGACCCCGCCCGAGCCCGGGCTCGTGCAGTCGTTGTAGACGCTGCTCGCGCACAGGTTGAAGTTGCTGGGCTGGTTGCTGCCCCCCACGCCGGGGTTGGAGCGGTACGAGGACATCGGGGTGCCCCCCGAGGACCAGTACGCGAAGGGGTCGCCGAGCTCCTGGCCGTTGGTCCAGCCGTCGCCGTCGGAGTCCCGCCCCGCGAGCCAGCGTGACCAGATGTGGTCGTCCGAGGTCCCGGCCACGCCGTTGGGGCCGCGCTCGAAGTCCTGGCCGAAGACCGTGCGCGCGCCGCCGCCCGCCGGGTCGATGTGGCAGACGGCGCAGCCGCCGGTCGCGCCGTTCGGGATGGCGTCCGGATAGAACGCCGAAGCGGGAGCGACCCAGAAAACGGTCAGACCCCCGAGTAGCCAGGCCCACGTGGCGCGCATCACCCCTCCCGCCGCGGAATGTAGCCGATGAATCGGTGTGCGACACCGTCGGTTCGCTTGGGGTATTCTCTCGCGCGTGAGTGGACCTCCGTCCTCGGACGCCCCCATCAGCCCCGACGCCCTCGACGACTTCGCGATGCTCGAAGGCGTCGGTCTCACCGCCCGCCGTGAGCTGCTCGCCACCGCGGCGCGTCGCGTCCTCGCGCCGGGCGAGGTCCTCATCGAGCAGGGCAAGCGTCACGCGCGCATGTTTCTGCTGCTCCGGGGCGCGCTCAGCGTGCACCTCGACAGCCCCACGGCCGATCCCGTGGCCACCATCGAGGCGGGCGAGACGGTGGGCGAGCTGAGCCTGCTCGACGGCAGCGAGGCGAGCGCGTTCGTCGTCGCCAAGGAGAAGGCGCGCCTGCTCGAGGTCGGCGAGGACGCCTTCTGGCAGCTGACCAACGTCAGCCACGCGTTCGCGGTGAACCTGCTGGTCAAGACCGCGGCGCGGCTCCGGGCCAACAACGCGACGGTCAGCCAGAACGTGCAGAAGCGGCGGCAGTACGAGCGCGCCGCGATGTTCGACGGGCTGACCGGCATCCACAACCGCCGCTGGCTCGACGAGACCCTGAGCCGCATGGTCCGCCGCCACCAGGGGGAGCGCGGCAAGCTGTCTCTGTCGCTGATCGACATCGATCACTTCAAGAGCTTCAACGACACCTACGGGCATGCGGCGGGCGACCACGTGCTGACGGTGGTCGCTTCCACCTTGAGCGGGAACCTCCGCCCGACCGATCTCGTCGCGCGCTTCGGCGGCGAGGAGTTCGTCATCATCTTCCCGGACACCGACGTGGAGCTCGCCCAGGTCGCGGCGGAGCGCGTGCGCGAGGCCATCTCGAAGGAGAAGCTCGCGATGCCGGACGGCACGGAGCTGCCGAGCGTGACCATCTCCATGGGCGTCTCCCAGCTCGCCGACGGTCAGTCCGTGCCCGAGCTGCTCAAGGTGGCGGACATGGCGATGTACCGCGCGAAGCAGGCGGGTCGGAACCGCGTGATGGTCGGGGACGCCAGCGATCTCGAAGGCGCCTGAGGGTCAGCGCGCGGTGAGCTGCGGGAGCGGGCGGCCGAAGAGCTCCGCCCAGAGCTCGGTCGCGGCGGCGGTGATCGCGGCGCCGTCGCGCTCGCGGATCTCGAGGAAGGCGAACGCCACGCTCTGCCGATCGATGCGCCGGCCCTCGATGAAGGGCCGATGCGCCAGCCCGAGCGCGTCGGCCAGCCCCGCGAAGATCACGAGCGCCGCGTAGCACTCCGGGCTGCCCCAGTTGTGCCGCGCCAACACGTGCCGCGAGAGGAGCGCGAGGTTCATCTTCACCACGCCCGGCTCGCGGGCCACTTCGCTCAGGTACGCGCTCAGCTCGGCCACCGCGCGAGACGCGCGCGGGTTGTCGCCCAGCTCGGTCTCGAGCGGGCCGGTCATCGCCTCGAGCGCGGGCGGGATCGCGTCGAGCGTGCCCGACTCGTAGTCCAGTCGGTGCTGCACCTCGTGTCGCTCCACGCTCTCGATCAGCCGCTCCTCGAGCTCGCGGTACGCGGCCCGCGGCACGTCGCTCCGCAGATCGCTCGCCACGCTCGACAGCTCGCGCCACTCCGCGACCGGGACCCGATCTTCGAGCCGCCGGTACGAGTCCATGTCGAAGTCGACCGTGGTCGGGCGGGTGACCGTCAGGCCCGCGTTCTGGAAGCGGTCTCGCCACGCGTCGAGGATGGCGCGCCGGCGGCCGAAGAGCCGGCCGAGCTCGAGCGCGCCCTCGCCGGTCAACGCCACGGCCTCCGCTTGCGCGTCGCGCGCCGCCATCTCCTCGACCCGGTCGACCCAGAGCGCGCGGCTGTCCTCGCGCGTGTCCGTGTCCACGATGGGCATGCGCGCGTCGGGCCCGAGCGCGGGGAGGATCGCGTCGACCAGGTAGCGCTCGATGCGCCCGAGCAAGACGAGCCCGTCCTGCACCTGCGGCCGCGTGAAGCCGAGCACCGCGCGCGCGAAGTTCAGCCGGTCGAGCCGCTTCAAGCGAAGCGCCCGGACGCGCCGCCCTCCGTCGGTGTCGAAGAAGCGCACCCGCTCCACCGTGAAGGTGGACAGGTAGATCCGGTGGCGACCCTGCGTGTCCGTCCGGACGTCCGCGTCGACGTAGTAGCCCAGGCCGAGCTCCGCGACGGCGGCGTTGAGCGCGTCGACGGAGCGGAAGTGGCTGTCGCTGGCGCTCGCGCCGTCGTTCTCCACGATGTCGCGCGACTGGTCGAAGACCGCGCGGAGGAACGACGTCGTCTCGGCGCCGAGCGCGTCGTCGCTCATGGCCACGCCCGCCGCGGCCGCGCGCGCCAGATCCTCGCTCTCCCGGGCCTCGTCCGCGCCGCCCCGCGCGCGCCGGAACGCGTCGATCGCGACGACGTAGTCGGGCAGGGCGTCCTCGAAGACCGCGTGCTGTTCGAGCGTGCCCGCGAGGGGGCGGCCGCCTTCGGTCCACGCCGTCTCCGAGCGCGCCATCTCGTTGTGCAGCGACGCGGGCGGCCGGGTCAGCCAGTACCCGCTCGCGCCGCCCACGACCAGGAGGAGCAGCAGCGCCGCGCCGACGGCCCGCGTCGGCCCGAGCCGCGACGGCGCCCGCGTGGGGCGCTTGGCGAGGAACTCGGCCTCGACCGCCTCCACGTCGTCCGGGTTGCCGAAGGGCTGGCCCATCGCGCGCAAGGTCGCGAGGCGGTGCACGTGCGCCTCGTCGTCCGTGCGGGTCGTCTCGAACATCGCCGCCGCCACCGCGCGCTCGGCCCGGCCGCGGATCAGCCCGCGGAAGACGGGATCGAGCTCCGCGTAGGTCTCCCGGCGCGCGGCGCGGAGGTCTCCGTCCTCGCGGCTGGCCAGCTGGGCGAGCGCCCACGTCACGCGGCTCCGGATCATCGCGACGGGGAGAGTGGATCGAGGCGCGCACTTCGTCTAGCTTCGCCTGGTCATGGACGATCTCTCCGACGCGGATCTGAAGGCGGCCGAGCCGTCGATGATCGTCAAAATGGCGTGTATCGCCCAGGGCCTGACCGGCCTGGTGGTCGCGCTCTCCGGCGTGCAGCTCTTCGGGGTGCGATCCCACGAGTACGCCTTCGTGAAGATGGTGCCGTGGTTCCTGCTGGTCAGCGGCGTGGTCCAGATCGCGGTGGCGGCGCAGGTCTTCCGCGCGCGCCCGTGGGCGGCCTATTTCGGCGCGGGGCACGGCGCCGTCGTCGCGCTCTCGATGGTCGGGTGGTTCTTCTTCTCCTTCCCCGACATCCTCTCGTGCATGCAGCTCATCGGGACCCCGCTCAGCGTGCTCAGCGCGATCCTCGCCGCGGTGGCCATCGGCGGCGTGCTTCACACGGCGGCCGCCCGCCAGCGCCTCGCCGACCAGGGCACTCCGCTGGGCTTCTGACGTGTGCTGCTCAGTGGGGCTTCCGGGCGGGCGCCCGGCGGAGCCGCGCGCTAGGCTCTGCGCCTCCATGAGCGACCTCCCCGACATGTTCAAGAAGGGCGACCGCGTGTTCGCCCGTCAGCTGGGCAAGCCCGACGTCCGCGGCAAGATCTCCTGGGTCGGCCAGAGCCGCTTCGGCATCGGCATGCGCTACGGCGTCAAGGGCGACGACGGCATCACCTACTGGTTCGACGAGGAGCACGTCGAGCCCGAGTCGAACCCCGGCGAGCGTGGCCCGAACGAGATGGGCAAGGGCAGCCGCGTGCGCGTCGTCTCCGGCCCGCACGAGGGCGTCATCGGCGACATCTACCTCTGGGTCCCCACCGGTCGCATCGGGATCCGGGACGACGACGAGAACACCTACTGGGTCGAGCGCAAGCAGATCGAGCTCGAGTAGCGGTCCCCGTCGATCGGGGGAGGGTCCACGCGCCTGGCTCGTAGATGGGTCATGCCGGTCTCGCCCCGCCTCGCGCTCCTGTCCGTCGTGGCGCTCTCGGCCGGGCTCGTCGTCGCGTGCGAGGAGGAACCCGAGGCGGTCCTGAGGCCGGAGCCGCCGCCCGCGAGCGCCCCGGCCGCGTCTCCGCCCGCGTCTCCGCCCGCGTCTCCGAGACCCTGGGCCGTCCGGACCGTGCTCTCGTGCTCGGAGTGGGCCGGGGTCGACGCCTTCGCCACGGCCACGCACGTCTTCGGGTGTGACGGCGCGATCTTCGACCGGGCGTCGGGCGCCTTGATCGACGCCAGGCTCCGCCGAGACGCGCCGATCGCCCGGTTCGGTGAGGGAACGGTGTGGCGCACCGGGACGTACGACGAGCCCACGCTCACGTTTCGAGACGCGCAGCTCCAGCCGCGCCCCGCCGTCGCGATGCCGCCGGGCGTCTCCCTCGATAGCGCAGCCGCGGGAGGGGATCTGCTGCTGCGTGGAGACGCGCGGTACACGGACGTGGCGGTCTACGAGCTCGACCCATCGCGCGGCGCGGCGCGCCCCCTCGAGGGGAGCGAGGTTTGCAAAGGAGCGCGGGGGCTCGGCCGAACGCCTTCGGGGGTTCAGTGCGTCGTGCCGTGTGCCGAGGACGCGGATCGCTCGTGCCTCCGCACGGTCGGCGTCGACGGCGAGCTCCCGATCCCCGCCGTGCACGGCGTCATCTGGGTCGGCGACGAGGGGCGCTTCGTCGCGCGCGGCGCCGACGACACCGCTCGCCTGATGAGCAGCGGCGGAGAGGTGCTCGCGACGCGCGAGGGGTGTCGGGACGTCGAGTTTCGCGACGTGTCGGGAGACGCGCTGCTCGTGGCACGCCAAGATCGGACGGAGCTGTGGCGGGTCGTCGACGACGCCCTGGAGGTCGAGCTCGTCTACGGCCGCCGCCCGAGCGAGGGCGCGTTCGCGGGGGACGAGATCGTGCTCGCCGTCTCCCACGGGCTGGTCTGGCTTCACCGCGGCGCGCCGCGCGCGCTCCCGACGCTGCCGCTCCCCACTCCCCCCGACGGGCTCACCGCGCTGCGGCCGACCGCGGATGGCGAGGCGGCGAGCTTCGAGGGCGAGGGGGAGACCTATCCGCGAGGCCCCAACGACGTCGCGGCGTTCGTGGCGCGCGACCGGTTCGTCCTCGTCGTCGTCTCGCGCAGCGACGCGGTGGAGCTGTCGCGCTTCGACGACCTCGAGGGGTGGGCGAGCGCGGCGGCGGCCCGCTACGTCGATCCCGGATCGCAGCGCTGGGCCAAGGCCTGGCGCGGCGAGGCGGGGCGCGAGATGCGCGGCCACGCCTACATCGGCGGCTGCGAGCGGACCCACATCGACGTCGTCGTCCGGGAGCGCGGTCCGGTGCTCGAGCGCTGGCGCGTGTACACCTCCGACGGAGAGGGCGTCGACGCGATCCTGGGCGAAACCCCGAGCCACGCGCGCTCCCTCGCGGACGTGCGCGGCGACTCCTACGAGGGCGACCCGTCCATCGGTCGCTGGTGAGCGGGCCGGCCTTCTGAGACGCTTCGGCGGGTGAGCGAGACGCAGACGCTTCGGGGGCTCCTCGCGCCGCAGCGCGCGTTGCCGCTCGGGCTCGTGTTCGTGTCGGTGGGCGTGGTCGAGTGGATCGCCGTGGCGAGCGTGTCCGCGGTGGTGGTGGACCTCGTGTTCTGTGTCGCGTTCGTGCTCGTGGTCCCGGCCGCGTGGCGAAGCCTCTGCGCTCCGGGCGCCACGCGGGCGCTCGGGCTCGCGGTCTACGTCGCGATCTGCGCGGCCCTGGTGGCGGCGCTCGGCTTCGCCCTGCCGCGCGCGCTCGAGGTGCGGAGCTACGTGCTCGACCCGTCGGCGCTGGGGATCCTCGGCGTGCTCGTCGCGGTCGGCGGCTGGGGGCTCGGGCGGGACCTGGACCTCGAGGCGCGCGCCACCCGGTCCGAGGTGGAGGCCGAGCACGCGCAGCTCCTCGCGCTCCGCGCCCAGCTCGACCCGCACTTCTTGTTCAACACCCTCAACGCCATCGCCGAGTGGTGCCGCGAGGACCCCGAGGTCGCGGAGCGCGCGCTGCTCGAGCTCGCGCGCATCCTCCGCGGAGTGCTCGAGGGCGTGCACGAGCCGACCTGGCCGCTCGCGTCGGAGCTCGCGCTCTTGCGGGATCTGTTCGCGATGTACGCGATCCGCGACGCGTCGCGCTACCGCCTGCGCGTGGAGCTCCCCGACCCGATCCCCGACGTCGACGTGCCGCCGATGTTGCTCTTGCCCGCGTTCGAGAACGCGATCACCCACGGCCCCGGGACGGGTCACGACGGGGAGGTCGTCTTGCGGGTCACGGTGAACGAGCAGCTCCAGGTCGAGATCGACAACCCCGGCGCCTACGCGGGCCGGCGCGAGGGAGGCCACGGCATCGCCACGGTCGAGCGCCGACTCGCGCTGGCCTACGGGCGGGAGGGCCGCATGCAGATCGAGGCCGTGGACGGGCGCACGCGCACGACGATCACCGCGCCCCTGGAGCCGGCGTGACCCTGCGGACGCTCATCGCGGACGACGAGCAGATGGCGCGGCGGCGGCTCCGGCGCCTGCTCGAGGCCATCGGCGACGTGGAGATCGTGGCCGAGGCGACGTCGGGCGAGGAGGCGCTCGCCGCGCTCGATCCGCGCGAGGTCGACCTCGCGGTGCTCGACGTGCGCATGCCGGGGCTGAGCGGGATGGACGTCGCCCAGCTCGCCGCCGACCGCGGCATCGCGATCGTCTTCGCGACCGCGCACCCCGAGCACGCGGCGGACGCCTTCGACCAGGGCGCGGTGGACTACGTGCGCAAGCCCATCGACGCGGCGCGGCTGGCCCTCGCCGTCGAGCGCGCCCGCGCGCGGGTGGGGGCGCGCAAGACCGGCCGGGTCGCGCTGACGGTGCGCGACGAGGTGCGCCTGGTGCGCCCCGAGGACATCAGCCACGCGCAGATCGACGGCGCGCTCGTCAGCGTGTGGGTGGGGGCCGAGGTCCTCGTCACCGAGCTGTCGCTCGCGGAGCTCGAGCGGCGTCTGCCCTCCGAGCGCTTCGAGCGGGTGCATCGACGCGCGCTCCTGAACCTCGACCGGGTGGACCGCCTCCGCCCGGAGGACAGCGGCGGCTACACCGCGATCACCGACGCCGCGCACGAGGTGCCGGTGTCCCGGCAGGCGGCCCGCGCGCTCCGCAAGCGCCTCGGTCTCTGAGGCCCTTCGGGTGTGCGGTCAGGCGGGGAAAGCGTCGGTCCGTCGCCCTCACGCCGCCACGCCGGCAAGCTCCTGACATGTCGTCCTCCCTCCTGCTCCGGCTCCTCGCGCTGGCCCTCCTCGTGACCGGTTGCTCGGAGCCCGTTCCATCTGCCGACGCGGGCCGCGACGTCGACGCCGAGGTCTCCGACCCACCGGACGCGGCCTCCCCGGACGCTGGCCGGGACGACGCCGGTCCGATCCAGGCGGACGCCAGCGTCCCTCCCTGCCCCGGTGGCGAGGGCCCCACCATCACCGCGGTCCTCGGCGACACCGACCACGGCGGCGCGATGGAGATCCGGGGATGCGGCCTGGGGGAAGAGGCGAGCCCGAGCCCGCTGATCTGGGACGACTTCGAGGGTGGGACGCTCGGCGAGCTGGCGGGCGACGGATGGCGTCTCCAGCGCGAGCGCGAGACCCACCCGATCTACACCGACGTGCAGCGCTACGGTCAGGGGCGCCTCTCGCTGACCAACCACGTCGAGCCGAACGTCAACGACGCGCCGGGCTGCCAGTTCTGCGGCGCCTATCAGGAGGTCGAGCCGAGCAACGAGCTCTACGTCTCGTACCGCTTCCGCTTCGACGTCACCGGCGACGACTACGGCGTCCTCAAGCTGGCTCGGCTGGCCTCGAGCCCCAACTACGGCGGCGTCGACCACTACAACGGTGTCGGGACCCTGATGTTCCAGTACCAACCCCACGCGGGGTGGGGCTACGCCAACCTGGTCACCGGCGTTGGCGAGCACCCGTCGATCACGATCGGCGGCGTCCCGCGCGGGGAGTGGCACCGCGTCGAGATGTACTACCGGCTCTCGTCCCCCGCGGGCGCCGCCAACGGCGCGGCCTACATCGCGATCGACGGCGAGCACGAGCGCCGCTTCGACATCGACGACGCCGTCACGCTCGACGGCGACTACCCCACGCAGCTGCACTCCTTGTTGCTGCCCCTGATGCTCGCGAACCCGCGCGACGACGGCGTCTTCGACCTCTACGTCGACGACGTGTACCTCGACGACTCGCGCGCGAGGGTCGAGGTCGCCGACGCGCCGCGCTGGCTCGACACCCGGCGTCGAGAGATCCAGCCGGCGACCGCGTGGGCTCCCGACCGGATCGACGTGACCGTGCACCAGGGCGCCTTCGAGGCCTGCGAGCCCGTCTACCTCTACGTCCTCGACGCGAGCGGAGCCCCGCTGAGCGAGGCCGGGTTCCCCCTCGCGCTCGGGAGCGGCTGCCCCTGAGGCGCGCTGCGATGAGCCGCTCGCGGCGGCTCGCGACCGCTCGCGCGCGGGACGCGACCGCTCGCGGAGAGACCCGCGGTGGCGCCTCCTCGGCGTCCTCACCCTGCGGGCATGACCAAGCTCCCCAAGATCACGGCCACGATCCACCTCTCGCTCGTCGCGGCCATCGCCGCCTTCCTCTTCTTCCTCCCCGGGGTGCGGGTCGTGCGCGACCTGCGCGACCCCGCGCTCGCCGGTCCCGGGGTGCCCGAGCGCGCCCGCGCCATGCACCGCGAGCTGAGCCCGCGCCTCGAGGCCTGGGCCCGCGAGCGGGTGGAGCACGCGCGCGGCGCGGACACGGCGCTCCTCGATGTGCCCTCCACCGAGTGGCCGCTCTTCACCGCCGTCTTCTATCTGATGGCGACCGAGCAGCTGCACGACGACTGGGTCGCGAACGGGCGTCAGGGCGAGTCTCCCATGCGCTGGGCGCGCGGCGCCGTGGACGCCTCGCGGGATCTCCTGCTCGATCCGTCCCACCACAGCTGGGTGCGCCGTCACTGGGGAGACGACTATCTCCACGAGGAGAACGTCTTCTTCCGCTCGCTCCTCATCGCCGGCCTCACCAGCCACGCGAAGCTCACGGGGGACGTCTCGCCGGTGCTGCGCGACCAGGTCGAGACCCTCGCGGCCGACCTCGACGCGTCCGCGCTCGGCCTCCTGCACGACTACCCAGGCGAGTGCTACCCGATCGACGTGCTCGCCGCGGTCGGCCTCCTTCGCCGCGCCGACGCGGTGCTCGACACCGACCACTCGGCGTTCGTCGCCCGGGAGCTGCGCGCCTTCGTCGGCCCGCGCGAGGACGCGCTCGGCCTCGTGCCCTACCGCGTGAGCCTGCCCGACGCCGAGATCGTGCAGCCCGGCCGCGGGGTCGGCACCTCGTGGACCCTGGTGTTCGCGCCCGAGGTCTACCCGGAGGAGGCGGCGCGCTGGTACGACGCGCACGAAGCCCACTTCTGGCAGGAGCGCTTCTGGGCCCACGGCTTCCGTGAGTTCGCGGCGGGCAGCGAGCTGGCCGACGCCTACGGCGAGTGGACCTGGGAGGTCGACGCGGGGCCCATCCTCGGCGGCTTCGGCACCGCGTCCAGCGCGTTCGGGCTCGGCGCCGCGCGCGCGAACGGCCGCTTCGACCACGCCTACACGCTCGCCTCGGAGATGGTCGCCACCTCGTGGCCGCTCCCCGATGGCACGCACCTCTTCCCGCGCTTGATCTCGAGCGCCGCCGACGCCCCCCTCCTCGGCGAGGTGGCCATCGCCTACTTCCTCGCCGTGCCTCCCGCGCCCGGCGTGACCGTCGTCCGGGGCGGCGCGCTGTCGGGCCTCGTCTGGATCAGCCTCGCCATCTACTTCGGCGTCAGCCTCGTCGTGTTCCTCGGCGTGGGCCTCCGGCTCCGCGAGATCTGGCGCCCGGGCTTCGCGCCCGCCGCGCCCGCCGTCCAGCTGGGCCTTCAGGTGGGGCTCGGCGTGGCCGGGGTGGCCTCTCTCTTCGCGGGCTGGATCCTCGTCGGCGCCACCCTGCTCCTCGTTGGCGCGCTGCTGCCCAGGCCGGGGCCCCGCCCGACCGATCCGAGCCCCGCGCGGGCTCACGCGACGGTGGCGCCTCGCCCCCTGGCCCGTGCTACGTCAGGTGGACGGCGACGACCATGATCTACCCCTACGACAACGAGACGCAGACGCGCTGGGACCGGGGCGAGCTCCAGGTCCAGATCCTCGTGCCCGGCAACGCGAAGCCGATCGGGTTCTGCGACGGCAGCGACGCGGACCTCGCGGAGATCCAGGCCCGCGCCGAAGAGGAGGGCGCGGGGGAGGTCCGCGTCGAGCAGAAGTCGCTCAAGACGGGGCGGCAGATCTGGACCGTGCAGGTCGAGCGCACGAACGAAGACGCCGACGTCGACGACGCGTTCGACGACTGAGGCCATCCGAGGCGGTATGGCGCCCGGCGCCGTCGGTACGGTACCTTGAGGAGTGGCGCCCGGAGACCGCGACGAGTCGCTCGAGTCCCTCTTCGAGGCCATCGCCAAGCACACGCCCGACTCGATCATGGTGCTGGACCGCGAGGCGCGCATCCAGTTCATCAACCGCACCGCGCCCGGCCTGAGCGTCTCCAGCGTGTCGGGGACGCAGGTCTACGACTACGTCGGCGAGGAGCAGCACGCGGCGATGCGGAGCTGCTTCGCGCGCGTGCTCGAGACGGGCGAGGCGAGCCGCTACGAGAACCTCTTCACGCTCCCCGACGGGACGCTCACGCGCTGGGAGTCGCGGGTGGGCCCCATCCGCGAGGGCGGCGCGATCACCGGGTTCATCGTCATCGCGAGCGACGTCACCGAGCGGACCTCGGCCGCCATCCAGCGCGACCGCGTGTTCGAGCTGGCCAAGGACCTGCTCTGCGTCGTCGATCTGGAGGGCCGCTTCCTGCGCGTGAGCCCGGCCTTCGTCGAGACGCTCGGCTACGCGGAGGAGGAGCTCATCGCGCGGCCCCTGCTCGAGCTCGTGCACCCGGAGGATCGCGAGGCCACCGAGGCCGTCTTCGCCCACGCGAAGGAGAGCGAGGTGACGGTCTTCGAGAACCGGTACGTCTGCCAGGACGGGAGCGTGCGCGTCCTGCAGTGGACGAGCCGGCCGGACCCGCTGCTGAAGCAGATCGTCGCGGTGGCGCGCGACGTGACCGAGCAGCGAGAGCTCGAGGCGCGCCTGCAACAGGCCCAGAAGATGGACGCGGTCGGGCAGCTCGCGGGGGGCGTCGCGCACGACTTCAACAACCTCGTGCAGGCCATCCTGGGCAACGTGCACTTCGCGCTCTCCGCCGGTCCGAGCGGCGAGATGCAGGAGTACCTGCAGGACATCGAGTCGGCGGCCAACCGCGCGGCGGAGCTGACCCGCCAGCTGCTGACCTACAGCCGGCAGCAGCCGCTCTCGGTGTCGCGCGTGGATTTCAACGTGATGGTGCGCGAGCTGCTGCTGCTGCTGCGACGCGTCATCCCCGAGAGCATCGAGGTCGTCTTCGACGGCTCGGACACGCTCGATCCGGTGGAGGTCGACCGCTCGCAGCTCGAGCAGGTCCTGATGAACCTCTGCCTCAACGCGCGCGACGCCATGCCGTCCGGGGGGCGGCTGACCATCGAGACCGAGAGCGTGACGGTGGACGAGGCGTTCTCACGGACTCACCCCACCGTCCGGCCCGGGCGCTTCCTGCGCGTCGCCGTCTCCGACACGGGCGTGGGCATGAGCGCGGCGGTGCGGAGGCGCGTGTTCGAGCCCTTCTTCACGACCAAGCCGCTCGGGGAGGGCAACGGGCTCGGCCTCTCCATGGCGTATGGCATCGTCCAGCGGCACGGAGGCATCATCGACGTCTCCTCCGAGCCGGGCACAGGGGCGACGTTCGAGCTCTACCTCCCGGTCTCGCGCCACCCCGTGACGCCGGTCGAGCCGAAGAACGAGGTGCAGAGCGAGGGGGGCGGCGAGACGATCCTCGTGGCCGAGGACGAGTCCATGGTGCGGCGGGTCGTCGTGCGCGTCCTCGAGCGCGCGGGCTATCGGGTCCTGGAGTCGGGGAGCGGGCTCGAGGCGATCGAGGTGTTCGAGGCCCACCCGGAGGTCGATCTGCTCCTGCTCGACGTCGTCATGCCCACGCTCAGCGGCCCCGAGGCGCTCGAGCGCATGCGCGCCATCCGCCCCGGGGTGCCCGCGGTGTTCAGCAGCGGCTACAGCGACGGCGGTCGCTTCGCCCACGCGATCCCCGAGGGCACGACCATGGTCGCCAAGCCGTTCGAGGCCGACGCCTTGCTCGGGGCGATCCGCGAAGCGCTCGACGCGCGTCCCTGAGCTTCGCTCACAGGCCTCACTCACAGGTGGCGAGGAAGCTGGCGCAGCCCTCCTCGTCGCTTCCGTCCTCGCAGATCGTCCACCCGTTGCAGCGGTGGTGGACCTGGTACTCCGTCCCGTCGCCGCACACGAAGTCGGGCGCGCAGCCCTCCTCGTCGCTGCCGTCGCGGCAACCCGACCAGCCGTTGCAGCGGTGGTCGGACCCCATCAGCTCCTGCCCGTCGTCGCAGACGTAGGGCGCGCAGCCCTCCTCGTCTTCGCCCCCCTCGCAGTCCTCGAAGCCGTTGCAGACGCGCTCGAGCCCGATGAGGGATCCGTCGTCGCAGCGAGGCGCGCACTGCTGGTCGCACTCGACGAGGAGCGACACGTCGGTGCGGCAGATCGCCCCCAGGAGGGCGTCGCACTCGGCGCCCGCGAAGCACGCCCGGTAGCAGGCGTCGTCGTAGAAGTTGAGCCGCGGCAGGTAGCCCTCGCTGACGATCCCGCACGCGCGGAGCCGGTCCTCGGTGGTGGCGTCGCAGCCGAGCGACGCGAGGACGAGCAAGGCCAGAGGGACGTGACGAAGCATGACCGTCTGCAACGCAAGGTGTGTGCCTGCTGCGGACTGGTCGCGTCTGTCTCGGCGGCTGTGCCGGCCTGCGCCGCGAGGCCCCTCAGCGGGGCCGAATTGGCGTCTTCGGGGCTGGAGCGGATCGTGCAAATCCCTCCGGCATGACACGCCTCATCACCCCTCGACGCTTCGCGCTCTTCGCCAGCGCGCTCGCCGCCATGGCCCTCGCCGCCCCCGAGCGCGCCTCGGCGTGTGGCGGCTTCTTCTGTGACAGCTCCCAGCCCGTCAACCAGCAGGCGGAGCGCATCGTCTTCGCCCAGGAGGCGGACGGGAGCGTCACCGCGGTCATCCAGATCCAGTACCAGGGCCCGTCCGAGCGCTTCGCGTGGATGCTGCCCGTGGCCGGCAGCCCCGAGATCTCGGTCTCCTCCGACGCGGCGTTCCAGCGCCTGCAGCAGGCGTCGAACCCGCAGTACCGGCTCACGACCCGCGTCGAGGGCACTTGCGGCGGCGGCCCCTCGCGCGCGTTCGACAACTCGAGCGGCGGCGGCGCCGCGGACGCCGCGGCTTCTTCGGCCGACGGCGGCGTGCCCCCCGTCTCGGTCGTCGACAGCGGCTACGTCGGCCCCTACGACTACATCATCATCTCGGTCGACCCCTCCACCCCGGACGTCGCCGAGACCGGCATCGCGTGGCTGCAGGACAACGGCTACGACGTCCCGAGCATGGGCGCCGAGGTGCTCCGCCCCTACCTCGAGTCGGGCATGAACCTGCTCGCGTTCCGGCTCGTCAAGGGCAACGACGCGGGCTCCATCCGCCCCGTGAGCCTGTCCTTCGGTCCGGGCCTCCCGTCGATCCCGCTCCGCCCGACCGCGCTCGCGACCCAGCCCGACATGGGCATCCTCGTCTGGGTGCTCGGGCCGAGCCGGGCCATCCCCGCGAACTACCGCGACCTCGAGCTCAACGAGGCGCTCATCAACTGGCTCAGCCCCGGATCCACCTACGACGCGGTCGTGACCCGCGCCGCGAACGAGGCGGGCGGCCAGGGCTTCGTGACCGAGATGGCGGGCGCGGCCGCGCCGTTGGCCGACGTCATCTGGAGCGAGGACGAAGCGGCGCGCTGGGCCGCCCTCCGCGCCGAGACCTGGACCGGGCGCGAGGGAGAGCTCGTCTTCCGCATCGCGGAGCTCGCGGCGCTCGACGGCGTGCGCGAGGTGTTGACGGCCGCCCTGACCATCCCCGACGGCGTCTCCGAGGACCAGTTCTTCGCCTGCCTCGGCTGCTACGTGGACGCGAGCGAGGCCGACCTGCCGGGCGTCGAGCCGGCCGCCTTGCTCGACGCCGTGCAGGCCGACGTCATCGACCCGATGGTCGACACCCGCGCGCTCTTCATCGAGTCGCCCTACATGACGCGCCTCTACACGACGAT
>SHBB01000129.1 GCA_004213565.1 Sandaracinaceae bacterium
GACGTAGCGCCAGAAGTGCATCGTGGCCTCGATGTCGGCGCGGCTCGGGCGGTAGCCCATGGCCCGCAGCGCGATGCCGGGCGCGACCGAGCCGCCCATCAGGGTCAGCGGCGCGTCGGGTCCGGCCCCGTTCGCCAGCGCGTCCTCGAGCATCGCGCGCCCCGCCGCCATGCCGCGCGTGAGGTAGACGTCCCGCACGAACGCCTCCGCGAGCGGATCGGCGTCGTAGTACATGTCCGCGAAGGCGCGCACGACGTCGTCGGGCGGCGCGAGGTCGAAGCCCCCGAGCGCGCGCGAGGCGCGGCGCATCCAGCGATGGGCTGGCCGGTCGAGGCGATCCCAGTAGCGAAACTCGGTCGGCGCGCGGGTCATGCGCCGGAAACCTATCCCATCGTGGTAGAGCGCATCCATGCCTGGCGTCTTGATCGTCTCCGAGCGCGCGCTGCCGGGGCGCGGCGGCCTCGCCGTCGCCACCAGCCGCATCGCGAAGCAAGCCGCCGCGCGCGGTGAGCAGGTCCACTTGCTGGCCTTCTCGAAGGACAGCGCGCCCGGGGCCCGCGGGCGCCGTGAGCAGGACGGCGTCGTGGTGCACCCCCTCGGGCCGCCGGCCACCGAGGAGCGGCGCCTCATGGCGCTGACCGACCACGCGGTGGAGCTCGCGCGGGAGCACGACCTCGACGTGGTGCACGGCATGTACGCGACGCGCGGCGGGTACGTCGCCACGCTGGCCGCGGCGATCGTCGGCGCGCGCTCGGTGATCGCCATCCGCGGCAACGACCTCGACCGCGGCCTGTACCGCGCCGCGGACCTGCCCTTCCTCGCCCACGCGATGCGCCACGCCACCGTGGCCACCGCCGTGAGCCGCAGCGCGGCGGAGCGGGCGAGCGCGATCTTCGACCGCCCGGTGGAGCACGTGACCAACTCGGTGGACGCGGCGCGCTTCTCGCCCGAGCGTCGCGACAACACGCTGGCCGCCGCGCTCGGGCTCGAGCCGGACGCCGCGGTGCTCGGCTTCGTGGGCGAGCTGCGCGAGAAGAAGGGCATGCGCTTCTTGCTGCCCGCCTTCGCCCATCTCTGTGAGCAGCGCAGCGCGCGCTTGCTCCTGATCGGGGGGCTCCGCGCCGACGCGCGCGAGGCCTTCGAGGCGTTCGAGCGCAGCGCGCCCGAGGCGGCGGCCCGGATCGTCACCGTGGACTACGCGCGCGACGCGGACCGGCTCACGCGGCTCCTGGCGCTCTGCGATCTGATGGTCTTCCCTTCACTCTACGAGGGCACGCCCAACGCGGTGCTCGAGGCGATGGCGTCCGCGCGGCCCGTGCTCGCGACGGCGGTGGGCGGGCACACCGACCTCATCACGCACGGCGAGACGGGCGCGCTCCTCGGGCTCGACGCGCTCGACCGGCTGCCGGAGGCGATCGAAGAACTGCTGGACCTCCCGCGCGAAGAGCGCGACCGGCTCGGGGCCGCGGCGCGCGCGCACGTGCTCGAGCGGCACCGCCCCGAGGACGAGAGCGACGCGTGGGCCGAGGTCTACGCGCGGGCGAGGAGCGCCTCGTAGGCCTCGACCAGCTCGGCGCGGCGATGCGCCCACGTGCCGCCCTCCTCGATCGTTCGACGCGCCGCTTCGCCCAGCCGCTCGCGCAGGGCCGGGTCACCCCCCAGCCGGAGGAGGCCCTCGGCGAGCGCCTTCGGGTTCGGGCGGACCAGCCAGCCGGTCTCGTCGTGCGTGACGATCTCGCGCACGCAGCGCAGGTCGGTCGCGAGCACCGCCCGGCCCGCCGCCATGTACTCGTAGAGCTTGATGGGGTTACAGCCCTGCACGTCGTTGCGCAGATCGCGGCGGAGCGGGGCGACGCAGAAGGGCGCCTGCGCGACGAGCGACGCCAGCTCGTCCCGCGGGATCGCCGAGACGAGCTCGAGCCCGTCCTCGACCTTCAGCCGCTTCGCGGCCCGCGCGATCTGACGGCGCCACCGCTTCTTCGCCGGCCCCACCACCTTCAGACGGATCGCCTCCCCGCCCTCGCGCCGCGCGCGCCGCAGCGCCATGAGCAGCTCGGGCAGGCCCTGCCAGGGCGTCAGGCTCCCCGTATAAAGGGCCGCGTCCTGCGCCCCCGCCGACGGCGCGATGAGCTTCGCGCCGTTGTGGATCACGCGCGCTTCGCCGCGCAGCCCACGGTGCCGGAGGAAGTCGCGCGTCGTCTCGCTCTGGGTCAGCACGAGGTCGGCCGCGCCGAGCAGCTTCGCCTCCAGCGTGCGGAGACGCCCCTCGAGGGAGGGGTCCTCGGCGAAGCGCGGGTAGTGATAGCGGAGCTCGACGCTGGGCAAGCCGTTGACCTCGAAGACGGCGCGCGCCTTCGTGTCCTCTGCGTACGCCGCCGCCGCCTGCCCCTCGAAGGGTCCACGAAAGTGCACGACGTCGGGGCGGAGCGCGCGCAGCTCGCGGGCCACCGCGTCCCGGAAGGCGAGCGCCCGCGCGAGGTAGTTGCCCTCGGCGATCGGGACCGGCCGCAGGCGCACGCGCGGGTGGGCCTCGTCGGTGCGCCCCGGGAGGGAGAGCACGGTGACCTCGGCCCCCGCGTCCGCGAGCGCGCGGGTCATCTGCCCGATGCGCGTGCCCGAGCCCTTCGCGTTGGGGAACGCCTCGAGCGCCACGAAGGCGACGCGCAGGCCATGGAGCGGTCCAGCGAGCACGGGCCGGGAGGGTAGCAGGCTTCAACTCGGCGGGGGCTTCGGCTACGCTGCGAGCATGGGGGAAGCCAAGCACGCCACGGTGCAAGAGCGGTTCACGGGGAGCGCGCCCGCTCTCCTCGCGCGCTGCGACGTCTTGCATCACAGGGACAAGGCGGCGGAGAAGCACGGCAAGCTCTTGCTCGCCCTGGGGATCATGTCGTTCGTGGGCGCGTTCGGCGGGTTCTTCGTGGCTGGGGTCAGCGGCATCGACCTGCTCATGGTCCTGCCCTTCCTGCTCGGCTTCGCCGGCGTCGCGGCGCTCGTGGCCCGGAGCTTCGTGCTGCGCGGCGACATCGAGGACCGCAAGCTCTACCTCGCGTCGGGCCTCGTCCGGCAGCTCGAGCCAGAGCTCAAGGCGGGCAAGCCGCTCGACATGGACCTCGACTTTCGCGCGCACCACAAGCTGCCCCCGAAGGAGAAGTCGGGCGGCGCGTGGGGCCCCAAGTCCTACGCCTACGAGCACCCGTGGTTCGAGCTGCGGGTGGTCTTGCAGGACGGGACCAAGGCGAAGCTGAGCGCGGTCACCAAGGCGAAGCGCAAGACCAAGCCGAAGCGGAAGTACACGAAGATCAAGGAGCGCTGCGTCGACCACTTCGTGGTGGAGCTGTCCGCGCCGCAGGGCCGCAGCTTCGGCGTGCAGCAGCTCCCGCGCATGACGTCCTCCGGCGGGATGAGGCTGGTGCGCGCGCAGGTGAAGCCGCGCTCGGCGCGCCTCGAGTGGGCGGGCCCGGCGCTGCAGCGCACGCGCTCGCGCTACGGCTGGCAGGTGAACGGGCAGCTCCTCGACGCGCCGGCCGCGCTCGGCGCGCTGATCACCAGCTACAAGACGCTCGCCGCGGCGCAGCGTCAGGCGGCCTGATGTACGACGTCGAGCAGATCGCCGCCGAGCCCTTGCTGCTCGAGCCCCTCCGCCGCGCGATCGCGGAGGACGCGCCGCCCGTCTACCTGCGGAGCGCGAAGATCAAGGTCACGGCGCGCTGCAACTTGAAGTGCAAGATGTGCCGCTACGGCAAGGGGCTGAGCCTGCCCGAGCTGCCCACCGAGCGCATGCTGGGCATCCTCGACGAGCTGGCCGGCCTCGGCTGCCGCAAGGTGCACTTCTCGGGCGGTGAGGTCTTCTCGCGCCGGGACTTCGAGCAGCTGGTCGGGCGCGCGGCGGAGCGCGAGCTCAAGGTCACCCTCACCAGCAACCTCACGCTGCTCACCAAGGAGCGGGCCAAGGCGCTGATGCGGCACCGCGTGCGCTCCATCTCGACCTCGCTCGACGGCGCGCGACGCAAGACGCACGAGGCCATCCGCGGCGTGCCGGGGAGCTTCGACAAGACGCTGCGCGCTCTCGGCTACATCGCGCGCGAGCGAGAGCGGCGGCGCCGCAAGACCCGCGTGCGGGTCAACTTCACGATCCTCCGCGAGAACTTCCGCGAGTACCCGGGCGTGATCCGGCTCGCGGGCGAGCACGGGGCGAGCGACGTGCTGCCGATGCCGGTCGACACCAAGGACGACGCGCTGCGGCTGAGCAAGCGCCTCATCCGCGAGTACGAGGCGGAGATCGCGCCCGAGGTCGCGGCGCTCCGCCAGCGCTACGGCATGCCGATGGGAGAGCGCTACGTGCACCCCTTCGGCGTGGCGTCGGAGCAGCTCGAGGAGGCCAAGCGCGGGGACTACGCGGGCGGCTTCTATCGCGAGCACCTCTGCTACGCGCCGTGGACGCACGTCTTCATCGCCTGGGACGGCGAGGTCTTCCTGTGCTGCATGACGAACGGCCGCATCGAGCCGCTCGGGGAGCTGGCGCACCAGAGCGTCGCGGAGGTCTTTCACGGGCCGCGCTTCGCCGCGATTCGCGCGCAGATGAAGCGCGAGCGGCTCCCGAGCTGTCACCAGTGCGACATGGTGCTCGAAGAGAACCGCGCCCTCGCCGCCGTGCTGCCGGGGCCGCTGTCGCCGGGACCGATCCGGCCGCGCGAAGACGACGCGCGCCGGGCGCTCAGGGTCGTAGGCTGAGCGGCGTCGGAGGGCGCACGCGCCATGCTTCGAGCACCACGTCGGCGAGGTCGTCGTGCGAGCGCACCCGGATCGGCGCCGGCGCGGGCGGGTCCTGGAGCAGCCGCAGGAGATGGCGCGGCGAGCGAACGCGGGTGGCCACCGCCTCCGCGCGGCGCGCCTGATCGTCGAAGCGGCGCGGGCGCGGGACCGCCAGGTGCGTCAGCCCGGCGGCGCGCGCCTCGTAGGTGAGGTTGAAGCCGGCCGGGCCGACGATCACGCGTGGGCGCACCCGGTCCAGGAGCCAGGGATACGCGTCGCTGCCGTCGGTGGAGAGCCCCGCCGCCCGCGCCACGCAGACGCGCCCTCCCAGCGAGGGGGCCACGCGGAGGAAGAGCCCCTCCAGCTCGGGCTCGGAGGCGACGAAGAGCGCGTCCACCTCCGGGGCGTCGGCGCCAGGCCGCGGCGCGCGCGCGACCGGACCGAAGGGCTCCGCCGGCAGCGGCAACCAGTCGAGGTGCGGCTCGAGATCCAGGACGCGCTCGAAAACGGACGCGTCGCGCGCGTAGCCCGCCTCGTTCGCGCCGCGGTGGAGCCGGGCGAGCAAGATCGACGGGGGGAGCGAGAGCCCGCGCAGCTCACCCGCGGGACCGGACGGGAAGCTGTCCACGACCAGCAGGTCGGGGCGATGGTCGTCGAGCAGCGCGCGGGCCGCCTCGCGCGCGTCGGCCTCGGACCCGACGCGCGGCAAGCGCCGCACCCGGATGTTCAGCAGGTCGTCGTGTGGGCGCTCGAACGGCACGACCAGGGTGGCGTGCACGCGACGCTCCGAGAGCGCCCACGTCAGCTCCGCGCCCCTCACCCCGTGTCCGCGCCCTCCCCCCGGCGCGTAGACGAGGACCTTCAGCTGCCGCCCCAGTCGTGCTCGAAGCCCGCGTCGAAGTCGACGCCCGTGTCGTCGAAGAGCGCGTAGTCCTGGGCCGTGAACCCGCCCTCGAACCAGCTCGACGAGTGATAATACCAGTAGAAGTAGGGGTCGTCGGCGAGGTGCGCGTAGCTCCCGCGGTGCTGCTGGTCGCGCATGCCCGCGCGCACGCAGCTGATGCAGAGCTGCCGGCCTTGCACGTCGCGGTGGTGCAGCTGACAGACGGCGCGCGCGCACTGACCGCACTGCCGGTTCGCCATCTGGTCGCACTTGCGCGGGAAGAGGAAGCCCGCGCTCTCCTTGCACCGTGACATCAGAACCGGACCTCGCGCACGAACACCATGGCCGCGAGGCGCTGCTCCAGCGACAGCTCCTCCGTCAGCCCCAGAAAGAGCGCCGCCTGGGCCGGGAACGGCCCCTCGACCGTCGCCACCGGGGCGCCCGCGCGGCGCACCGTGACCCGGCCGTCGGCCTCGATCGCGTCGATGACCACCCCGCCGTTCAGCTCGATGCGCGCCCCCGTCCACCAGCCGATGACCTGGTCGTCGCCGCGCTTCAGCCGGAAGCGCTGATCGCGGCGCTGCACCTTCAGCACGGTCTCCTCGTGCGCGTCCTCGACCTTGAAGCCGTAGTCGCGGCGCTTCGCGCGGCCGGTCCGCCGATCGGCGGCGTCCTTCGCGTTGACGCGATCGTCGGTGACCCGGAGGCTCCCCGTCTTGTCGCCCGCCTCGTCCTCGATCCGCCAGCCGCCGCCATCGTCCCGCGGCATGAGCACGGCCAGCGTCGCGCCCTGCGCATCGGCGAGCGTGGTCCGCGCACGCGCCGTCGGCGCCGCCGCGACGGGAGCCGCGCTCGGAGCGACCGGCGCCTCGCTGGACGCGGCCTCCTCGCCGCACGCCGCGAGAAAGACGGCCCCCAGCGCCAGCCACGAGATGAGCTTCAGAGCACGCACGCGCCGACGATACCGGCAGCGACCGCGAGCGAGCAACCCTCTGTGTCAGCGGCGTCGTAGCCCCCGCTGCCATCGACGTCCGCGATCGCGGATACGCAAAGTTTCCGAGCACAAGTCAACAAGTGAACACCGTCCCCGGGTCTCGGGGTCCGCCGGGAAACGCAGAACGGGAGCGCCCCTCTCGGAACGCTCCCGTCGCGGTGTGTGCGCCCCGAGCGCTATTCGGGCGCGGGCGCGTAGGCGCCGTCGGCGTCGTGCACTTCGTTGCCCGTGACGGGCGGGTTGAAGGTGCAGATCATGCGCATCTGCTTGGTCGCCCGCAGGGTGTGCTTGTCGTGCTCGTCGAGCGCGTAGATCGTGCCCGGGCGGATGGGCCACTTCTGGCCCGTCACGCGCGACTCGATCTCACCCTCGCCCTCGATGCAGTAGACGGCCTCGAGGTGGTGCTTGTACCAGAGGTCCAGCTCGGCGCCCTCGTGGATGAGGGTGTCGTGCATGGAGAAGCCCATGCCGTGCTTGGCGAGCAGGAGGCGACGGCTGTTCCACCCTTCGGCGGACACGTCGTCGTCGCTCCCGACCACCTCGTCGAGGGTGCGCACGATCACGCGTGCACCGTGGTGGTCGACGCGCTCGCGCGGACCTCGGCCTGCTTGGCCACGACCTCGAGGCACTCCTCGAGCACGTCCATGCCGCGCGCCAGCGCGCCCTGGTCGATGACCAGCGGGGGCAGGAGCTTCAGCACTTCGTCGTTGCTGCCCGCGGTCTCGATGATCACGCCGCGCTCGAAGGCCTCCTTCGACATGCGCCCGGCCAGCTCGTGGTCCCGGAACGCGATGCCCTGGATGAGCCCGAGGCCGCGATGCTCGATCTCGAGGTGCGGGTGACGCGCCGCCATGCTGGTGAAGCGGGTCTTGGCGTAGGCCGCCTTCTGCTCCACCTCGTTCTTCAGCGTGTCGTCGCTCCAGTAGTGCTCGAGCGCCTTGGCCGCCGTGACGAACGCGAGGTTGTGCCCGCGGAACGTGCCGTTGTGCTCGCCCGGACGCCACTGGTCGAGGTCCGGACGGATGAGCACGAGCGAGAGCGGCGTGCCGTACCCGCTGAGCGACTTGCTCAGGGTCACGATGTCGGGCTGGAGGCCCGCGCGATCGAAGCTGAAGAAGGGCCCGGTGCGGCCGCAGCCAACCTGGATGTCGTCGACGATGAGCAGGATGCCGTGCTCGCGGCAGACGCTCTGGAGGCGCTTCAGCCACGGCGCGCTGGCCACGTTGACCCCGCCCTCGGCCTGCACGGTCTCGAGGATCACCGCGGCGGGCTTGTCGAGGCCACTCGAGGTGTCACGGAGCGACTGCTCGAAGTAGTCGAGGGTGTCGATGCCCTCGCCGAGGTAGCCGTCGAAGGGCAGCGCGGTGGCGCCCGAGAGCGGCACGTGCGCCCCGGCGCGCTTGCCGGCGTTGCCCGTCACCGCGAGCGAGCCGAGCGTCATGCCGTGGAAGCCGTTGGTGAACGAGACCACGTTGGTCCGGCCGGTCACCTTGCGGGCGATCTTCAGCGCGGACTCGACGGCGTTGGTGCCCGTCGGTCCGGGGAACATCACGCGGAAGGCGAGGTCGCGCGGCTTCAGCACCAGGTGGTGCAGCCGCTCGAGCAGCTCACGCTTGGCGCTCGTGTGCATGTCGAGGCTGTGCGTGATGCCGTCCTTCGAGAGGTACGCGATGAGCGCCTCCTTGAGGACCGGGTTGTTGTGCCCGTAGTTGAGCGCCCCCGCGCCGGCGAAGAAGTCGAGGTAGCGCTGGCCGCGCTCGTCGACGAGCTCCGCTCCCTGCGACGTCTCGAAGACGGTCGGGAAGGAGCGGCAGTAGGAGCGAACCTCGGACTCGTGGTCGAGGAAGGTCTGGGTGTCGTTGGTCTTCATGTTCTCTCAGCTCAGTGCAGTGGCGCCGGCGGTGAACGGGCCAACGCGGATCAGGTTCTCGGGCTCGTGCTCACCCGGCGTGCCGAACAGCTCGCCGGGGTAGCCGTCGCTCCACTCGTGGGGCGCGCCCTGGTGTCGGGCGAAGCTCTGGAAGAGGCGGCGGCTCGCGAGGTTGGACGGCGTCACCGTCGCCTCGAGGTAGCGGACGCCGCGGCAGCCGGGACGCCGCACCATCGCCTCGAGCAGGCCGCGGGCGACGCCGCGACCGCGCATGCGCGGGTGCACGCCGATCTGCCACACGAACACGGTGTCGGGGTGCGAAGGAGGCCGGTAGGCGCTCACGAAGCCGACGACCTGGCCGTCGTGCTCCGCCACCGTGGTGGTCCCCGCGAAGTGATCCGCGAAGAGCACGTACTTGTACGTGGTGTTCAGCTCGAGCGTGCCGCCCTCGTCGACGAGGCGGTGGAGGAGCTTGCCCTCCTCCGGCGCGGGCGCGCGGTAGCGGATGCGGTCGGAGCGCGGCTGCGGTCGCAGCTGCTCCATGGCGGCTTCGGTCATCTCGCTCACGCCGACACCTGCTTCCCGTCGACCTTCTCCGCGACGTCGTCGTTGAGGAAGAGCGTGTGGACGACCTGCACCGCCGCGTCGACGTGGTCGATCTCGACCAGACAGGTCAGCGCCTCACGCGAGGTGAAGCTCGTCAGGACGTTCACGCCCGCCTCCTGGAGCGCGTCGAGCGTCTCCAGCAGCGCGCCGGTCTTGTCGCCGACGCCGAGGCCGACGGCCGAGACCGAGCCGAGCCCGCCCTCGACCTTCAGGCCGGCCTGCGCGAAGCGCTGCTCGAGCTCGAGCGCGAACGCGGCGGGGTCGGGCACGTTCTCGGTGGCGACCACGAGATCGAGTCGGTTCTCGGAGGGCTCGACGCCGCTCGAGAGCACGTCGCACTCGTTGAGCGCGGTCAGCACGCCGCTCGCGCACTGGCCGCAGCCCTCACCGTTGCAGGAGACGCGGAGGAGGTCCTTGCGGCCCGTCACGCCCGTCACGCCGTGCGCGTTGAGCTCCTTGAGCCGGTCCTGCGGGCCCTCGTCGACGCGGTCGACGCGGGTGTGGTTGTCGCTGCCGAAGGTGCTGCGCGCGTAGATGGCGATCTGGTGCCGCCGCGCGAACTCGACCGCCTGCGCGTTGAGCACGCGGGCGCCCTGACGCGCCAGCTCCTGCATCTCTTCGTAGCAGAGCTGGTCGAGCCGCTGCGCGTCGTCGCAGACGCGGGGGTCGGCGCTGTACACGCCGTCGACGTCGCTGAAGATGTCGCAGTGGTCGGCGTCGAGCGCCGCGGCGAGGGCCACGGCCGAGGTGTCGCTGCCGCCGCGCCCGAGCGTGGTGATCTCACGCCGATACGACGCGCCCTGGAAGCCCGCGACGATGACGACGCGGCCCTTCTCGAGCTCGTCCTCGATGCGGAACGGGCGCACCTCGATGATGCGCGCGTTGGCGTGCACGTCGTTGGTGAGGATGCCGCTCTGGCTCCCGGTCAGAGAGATGGAGGGCACGCCGAGCTCCTGGATGGCCATCGCGAGGAGCGACATGCTGATCCGCTCACCGCTGGTCAGGAGCATGTCCATCTCGCGGCTGGAGGGGTCGGAGCTGATCGCGCGAGCCTTGGATACGAGCTCGTCGGTGGTCTTGCCCATGGCGGAGACCACGACGACCACATCCCAGCCCTGACGGCGCGTCTCGACGATCTTCTTCGCGACCCCCTGGAGCTTCTCCAGCGTCGCGACGGACGAGCCACCGTACTTCTGCACGACGACCTTTCGTTCGGTCGGCCGCGCCACGGGACTCTGTGAAGGGCTCGTGGGTTCGCTGTCGTTTCGGGTAGTAAGCTGCATCGTCCTTTTTCTCTCGTAGGACCTCGACGCCGACGGCTCGCGGATGCGAGACGCAGGTGTCCCCTCAGAGACCCGTCGTGAGACGAATCGCCACGGTCAAAAGGATGCGGACCGAGGTCCAGATCGGCGAATCCGCATCGTCATGGCGCGAAGCCGTCAGACGGCTTCACGGTCGCCGGGGCGCGAGCCCCGACAGGACGGCATCCGTCAGGGCTTCTTCGCCCGGCCGGTGCGTCCCTCGTCTGCGTCGTCGGACATGGCGCCGCCCACCAGCATGGGGGCCGCGTCGATGTCCTCGGCTTCCATCATTCGCACGATGCGGGCGAGCACGTTCTCGATCTGCGCCTGCTCCTCCTCCGAGAGCTTCCCCAAACGCGTGGCGAAGCTGTGATGGAGGGGGAGCGGGGCAGCGTCGACGGCGGCGCGCCCTTCTTCGGTCAGCTCCACCATCACCCGCCGCTTGTCGCGGGGGTTACGGGCGCGCTGGATGAACCCGCGCGATTCGAGCCGATCGAGGATCCCGGTGATCGTGGCCTGACTGAGGGAGACCGCGCGCGCGAGCTCGCTGGGGGTGGTGTGGGGCACCACCCTGAGCTCTCGCAGGCAGATGAGCTGGGGCGCGGTGAGTCGGTGCGTCGCCTTGAGCTGCTTGCTGTGCAGCTCGATGGCGCGGCTGATCCGACGCAGGGAGCGCAGAATCCGCTCCTCCACCGTGGCTCCCATGACCCGGACCATAGCAGTCTTCTGCCGCGCCGGGGGCATGCGGGTGCGCAGGCCCTCGAAGGCTCCATCGAAGGAGCCCTCGAAAGAGGCGGGTCCAGGATCTATGTCGAAGTATTCGGCCACGAATGATTAGGGGTCAAAGGTTTCGGGCACGTTTCCTATGACCCAAAAGGCATGGGGTCAAGGAGCTTTTTGCCACAAAGGCTTCGCCTGGGAAACATTCGTGAGCAAAACCTTCGTGCACGAAGGCTTCGGAGACAAAGCTATACCAGGAAGCTGGAATTTCGCAAGCCCGGACAAGACGGGGCCGGAAATTCAGGGGATTCCGAGCAGCTTGTGCGTCTGCAGGCTCAGGCTCCAGCGCGGCTGCGCGAGGCAGTACGCGAGGGCGGCGCGGGTGTTCTCGTCCCGCAGCGGGCCGTCCATGGGCTGGAGAAAGAAGCGGCCGAACGCGAGATCCACGAAGCGCTCGGGCTCGGCCCCGGGCTGCGGATAGACGAGCTTGAGCTCATCGCCCGAGGTGAGCACCAGCGCGGACCCCGCCTTCGGGCTCACGCAGATCCAGTCGACCCCGGGCGGCGGCGCGAGCGTCCCGTTGGTCTCGATGGCGACCTCGAATCCCTCGGCGTGGAGCGCGTCCACGAGCGCCGCGTCGAGCTGGAGCAGGGGCTCGCCCCCCGTGCAGACGACGTAGGGCGCGCCGCCCCCGGGCCACGCGTCGGCCACCGCCCGCGCGAGCTCGGCGGGGCCGTCGAAGCGCCCTCCGCCCACGCCGTCGGTCCCGACGAAGTCGGTGTCGCAGAACTGGCAGACGGCCTTGGCCCGATCGATCTCGCGCCCGCTCCACAGGTTGCAGCCCGTGAAGCGGCAGAACACCGCCGGCCGGCCCGCCTGCGCGCCCTCGCCCTGCAGCGTGTAGAACAGCTCTTTGATGGCGTAGCCCACGCGCCCCGAGGATGGCGCAACGTGCGCGGCGCGCCAGCGATGTAAGCTCCACGCGCATGGTCCGACTTCGCTTCAGAGCCGGCACCCTCGAGATCGACGGTCTCGAGCAGGGCAGCCCCCTCGCGCCCCCCGACGCGCGGTGGGACGCGCGCACGGCCTGTCATCGCGCGCCGGCGAGCACCTACGCCGAGACCGTGCTCGCGCTCCGCAAGGAGAAGCTCGACTACGAAGACGAGGCCCGCGCCTACGAGGAGCTCGCCAGCGGCGCGCTCGTCCGATACGAGCCGCGGCCCTACCAGAGCGAGGCCATCGCCGAGTGGAAGAAGCGCATGGGGCGCGGCGTGGTGGTGCTGCCGACCGGCGCGGGCAAGACGCACGTGGCGATGATGGGCATCGACATGTGGCGCCGCTCGACCCTCGTGGTCGCGCCCACGCTGGACCTGGTTCGACAGTGGTACGACATATTGCGCGCCACCTTCCGCGCGCAGGTGGGCATCGTCGGGGGCGGCGAGCACGACGTGCAGGCGCTGACCGTCACGACCTACGACAGCGCCTACATCCACATGGAGAACATCGGGAACCGCTTCGGCATGATCGTCTTCGACGAGTGCCATCACCTCCCGAGCGCCGCCTACGCGATGAGCGCGCAGCTGTGTCTGGCGCCCTTCCGGCTCGGGCTCACCGCCACGCCGGAGCGCACGGACGGCCGCGAGCAGCTGCTCCAGACGCTGATCGGCCCGACCGTGTTCCGTCGGGACATCGTGGACCTGAGCGGCGACTTCCTCGCGGACTACGAGACGCGACGGGTGGTGGTGGAGCTGTCGCCAGAGGAGCGCGCCGAGTACGAGGCCGAGCGCGCGATCTACCGCGGCTTCGTCTCCGCGAACGGCATCCGCATGAGCCGCCCCGACGGCTGGGCGAGCTTCATCATGCTCTCCAGCCGCGACGAGTCGGGCCGCCGCGCCATGCGCGCCTACCGCCGCCAGCGCGAGCTCGCGTTCTGCGCGCCGGCCAAGCTCGAGTACCTCGAGATGCTCCTCCATCAGCACCGCAAGGACCGCGCGATCCTCTTCACACAGGACAACGCCACTTGCTACGAGGTGAGCCGTCGATTCCTCGTGCCGGCCATCACCCACCAGACCAAGATCAAGGAGCGGAGCGACATCCTCGCCGGGCTCGCCGAGGGTCGCTACGGCGCCGTCGTGACCTCCAAGGTGCTCAACGAGGGGGTCGACGTCCCGGACGCCAACGTGGCGGTCGTGGTCAGCGGGTCGGGCTCGGTGCGCGAGCACGTACAGCGCCTCGGCCGCGTCCTCCGCAAGAAGGGGGACAAGCGCGCCATCCTCTACGAGCTGGTCACGGCCGAGACGAGCGAGACCTTCACCAGCCAGCGGCGGAGGGAGCACGTTGCTTACCGCTGATCTCGTGCACGCGCGCCGGAGCAAGGGCGTGCTCTCGCTGACCAAGCTCAACGCGGAGAAGCGCGCGCGCGCGCTGGTCCTCGCCGAGCAGCTCCACGACATCGCGCTGTCGCACGTGGGGCAGACCCGCGGGGAGCTGCTCGAGGCGTGGGACACCATCCGGGTGGGCGCGCGGGAGAAGAAGCTCGCGGACGGGATGCGCAAGCTGATCGACGACGGGCTCGTCTTCGAGGTCTCGGTGGACGCCGACCCGGTCGCGCTCCGCAAGGAGGTCTTCGAGCTCGCGACCGCGCGGCGCAAGGCGCTCGACGAGGAGGCGCGCTTCAGCCGCGACGCGGTGCTCGCCGAGGTCGCCGAGGCGCGCGGCATCACGCCCGAGGCCCTCGAGAAGGGGCTCTACGGCGACCTGAAGAGCGCGCACGTGCTGACCGCGGTCAGCGCGCCCCCACCCTCCGCGCTCGTCGAGGGCTACGACCTCGAGCAGGCCCGCGCGGTGTTGCTCCGCGCGACGAAGGTGCGCGTGAAGATCCGCGGCGCGAGCCCCGGGGCGCTCCGCACGCTCTTCCGCAAGCTGAAGTTCCAGCGCCTGCTCCACCGCCTCACCCGCGCGGGTGACGGCGGCTTCCTGCTCGAGATCGACGGGCCGTTCAGCCTCTTCGAGTCGGTGACCAAGTACGGCCTCCAGCTCGCGATCGCGCTGCCCGCGATCACGGCGTGCGGCCAGTGGGAGCTCGAGGCGGACGTGCGCTGGGGCAAGCAGCGCAACGCGATGACCTTCCGACTCGAGGGCGACGCGCGCCCGGACGGAGGCGAGGTCCCCGAGCGACTCCCGGACGAGGTGCAGGAGCTGCTCGAGCGCTTCGCCGACCGCAAGGGCCCGTGGAGCGCGGCCACCGCGGACGAGATCGTCGAGATCCCCGGCGTCGGCCTCTCGGTCCCGGACCTCGCCTTCAGCCACGCCGACACCGGCGAGGTGATCCTGCTCGAGGTCATGGGCTTCTGGAGCCGCGACGCGGTGTGGAAGCGGATCGAGCTGGTGGAGAAGGGGCTCGAGCAGAAGATGCTCTTCGCCGTCTCGAAGCGCCTCCGCGTGAGTGAAGAGGTGCTGGGCGACGACGTGCCCGGGGGCCTCTACGTCTACAAGGGGAAGATGAGCCCGAAGCAGATCGAGCAGAAGCTCGAGGCGCTCGCGACCCGGTGACGATCGGGCATGTGGGGACTAGGGTCCCTGCGAGCATGAAGGCGCCGACGCCGCAGAACGAGCCCGAGCGCCTCGCCGCGCTCGACCGGTACCAGATCCTCGACACGCCGCGGGAGGCGGAGTTCGACGGGATCACCAGGCTGGTGGCCCGGCTCTGCGACGTGCCCTTCGCGGTGATCAACCTGATCGCGGAGGGCCGACAGTGGTTCAAGGCGGAGATCGGCTTCGGCGTCCGGGAGACGCCGCTCGAGTCTTCGTTCTGCGCGCACGCCATCCTCCAGGAGGAGCTCTTCGTCGTCCCGGATACCACCAAGGACGAGCGCTTCGACGGCAACCCGCTGGTGACCGGCGAGCCCAACCTCCGCTTCTACGCTGGCTCACTCCTGAAGTCGGACGACGGGTTCCCGCTCGGCACGCTGTGCGTGCTCGACACCGAGCCGAGGACGCTCTCCGCCGAGCAGGTCGACGCGCTCGAGGTGCTCAGCGAGCAGGTGATGAAGCTCCTGGAGCTGCGCCGCCAGCTCGCGCTTCAGGCGGATCTCACGCGGCAGCTGAACGAGGCGCTCGAGACCCGGGAGCGCATCCTCGCGGTCGTCTCGCACGATCTCCGGAGCCCCCTCGGCACGGTGGTGATGACGGCGGAGATGCTGCGCGAGATCAGCGATGACCCCGAGGTCGGCCGCGCCGCGGACCGCCTCGACCGCGCGTCGGGCACGATGCGGCGGCTGGTCGACGATCTCCTGGACTACGAGAGCATGCGCGCGGGGAAGCTCTCGATGCAGCAACGCGCGATCCCCGTGCGCGAGTTGCTCGAGCGCTTCGGCGCCGAGGTGCGGCCCGCCGCCGAGGCCAGATCCATCGCGCTCGAGGTGATCGTGGACACCGACGCGTCGGTGCGCTGCGACCCGATGCGCATCCAGCAGGCGCTCGTGAACCTGGCCACCAACGCCTTGAGCAAGACCCCCGCGGGAGGTGAGGTGTCCCTCCGCGCCTCCCTCGACGAGGGCGGGGTGGCGCTGCGGCTCACCGATACGGGACCGGGCTTCGCGCCCGAGGTGGCCGAGCGCCTCTTCGAGCCCTTCTGGCGGGGTGAGGACTCACGCGACAAGGGCGCGGGCCTCGGCCTCGCCATCACCAAGGGCATCGTCGAGCAGCACGGGGGTCGAATCGCGGCGTCCAGCGCGCCGGGCGCGGGGGCGACCTTCACGATCACCCTCCCCGCGGCAGCGCCCTGACGCTTTCTTGGAGTTTGTCCTACATCTGGCCACACTCGCCGGCCATGATGCAGTGGAACGATCCGAAGTCGACCTGGCGCCTCGCGAGCTACATGAAGGTGGAGCGGCGCCTGACCAAAGAAGAGCGCCGCGACGACACGCGCCGGGCGGTGATCGGGGAGCGTCGCGCGGCGAAGAAGAACCGTCGCTCGATCGCCTCGCTACTGCGGCTGTAGATCGAACGCCGCCTCGAAGGCGCGCAGATCGGGCTCACTGAAGAGCACGAAGCGGAGCTCGTCGAGGTCCCACGGCTCGGCGCGCACCACGTCGCGCGCGATGGCGGCCGCCTCGTCGACGGGGTAGCCGAAGACCCCGCAGCTGATGGCGGGGAACGCGACGCTCCGGATGTCGTGCCGCTCCGACGCGAGGGCGAGCGAGCTCCGGAAGGCCTGCGCGAGGAGCCTCGCGGCGTCGGGCATCACGTATCGGGGCCCGACGGTGTGGATGACGTACCGCGCGGGCAGCTCGAAGCCTTCCGTCAGGCGCGCCTCCCCGACCGGGCAGCGCACCCCGGGCGCGACCTCGGGGACGGCCTTGCAGGCGGCGAGCAGGTTCGGCCCCGCCGCGCGGTGAATCGCGCCGTCGACCCCTCCGCCCCCGAGCATGCGCTCATTGGCCGCGTTGACGATGGCGTCCACCCGCGCCTCGGTCAGGTCGCCCCGCTCGAGCTTCGGATGGAGGCGATGCGGCTTCACGCGGCGGGTGGGCTCGGGTTGCATGTCGTCATAGTACGCCCGCCGCCCGATCCAGCTCGGCCGCCGGCGCGTCGTCGAAGGTCAGGGACGCCTCGACGGAGATCGCGAGCAGCTCCCCGAGGCGCGCCCAGTCCTTGATCGCGCGCACGTCGACGGTGGCCGCCCCGCGCCTGCCCACCATGCGGAGCCGCAGCGGCTTCTCGGTCCGGGGGAGCAGCTTGCGCAGCGCCTCGGCGACCTCGGCGCAGAGCTGCGGCCGCCACTTCTCCTCCGCGAGCGGCACGCGGGAGACGGCGCGCGCCACCAGCGGGCCAGGCTCGCCATCCTCGCGACCGAGCGCCTCCGCCGCCACGGCCAGCGCGCAGGCGAGCTCGGCGGGATCCTCCGCGCCGCGCTCGAACGCCTCGAGCGCCTCGTCCGCGCGGCCGGCCCGCAGCGCGAAGTTGCCCAGCGCGCGCCAACGCTCGCCGCCGCCCTGCTCCTCCGCGCGCGCGCGGAGGATCCGCAGCCCCTCGCTCGGGCGGCGGATCGCGGTGCCGTCGGCGAGCCCCGCCTTGCCCACCCGCACCGGGAAGTCCCGACGCATCCGGGCCGCCGCCGCCGCGCGCGTCGCGATCTCCTGCGCGCTCGAGATCGACAGCGAGTAGTCGTCCTCCGCGTCGCAGAACGGGCACGCGAGAATGAAAGGAACATAGACACCGAGGTGGAGGGTCGCCGCGTCCGTCACCGCCTCCGAGGGATCGAAGAGCGCCGTCCCGACCTCGTGGCACGCGTCGCGCCCGCACGCCCCGCAGCGCACGCGCAGCAACACCGGCGAGCCGAGCCACGCGTCCACGAGCGGGCTGCCCGCGGGGGCGCGGCGGGCCTTGTCTCGCTTCCGCTGTCGGCGCGTGTGCCGCTTCGCCGCGTCGGCGACGTCGTCGGGGAGCGGCGCCTCCATCGCCTTCGCCGCGCGCGCCCAGGAGGAGGCCAGCGCCTCGTCCGCGGGGTGCCAGATCGCCGCGAAGCTCGAGAGCGCCTCGGCGCTGGGCCTGTCCGCCGCGGCCTCCGCCCACGCGAGGGTCAGGCCAGCCTGCGCCGCCTCCTGCGCCAGCGACGGCAGCGCCGCCGCGTCCGCCGCCTCGATCTTCGCCAACACCGATTCTTGGTCTGCGCTCACGCGCGGGATGTATCAGGCCGCGTCGTTCATCGCGAGCGTCACGAGCGCGAGGAGCTTCCGCATGTTGGCGTCGTCGGCGTTGCTCGCCACGTAGCTCGCCAGCGCTGGCTCCTCTCGTTCGCAGCGCTTCTCGATGTCGCCCTGCGAGGCGCGGTCGAGGTGCGGGAAGCCGACCGCGTCGACGTCGCGCCCGAGGTGGCGGCGGAAGCACTGGTGGATCACCTCGGCGTGGAAGAGCGCCGTCACCACCAGCTCGTCGCCCCCCTGCCGGCTGAGCTGCAATGCGATGTACCGCCCCGCGTCCGGGTGCGATTCGGCGAAGTTGCCGATCGCCAGCTGGGCGTAGGTCGGGTCGCTCATGCGCTGCGACACCTCGAAGACCACGTTCTGAACGAGCTGCTCCGGCACGGACATATCGCCCGAGAGGATACCAAACGCGCGTCTGGTAGGTTCGCGGCATGTCTGAGAAGAGCCGCATCGGAACCGATCTCGACCTCGACGCGGAGGGCAAGCACCTCGGCCGCCTGTTCGTGCCCAACCCCTCCAACACGTCCGCGTGGGGCGCGATCGTGGTGCCCATCGCCTCCATCAAGAACGGCGACGGCCCGACCGTGCTCCTGACCGGCGGCGCGCACGGCGAGAGCGTGTAGTAGGTGCGGTCGGGGACCTCGAGGTAGCGGGTCTCGTCGCGGCCGGTCGGGACCCCGTCGGGCCGGCTCTCCGTCACGCCGAGGTGAGCGAGCACGTTCCA
>SHBB01000013.1 GCA_004213565.1 Sandaracinaceae bacterium
GTGGTCGCGGTCAGCGCGGGCCAGAGCGTCGACGTCCCGGTCGAGCTCGCCGCGGGCGTCTCCGGGCGCGCCTCGACCACGACGGGCGGCGGCGGCGTCTCCATGATCGGAGTCGGGGTCGCCGCGGGCGGCGGCGCGGTGCTCATCGGCGGCGCCATCACCGGCGGGCTCGCGCTCGCGGCGGCGGGCGACGCGCCCAACGCCGACGGCCCCGAGGCCGACGACGCGCGCACCCTCGCGCTGGTGACCGACATCCTCCTGCCCGTGGGCGCGGTCGCGGTCGCGGCCGGCGTGGTGCTGATGTTCGTGCTCGACGACGGCGGCTCCAGCGACTCCGCCGCGATGGTGGTCCCGATGGTCGGCCCCGACGTGGCCGGCGCGAGCGTGGTCGGCGCGTTCTGATCAGCGGCCTCAGAGGTCGACGAGGTCGAGGTACTCCTCGAGGTTGGTGTAGCCGTCTCCGTCCGCGTCGCCCGCGTCGTCGGGGGTGGACGGGTCGAAGCCGTGCGCCATCTCCCAGGCGTCGGGCATCCCGTCGCGATCGGTGTCGTGCCCGGGAGGATGCGTGCTCAGCGGAGTCGCGCTCACCGAGGCGAGGAACGCCTCGTAGTGCGGCTTGCCCGCCATGAGGAACGGGTAGTCGACCGTCAGCAGCGTGCCCTCGCGCACGTGGCGGAGATAGAGCGCGTCGACCGCGTCCACGTCCGGCAGCACGGCGCCCTCGGCGTCGAGACGCGCGTTGGCGCCGACGTCGGTCTGCACCCGTTCGAGCGCCTCGAGCGCGGTCACCAGGGGCCAGGCGTGGCCGAGCGGCGCGTGCATGCTCGCGGCGAAGAAGTCGGCGGGCGGCGGGTCGTCGTCGTGGTAGTCGACGCCGCCATAGCGGAAGCCGAACGAGCCGTCCGGCCAGCCGAACACGGTCCAGGTGTCCTCGTTCGGCCGATCGGGGTCCGTGACCGTGGCCGGGAGGTGCAGGTTGCCGCGCGAGAAGATCTGCGGTGGGCCCGCCGCTGCGACGTAGTCGATCTTGTGCATGTCGTGGAGCGGGCGCGCCTCGTCGCTGACGTAGTAGTTGTTGATCTCGTTCAGCGAGGGCTGCCCGGGGGAGGGTCGGTTCAGGCGGTAGCCGTAGCCCCAGATGACGTTGTTGATGACGTCGACGCGGCCGTTCGAGACCGAGTTGGGCTGACGGTGGTCGATCTGGAACCAGAGGTTGCCGAGCGCGGAGAGATCGTAGGAGACCGCCGCGCCGCCGAGCGAGGCGCTGCTGTTCCCCATGATCATGCCCGTCTTCGACTCGGCGACGAGCGAGCGCTGGAACGTGACGCCGTGGGTCGCGCCCGCGGTGTCCACCGCCTCGTCCGCTCCCCAGCTGACGGAGACGTGGTCGACGATCACGCCCACGCCCCCGACGATCTGCAAGGCGTCTCCGTTGTCGTTGCCGACATCGAAGGTCGGTCGGATACGGATGTACCGGAGGATCATGTTGTCTCGACCGGAGATCTCGAAGGTCGGCGTGACGCCGGTGAACGTGATGCCGCCCTCGGGCGCGGTCTGACCGGCGATGGTGAAGTCGCCGTAGCGAGTCGAGAGGGGCGTGCGGCAGTCGATCGTGCCCGAGACGTCGAAGACGATGGTCCGTGGGCCCTCCGTCTGGAACGCCTCGCGGAACGACCCCGGCCCGCTGTCCTGGAGGTTGGTGACATGGATCACCGCGCCTCCGCGTCCGCCGGTGGCGCTCGAGCCGCCTCCGTAGGCGCCAGGGAACGCCTTCAGCTCGCCCCCGACCTCGGGCCGCCCGCCGTCGGTCCACCGGCCACCGTCCTCGCCCCCGTCGGAGCGCGCCGGAGAGCCGCCATCGCGCGCCCCTCCGTCCGCGATGGGGCCGCCGCACGCGCAGGCACCGAAGCGCTGCCCGTCGGCCTCGCAGATCTGGACGCCTTCGCAGCGCTCCGGGCCGAGGCAGGCCTGAGTCGATCCGGCGACGCAGGGATCGCCCGCGCAGCCGAGCAGGAGGAGCGCCGCGCCGAGGAAGGGGAAGAGTGTGATCCGCATGCTCCGACAGCGTGCCCCATGAGCCCTCGGCGCGGGTTAATCGCGCTGCGCGCGTCGGCCTAGCCCCAAATCCAGCGCCTGGTTCCACAATGTGCCTGTATTTGGGGCTAGAAGCGCGGCAGGCGCGTCGTTTTCGGGTGAAGCGAAGGCGGCTTTGCCGCCGCAGCGAGGGGCTTTTGCGAAAAGCCCCTGACTAGAATTGCTAGGCTCGGAGCAAGCGCGAAGCGCTTGATTCGGGCCGAGCTCAGCGGCAGGGCTGGGTGCGCGTGGAGCTCTGACGACGGCAGCCGCCGCCGGTGCAGGGCGGGAGGCACACCACCAGGCCACAGCTCGAGAAGTCGCCCGACGTCCCGCACGCCGGCGAGAAGAAGCCGCAGTCCTCGAAGCCCGCGGAGCTGCTGGTGCACGTGCGCGAGTCGCACTCCGCGCTGCTCGACACGCATCCGTAGCGGCGCGAGTCCAGGCCGTCGCAGTTGTAGTCCCACGACTGCCCGCCGCTCGTCGTCGTGTAGCGGGTCGAGAAGTAGGTCGTCTGGTTGGGGCGGACGTCGCGATTGCCGTCGTGGCAGTCCGTGTTCGTCAGGTCCACCGGCCGCACGTTGGTCCAGCCGAGGCAGCCGCCGCTGGCGGGCGGCTCACCGCACTGGGTGCGCGCGCCGTCGGTGTTCGCCGCGTAGCCGTCGTCGTCGCAGTCGGCGTACCAGGTGGGCGCCGTCTCGTCGATGTCGCCGTTGCAGTTGTTGTCCTTGCCGTCGCAGAGCTCCTCCGCGCCCTGGTAGACCTCGGGGTCGGTGTCGTCGCAGTCGGTGCCGCAGGTGCCCAGCGAGGTGGGCGCGGCGCCGTCTCCGTCGCCGTCGTCGAGCGGGAAGGTGCAGCCCTCGACCATGTCACACTCGTTGCGCGTGCAGTCGTCGCCGTCGTCGCACTCGAGCGGCATGCCCGCCACGCAGGTGTGGCTCGCCAGGTCGCAGCTCTCCTCGCCCGTACAGACGCTTCCGTCGCTGCACTCCTCGTCGGTCTCGCACGAGAAGGTGCAGTCCACGTCGCAGCCGTCGCCGTCGACCTCGTTGCCGTCGTCACACGGCTCCGCGCCATCGATCACCCCGTTGCCGCAGCCCGGGTCCACGCACTCGTCCGCGCGACAGAGCCCCATCGCGCCGCCCTCGAGCGTGCAGGCGGCGCCGTCGCCGGGAGGCGCGCCGGCCGCGCAGACGTTCCCCTCCGCGCAGGTCTCGGCGCCGTTGCAGGCGGAGCCGTCGTCACACTCCGCGTCCTCTACGCACGTCAGCTCGCAGTCGACATCGCAGCCGTCGAAGTCGATGTCGTTGCCGTCGTCGCACGCCTCCCCCGCCGCTTCGTCGAGGTAGCCGTCGCCGCAGGCGCTGTCGTCGCACTCTCCGTCGACGCAGATCAGGTCGCTGCCGCACGGCGTACCGTCGGCGGCGTCCTCACAGGCGCCGTCGCCGCCCTTGTCTGCGAGCTGGCCGTCCACGATGACGGAGCAGCCGGTGAGGAGCGCGAGCGCGGTGTAGAAGGCAAGTCGGTCCATGTGTTTCCCCGTCCGCAGCATACCGCAGCGGGGGCACGGACCGCATTCAGCGGCAGGCCTGCCGCTCGGTCCGCGTGCTGCGGGTACAGCGCACGTACGCCCAGGGGCAGTCCCGGCTGCCCGGCGTGCAGCACGGCGGCCGGGAGCACTCACACATCGAGGAGGTGGCGTCGCGACACTCGAGCGTGTAACCGCGACACGCCAGCGAGGTCGAGCCCGAGCAGACCTGAGGCGCGTTGCAGGACGTGAAGTTCCCCGATCCACCGCAGGACGGCGCGCTCGAGCCGGTCCAGCCGGTGGAGCCCGAGCAGCGCTCGCTCAGACGGATGGGCGGGCTTCCCGGGAGGGTGATCGTCTGCGACGGGCTGTAGTCGCAGCTGTCGGAGGCGTCGGCGCCCGTCGCGGTGGAGAGCTCGCGGCTCACGCTGCCGTTGCAGTCGTAGTTCGCCCAGCGGTCGTCCCCGCTGCAGCCACTACACGGGTGAGGCGACGTGAAGTAGGAGCGCTGTCCCGGGTTCATCGACGCGACGCTGTCGTCGCAGTCCGTCGTGGAGGCCCCCACCGGCCGCCGGGTCGTCCAGCCTCCGCCACAGCCGGTCACGCTCGACGGTGGCGCTTCACAGCTGACCCGTGACGTCCCGACGTCGACCGCGTAGCCGTCCTCGTCGCAGTCCACGTACCAAGACGGCGCGTCCTCGTCGATCGCGGTGTCGCAGTCGTTGTCCAGCCCATCGCAGAGCTCCGGCGCGCCCGTGAAGATGTCCTCGCGGGTGTCGTCGCAGTCGTCTCCGCAGGCGCCCAGCTCGCTCGGCGCGTGTCCGTCCCCGTCCATGTCGATCAGCGGGTTGAAGCACCCGCCCATCAGGTCGTCGCAGAGATCGTCGGTGCAGGGATCGTCGTCGTTGCAGTCGGTGGGCGTGCCCGGCTGGCAGGTGTGCGTCGACAGATCGCAGGTCTCGAGGCCCGAGCACATCACGCCGTCGTCGCACATCGCGTCGTCGGTGCACGTGTACGAGCAGTCGGTCCGGCAGCCGTCCGAGTCGACCTCGTTCATGTCGTCGCAGTCCTCACCCGCGTCGACCACCCCGTTGCCGCAGCCCGGAGGCACGCACTCCGCGGTGCGGCAGACGCCGTCCGGGACGGCGGCGGTGGCGCAGGCGGTGCCGTCCGCCGGCGGGTCCCCGAGCTGGCAGGTGTGGCTGTCGAGGTCACAGCGGCCCTCCCCGAGGCAGACATCCTCCACGGCGCAGTCCTCGTCGGCCACGCAGTCGAAGGTGCAGCTCTCCCCGCAGCCGTCCCCGGGCTCGTCGTTGCCGTCGTCGCACTCCTCGCCGTCCGCCGCGTCGATGTAGCCGTCGCCGCAGTCGCTCTCGACGCAGTCCCCGTCGACGCAGATCAGGCCCACGTCGCACTCGGTGCCGTCGGCCGCGTCCGCGCAGTCGACCGCCTTGCCGGTGAGCGTGCCGTCGACGATCACGGAGCAGCCACCGCCGAGCGCGGCGACGATGAACAGAGCGTACAGGTGAGAAAGACGAAGACGCATCGGACCCCCAGGAGGTAAGGCTCGCGAGCATAACGCAGCCGGCGCGAGTTGGCCGAGAAGCGGTCTACGGTAGCCACCGGAACACGACGCCTCTATCCTGCGGACGTGTCCCTTCGCATCGACCAGGACCACAGCCGGTTCAAACAGATCGTTCGCGGGCGGATCCGGAAGAACCTGCGCCAGTACATCTCCCAGGGGGAGCTGATCGGCAAGCAGGGCAAGGACGTCGTCAGCATCCCGATCCCGCAGATCGACATCCCGAAGTTTCGCTACGGGGACAAGCAGCAAGGGGGTGTGGGCCAGGGCGACGGCGACGAGGGCGATCCGGTCGGCGGCGAAGAGGGCGAAGGCGACGGCAAGGGCGAGGCCGGCAAGGACGCCGGACAGCACGTGCTCGAGGTCGACGTCACGCTCGACGAGCTGGCGGAGATCCTCGGCGAGGAGCTCGAGCTGCCGAACATCGAGAACCGCGGCAAGTCGAAGATCATCGACCAGAAGGACCGCTACGTCGGCATCCGGCGCGTGGGCCCGAACTCGCTGCGGCACTTCAAGCGCACCTACAAGGCGGCGCTGAAGCGGCAGATCGTCATGGGGACCTACAACGCGGGCAACCCCATCGTCATCCCCACGCGCGACGACATGCGCTACCGCTCCTGGAAGACCGAGGAGGAGCCGGTCGCGAACGCGGTCATCATCTACATGATGGACGTCTCCGGCTCGATGGGAGACGAGCAGAAGGAGATCGTGCGCATCGAGTCCTTCTGGATCGATGCCTGGCTGCAGAAGCAGTACAAGGGCGTCGAGACGCGCTTCATCATCCACGACGCCGTCGCGCGCGAGGTCGACCGCGACACGTTCTTCCGCACGCGCGAGAGCGGCGGCACGATGATCTCGAGCGCCTACAAGCTCGCCGCGCAGATGATCGACAAGGACTACCCGCCGTCGGAGTGGAACATCTACCCGTTCCACTTCTCGGACGGCGACAACTGGAGCGTCGACGACACCCTGCTCTGCATCGAGCTGATGAAGAAGACGCTCCTGCCCGCGAGCAACGTGTTTTGCTACGGACAGGTCGAGAGCCCCTACGGCTCGGGCCAGTTCATCAAGGACCTCCGCGAGCACCTCAAGGCGGACGAACGCATCATCACGAGCGAGATCCGAGACCGCGACGCGATCGTCGGCTCGATCCGAGATTTCCTCAGCCGAGGGAAGTAACGCATGGCTTCGTACAAGCTCGCGACGCACCTGCCGCGCTACCTGCGCGACATCCAGCTCCACGTCGAGGAGGTCGCCAAGGACTTCGGCCTCGACTTCTTCCCCACCATCTTCGAGGTCGTCGCCTACGACCAGATGAACGAGCTCGCCGCGTACGGTGGGTTCCCGGTGCGCTACCCGCACTGGCGCTTCGGCATGGAGTACGAGCAGCTCAGCAAGAGCGCGGAGTACGGCCTGTCGAAGATCTACGAGATGGTCATCAACAACAACCCGGCGATCGCGTACCTCCTCGAGGGCAACAGCATCGTCGATCAGAAGCTGGTGATGACCCACGTGTACGCGCACGTGGACTTCTTCAAGAACAACTTCTCCTTCCGCGCGACCAACCAGGGCATCGACCACCAGAGCGGCACGCCGTACCGCAAGTGGATCGACACCATGGCCAACCACGGCGCCATCGTGCGCCGCTGGGCCGACCGCGTCGGCATCGAGCGCGTCGAGGAGTTCATCGACAGCTGCCTGAGCCTCGAGAACCTCATCGACCCCCAGAAGCCCTTCCAGCCGAGCCGCCGCTCGGAGGAGAAGGCGGCCGAGGGCGAAGAGGACCCGATCGAGATCGCACGCCTCCGTGTCGAGCACGAGTACATGGAGGACTACATCAACCCGCAGGCGTTCCTCGACGAGCAGAAGGCGAAGGCCGAAGCCGAGCGAGAGCAAGCCAAGCGGACCCCCGAGCACCCCGACCGCGACGTGCTCGGCTTCCTGCTCACCCACGCGCCCCTCGAGCGCTGGGAGCGCGACCTGCTCAGCGTCGTGCGGCGCGAGGCCTACTACTTCTGGCCGCAGATGCAGACCAAGATCATGAACGAGGGATGGGCCTGCGTGGACCCGGAGACCCTCGTGTTCACCGATCGCGGGCTGATCCCCATGCGCGACGTGGTGGCGGGCGAGTGCGCGCGCGTGTCCGACGGTGAGACGGCGCAGCGAGTGTACGATCGCAACATCATCCGCGACCACGCGACGATCACGGTGCGCACGCGGCGAGGGCTGGTGCTGACCGGGTCCGACAACCATCGCGTGATGACGCCCGACGGCGGGTGGGTGCGTCTCGACGCGCTGTCGGAGGGCGACGCGCTGCGCGTCGGGGGCAGCGCCGACACCTGGCCGCGGGACGAGGTGGAGCTCGACTGGACGCCCGCGTCGCGGGTCTCGCTCGAAGACGTCGCGGACGAGGCGGACGTGTCGGTGTGGACCGTGCTCCGCCACCGCCAGGGCAAGAACGTGCGCCGCGCCGAGGCGGTCGCCCACGCGCTCGACGCGTGCGAGGCGCCCGAGAACCAACGCCTCCCCATGTCGGTGAAGAAGCGCGCGGCCATCCGCGTGCCCACCCGCGTCGGCGCGGAGCTCGGCGCCTTCCTCGGCTACCTCGTCGGCGACGGGCACATCTCACGGGTCGAGCGCACCCTGGGGCTGACGACCGCGGACGCGCCGCAGGCCGAGCGCTTCGCCCGGCTCGCCGCCCAGCTCTTCGACGTCCGCCCGAGCATTCGCCAGGACGGCGGCCGGCTGCGGGTGACGATCAGCGCGGAGCACCTCTCGGACCTGCTCACGGACGGGCTCGGGCTCACGCACGGCCCGAGCGCGCGGGACAAGCAGATCCCGACCGCGGTCCTCCGCTCCCCGAAGCCCGTCGCGGCGGCGTTCCTGCGCGCCTACTTCGACTGCGACGGATACGCGGGCAAGCAGGGCGTGATCCTGAGCACCGCGAGCGAGTCCCTCGGTCAGCAGACCCAGCTCCTGCTCATGGGCTTCGGCGTGCTCTCGCGTCGCCGCCTACAGAAGGACGGCGTCTGGCACGTGCACGTCACCGGCGCGTCCGCGAAGCGCTTCGCCGAGGAGATCGGCTTCGGGCTCGTTCGCAAGCAGGAGGCGCTCGAGGCGTACCTCGCGTCCAAGCGCTGGCTGAAGCGCGAGCGCTGGGAGGACGAGGTCGTCTCCATCGAGCACGGCCGAGGAGACGTCTACGACATCTCCGTCGAGGACACCCACCGCTACGCCGCCGCGGGGCTGGTGAACCACAACTCCTATTGGCACTCCAAGATGATGACGACGAAGGTCGCGACCGACGCGGAGATCATCGAGTACGCGGAGCGGAACGCGGGGGTGATGGAGACCGGCTCGGGGCGGCTCAACCCGTACAAGCTCGGGGTGGAGCTCTACCGGCACATCGAGGAGCGCTGGGACAAGGGGCAGTTCGGCAAGGAGTGGGAGGACTGCGACACCCTCGAGGCGCGACGGAGCTGGAACCGCCGGACGGGGCTCGGGCGGAAGAAGATCTTCGAGGTCCGCTCGCTCTACAACGACGTGACCTTCATCGACGAGTTCCTCACGCCCGAGTTCGTGGCCGCGCAGAAGCTCTACACGTTCGGCTACAACCAGCGGAACGACCGCTACGAGATCGAGAGCCGGAAGTTCCAGGCGGTCAAAGAGAAGCTGCTCTTCAGCCTCACCAACGCCGGGCAGCCGTTCATCTACGTGGTCGACAACAACTACGAGAACCGGGGCGAGCTGCTCCTGCAGCACGACCACCAGGGCGTGGACCTGAAGGTGGACTGGGCGAAGGACGTGCTACGCGCCCTCGAGCGCGTGTGGCGCCGACCGGTCGAGATCCACACCCTGGTCGAGAACAAGCCCGTGCTCCTGCGCTTCGACGGCAAAGAGCACGTCCAGCGCCCGATCAAGTAGCCGTAGCTACTCGGCGGGGACGGTCAGCCCGGCGCAGTTCGCGAGGCGGAAGCGGCCGGGCGTCATCGCGGGGCCCGGACCGGAGCCGACCTGCGTGACCTCGATGGTCAGGGTCGGGTTGGCCGTGTTCTGGAGCCCCTCGCAGTAGAGCGCGCCCTCGACCGTCGGGTTGCCCTCGTCGTCGTAGAACCGGACGCTCGTGATCTGACAGGGCTGCGCCTCGCTGGGCGGGCTCGCGCCGCAGGCGCCGGAGTACCGGTTGGCGCCCTCGACCAGCACCACGCGGCAGCCCGCGCCGCCCGCGCTCGTCGAGCCGGGCGCGAAGATGGCCTGGCTGATCGTGAGCGCGAAGCCGCTGCCCTGGCTCGCGTTGAACTCGAGGGTCCGGGTGCCGTCCGCCGACTCCTGGATGTTGCAGCTGAGCTGCGGGTTGGGCGCGTCCGGGGTGCAGGGGTCGCCGCTGTCGATGCCGCAGATGTCGCGGTTCACCGGGGAGCCGCAGTGCGGCGTCGCCGCCATCTCGCAGCGCGTCGCGTACTGGATGTCGGCGAAGAGCGCGCCCGCGTTCGGGTCACCGCAGCCGGCGATGCCGAGGGCGAGCAGGATCGAGGCGAAAGCTACTGAGCGCATGCGTGATCTCCCCACGGACGAGGCCGTGTCCTGGGCGCAGATTACGAACAAGGGCGCGGGTGGCGCAACAAAGTCAGGCGGCGAGGGAACACTCAGGTACCGCAAAAGAAGCCGGTGCTCTCGGCGCAGACCCCGTCCTCACAGGCGTACGACTCGCAGGCGGAGTCTCCGTCGCAGCTGGCGCCCAGCGGCGCCACCTGGACGCAGGTCCCGGTGGAGAGGTCGCAGCGCGCTCCGTCCGCGCAGCTGCGACCCGTACAGGGCTCGCCGACGCCGGGCTGGAGCTCGCAGGTCCGAGGGCCCGTGGAGGAACCGACGCAGTCGCCCTCGATGCACTCCGCGGCGCGCTCGCAGGCGCCGCCCACCGGTACGAGAGGGATCTCGATGTCCCCGCACGGTCCGAGGTTGGGTTGCCCGAGATCGCCGCAGGTCATGGTCGTGAGACACTCGCTCGCGGCCGCGGCGTCGTACTGAACCCTGCCCGCGTCGATGCTGGTCTGGATCTCCGTGGCGACGCTGTCGAGCAGTCCGATGCGGTCCGCCACACAATCGGCCGCGTCGGTGTAGCCGCGGCGCATGCCCTCGTCGCAGCACTCGAACATCAGCCGACAGGTCGTGACGACGAGCTCGTCCGGGTAGTCCTCGAGCTCGATCGGGGCGGCGCCGTTGCAGCCGACGAGACCGAGGGAGAGCAGACCAAGCGCGTGAATCATCTTCATCGCGTCAACGCTCCCACGGGAAACGGGGTTGTCAACCCGGCTCGTGATGCGTCAGGCGGAGGCGGCGGCCTTGAGGGCCGCGTCGAGGTCGGCGCGGAGATCCTCCTCGGCCTCCAGACCGACCGAGAGGCGGACCAGGCCGTCGTCGATGCCCAGGGCGGCGCGCGCGTCGGCCGGGACCGAGCCGTGGGTCATGATCGCGGGGTGCTCGATGAGGCTCTCGACCCCGCCGAGGCTCTCGGCGCAGCAGAAGACCTTCACCGTGGCGAGGAGCGCGGACGCGGCGGGCAGGCCGCCCTTCACCACGATGGAGATCATGCCTCCCGGCGCCTTCATCTGCGTCTTGGCGAGCGCGTGGCTCGGGTGACTCTCGAGCCCGGGGTAGATGACCTTCTCGACCTCGGGCCGCGCCTCGAGGAAGCGCGCGAGGCTCGCCGCGGTCTTGCAGTGCCGCTCCATGCGGACCGGCAGCGTCTTGAGGCCGCGCAGCACGAGGTAGCTGTCGAACGCGCCCTGCACGGCGCCGATCGAGTTCTGCAGGAAGCGGAGTTGCTCCGCGATGGCGTCGTCTGCGGTGATGAGCACGCCGCCGACCACGTCGCTGTGGCCGTTGAGGTACTTGGTGGTCGAGTGCAGGACCACGTCCGCGCCGAGCGACAGGGGCTGCTGCAGCATCGGGGTGGCGAAGGTGTTGTCCACGACGACCGTGCAGCCCTTGGCCTTGCCGACCTTCGCGACGGCCGCGATGTCGACGAGCTTGAGCATCGGGTTGGTGGGCGTCTCCACCCAGACCATCTTGGTCGCTTCCGTGATGGCCGCCTCGACCTGCCCCGGATCGGTCATGTCGACCTGGGTGGTCGTGATGCCCATCGGCTTCATGACCTTGTCGAGGATGCGGAAGCTGCCGCCGTACACGTCGTCGCTCGCCACGATGTGGTCGCCGGGGCGCAGCGTGTGGAGCAGGGTGGTCATCGCGGCGCAGCCGCTCGCGAAGCAGACCCCGTGCGTCCCGCCCTCGAGGGCGGCGAGGCAGCGCTCCAGGGTGGCGCGGGTGGGGTTCCCGGTCCGGGCGTACTCGAAGCCCTTGTGCTTGCCCGGGCCGGCCTGGGCGAAGGTGCTGGCGAGCACGATGGGGGTCATCACCGCGCCGCTGACCGGGTCCGGCTCCTGGCCGGCGTGGATCGCGAGGGTGTCGAGGTGCTTCGAGTCGATGGCCATGCCGCGCTCCTACCGCGGCGCCAGCGCGGGGGCAACAACGGACGAGAGCAAGGTCATGGCGGCGCGGGGTCGGCCGGGCCAAGGTACGCGCGATGACGACCGGACGGCATCTGGCCAAGGTGAGACCCAGCGTGGAGGACGCGCTCGCGCCGCTCTTCGACGGGGCGCGCGTGATGGTCGGCGGGTTCGGGCTCTGCGGAAACGCCGAGGCCCTGATCGCCGGCGTGGTGGAGCGCGGGGTCAAAGACCTGCACCTCATGAGCAACAACGCCGGCAACATGGGCAAGGGCCTCGCCGCCTGGCTGCGCGCCGGGATCGTCGGCCGGGTGACCTGCACCTACCTCGGCAACAACGAGGATCTGCACGCGGCGATGCGCGGGGACGCGATCCAGATCGACGTCATCCCGCAGGGCACCTTCGTCGAGCGCATGCGCGCGGCCGGCGCGGGCATCCCCGCCTTCTACACCCCGACCGGCGTCGGGACCGTGGTCGCGGAGGGCAAGGAGACGCGCCGCTTCGGCGACCGCGAGTACGTGCTCGAGGAGGCGCTCCACGCCGACTTCGCGCTCATCCGCTGCCGGCAGGCCGACCCCTTCGGCAACGCCCGCTTCTGGCGCACGGCTCGCAACTTCTCGCCCATCATGGCCACCGCGGCCACGACGACCATCCTCGAGGCGGACGAGCTGGTGGAGCTGGGCGCGCTCGACCCGGACGACGTGCACCTCCCGGGCATCTTCGTGCACCGCGTGGTCGAGGTGACGGAGCACGAGGACCCCTTCGAGTACCGGACGGTGCGCAAGCCGGAGGCAGCACAGTGAGCTGGGGCAAGCAAGACATGGCGTCGCGGGCGGCCCAGGAGATCGCGCCCGGCAGCATCGTGAACCTCGGCATCGGGCTGCCGACGCTGGTGGCGGACTACCTGCCCGACGACGGCTCGGTCTGGTTCCACAGCGAGAACGGCCTGCTCGGCATGGGCCCCTACCCCCTCGAGGGCGAAGAGGACTCGCAGCTCATCAACGCGGGCAAGCAGACCGTCACCGTCGTCCCGGGCGGGAGCATCTTCGACTCCGCGACGAGCTTCGCGATGATCCGCGGCGGCCACGTCGACCTCGCCGTGCTCGGGGCCATGCAGGTCGCGATGAACGGCGACCTGGCCAACTGGTCCATCCCGGGCGGCAAGACGATGGGCATCGGCGGCGCGATGGATCTCGCGAGCGGCGCCAAGCGCATCCTCGTCCTGACCCGGCACACCACCAAGGAGGGCGAGCCCAAGCTCCTCGAGCGCTGCGACTTCCCGCTCACCGCCACCGGCTGCGTCGACCGCATCATCACCGAGCTGGGCGTCTTCGACGTCGCGCAGGACGGCTTCCGCGTGGTCGAGCTCGCCGAGGGCGTGGACATCGAGGACGTCCGCGCCAAGACCGGCGCGCCGCTCCTCGCGTAGGGCGCGGCGCCTGCCCCGCGGCCGCGGCGGCGTGCTCGAAGGAGCGGAGGCGCGCGGGCCGGTCGTGGATCGGGGACGGGACGATGAGCTCGTCGGCGCGAGCTCCCCACCCGCCCCGACCTCCCGGCCACGTCGGCCCGACGCGCGCAGGCCGGATCAGCGGCGCTCGGCGCGGAGCGCGTCGACCACCCAGCCGACGTGGCGGTCTTCGCGCTCGCCCGCCGCGTGACGCTTCATCATGGGGTGCTCGAGGATCCAGCGATGCGCTTCGAGGTTCGTCTGGAGGTGGCTCTTGCGAACCACCCGCCCGTCCGGGCGCACCTGCCGGCCCTCGATGTGGGTGCGCGCGAGCACCTCGAGGACGGCGAGCCGGAGCCGCTCGTAGTCCTCGCCGTCGCCGCGCGTCTTCACCGCCACGATGAGCTTGCCGAAGGTCGGGTCCTTGTTGATCAGCGTGTCGCCGACCTCGAAGCCCACGTCGAAACGGACGCGGACCTCCTCCACCCCGCGCTCGGCGAGCGCCGCCGTCACCTCGTCCGGATCGGGCAGCTCCATGCGGTCGAACACCCCGCCGTTCGGCACGAAGAGACCGCGCTGCCGATCGCGCGGGTCCTTGAGGTCGGGCTGCCACGACTCCGCGTTGATGCGCAGCTCCCGCGCCACGTGCGTGCACACCACGTCGTCCTGCGCGAAGTCGATGGGCGCCCCGTCCGCGATCCGGAGCTGCCACTGCACCAGGTCGAGCGGCTCGGTCGCGTCGCCGCGCCGGATCCCGTGCGAGGCCTCCGTCACCGGGTGCTCGACCTGGATGCGGGTGTTCATCTCGAGGAAGTAGACCTCGCCACCCGCGTACATGAGCTCCACCGTGCCCGCGCCGACGTAGCCGACCCGATCGGCGATCTCGACCGCGATCCGCTGCACGCGCTCCTCGAGCGCGGGGTCGTCCCGCAGGATCGCGGGCGGCGCCTCCTCCTGGATCTTCTGGCTCGCGCGCTGCTCGGTGCAGTCGCGCATGCCGAAGTGTCGCGCGTTGCCGTAGCGGTCGCGGAGGATCTGCACCTCGAGGTGCACGGTGCGATCGATGTTCTGCTCGAACATCACGCCGGGATCCCAGGCGTTGGCCTCGATCTCGCCGAGCACCTTGGTGATCGCCGCGTCGAGCGCCTCGACGGCCGGGACGACCGCTTGGCCGCGGCCCCCGCCGCCGTTGGCCGCCTTGAGCCGCCCGGGGAAGCGGAAGTCGCCGCGCGCGTGTGCCTCGAGGACCCGCGCGCGGATGGTCGCCGCGTCGGTGTCGGCGATCACGATGCCCGGCGTGACCGCCTTCGGGTCGATCGACTCGACGATCGCGCGGAAGCGGCGCTTGTCGCCCGCGTGCTCGACCACGTCCTGCATCGGGCCGGCGAACACGACGCCGTGGCGCCGGAAGCAGCGGATGGCCGCGGCGTTCTCGGCCAGCGGACCGTATCCCGGGTAGAGCGCCGCGCGCGAAAGCTCGGCCTCCCAGTCGTCGCCGAAGCGGCGGCGGAAGGTCTGGAGCACGCGGTCGGTGATCTGCCGAAAGCTCGCGTAAGACTCGCGGAAGGTGCCCGAGAGGCCGATCGCGAAGCCGCCGAGCTGGCGGGCGAGCCGCACCTGCAGCGCCGAGGCGTCGTCCTGAAGGCTGTGGAGCGCCACGGGCACGAGCCCGAGCGCCGCCGCCTCGCGCACCGCGCGCACCCCCATCTCACCCTTGTCCGCGACCAGCACGTAGCGGAGCGAGCCCGCGCTCACGCTGGTGGCGGGGTAGCGATCGAGCTCCATCGACGCGAGGTAGAGGCGGTCCAGCCGCGAGGGCGTGTCCGCGAACAGCCCGGGCGCGCGCGCACGCAGCCGGGTCCGCAGCCCGGCCCGCGCGTCGGGGTCGAGCCCGAGCGCGACCAGCGCCTCGAGCGCGTCGTCCGATGACGGGTCGTCGCCGAAGAGCGGGCTCGCGTCACTCGCGAGCCGGTCGAGCGCGGCGCCGTCGAGCTTCGGCGCCCTCGCGCGGATCGCCCGGACGCGGGTCGCCAGCGCCTGCACCTCCGTGACGCGATCGACCTCGGCGCCCTCCGGGAGCCGCGCGAGGGACGTCCGCCATGTGAAGTACTCGAGCCAGATGTCCGCGTTCTCGATGAAGTAGCGCAGCGCGACGAGGCGCCGGCCGACCTCCCCCCCGGGCAGCGACCGCAGATCGCTCAGCCGCACCGAAGGCTCGCCGAGGGCGGCGCCCACGACCTCGCGGATGCCCAAGTAGCCCTGCCCGGGCTGCACCAGCCGGCGGGAGGGCTCGTCCGTCGCCCAGGGGGGCAGCTGGGACTCGGGCCGGCAGACCCTCTCGAAGATCCGCTGGGCCAGCTCGGAGGCCTGTTCACTCACGTGGACGCTCCCATCGACAAACGCCGTAGCCTGAACCTCTCGTTCCGACGAGTCGACGAGGTTTTTTCGATGGTCGTGATTGGTCGTCGCGATGGGACACACGTCGGCGGCCTTCGGCCATGCGCGGCCTCTGCTCCCGCACGAGGTGTTCGCGGACGTGGCCGCGGCGGCGGAGTGGCTCGAGGCGCGCACGCGGCGGGTGTCGACGCCGGGGCGGCCCGTCGGTACCTTTGCGGTCGACGCATGTCCCGAACGGACGAGCAGGACCCCGAGGCGGAGAGCGACGTGCCTGCGTTCCTGCGCGGCGGAGGCGCGTGCGCGACGCTGATCGCGCGCCACGACTGGCGAGCCACGTCGCTCGGGCCGCTCGAGACCTGGCCCGCTTCGCTCCGCGCGACGGTGGCCAACATGATGCACACGCGGCAGCCGATGCTCCTGTTCTGGGGCCCCGAGCTGATCCAGCTCTACAACGACGCCTTCGTGCCGAGCTTCGGGCGCGGCAAACATCCGAAGGCGCTGGGCCAGCCAGCCGAAGAGTGCTGGGCGGAGGCGTGGCCGGTGGTCGGCGCGCAGATCGAGGCCGTGATGACGCACGGCGAGCCGGCCTGGCACGAGGACACGCTCGTGCCGATCTACCGCAACGGCCGCATGGAGGAGGTCTTCTGGACCTACAGCTATTCGCCCGCCCATGACGACGACGGGCGCGTGCACGGCACGCTGGTGATCGTCACCGAGATGACCGGCCGCGTGCTGTCGACGCGCCGGCTCGAGTCGCTGTCGAGGTTGAGCACCAAGCTGGCCAGGGCCTCGTCCACCGCCGCGTGCCTGGACGCCCTGGAGACCGTGGCGCGCGCGTGTCCCGAGGACGTTCCCTTCGTGGTCGTCGGCCAGCGCCGCGACGGGGCGTTCGAGGTCGAGCGGGCCACCGGGCTCGACGACGAGTGCGCCGGGCGGGTGGCGGCGCGGCTCGACGCCGACGCGCAGCCCTGCGAGCGGTGCGCGCTCTCGCTCGGCTTCTCCGTGCCCGCGTCCCCGTGGCCCGAGGAGGTCTCCCGCGTCTTCGCGGTCCGCTTCCCCACCGGGAGCGGCGAGCGGTGGCTCGCGTTCGGTCTCAGCCCCCGGCTCCCCTTCGACGACGCGTACGAGTCGTACCTGGCGCAGCTCACCGAGCAGCTGGCCGCCGCGCAGGGGAGGCTCGACGAAGCCCAGGCGTCCAACGCGATCGAGTCCCAGCGGGACAGCCTCCTGATGCAGGCGCCGGTGGCGACCGCGCTGGTGGCCGGACCGCAACACGTCTATCAGCTCGCCAACCCTCTCTACGTCGAGATGGTGGGCTTCGACCCGGTGGGCATGGCGTACCTCGAGGCCTTCCCCGAGGTGGCGGACACTCCGCTGCCGGGCATCCTGGACCGCGTGTACCAGACGGGGGAGCCGTTCAGCGTCAACGAGATGCAGGTCTCGCTGCGCCAGAGGTCGGACGAGCTCTTCGTCAACTTCCACCTCGAGCCGCTCCGCAGACCCGGGGGCGACGTGTACGGCATGATGGCGGTCGTGCTCGACATCACCCCGCAGGTGCGGGCCCGCCAGGCGCTCGAGAAGATCGACGCCGAGCGCGAGAAGCACGTGGCGGCGCTCCAGGAGGCGAGCAGCGCGAAGGACGCCTTCCTGGCCATGCTCGGGCACGAGCTGAGAAACCCGCTCGCCCCGATCGTCAGCGCGGTGGAGCTGATGAAGCTCCAGGACCCCGAGCCCAACCGGGAGCGCGACACGATCGAGCGTCACGTGCGAAGGGTCGTCCGCCTCGTCGACGATCTCCTCGACATCGCGCGCATCACCCGCGGCAAGGTCAGCCTCGACCTCGAGCACACGTCTCTGACGGAGGTCGTCGCGGCGGCGATCGAGCACACGGCGCCGCTCTTCCAGCGGCGCGCGCACCGCCTGGAGGTCGACGTCGCGCCGGACGCCACGGTCGTGGCCGACGAGGGCCGGCTCGTGCAGGTCGCCGCGAACCTCCTGACGAACGCGGCCCACTACACGCCGGAGGGCGGGGAGGTGCGCGTCGTCGGGAAGGCCGAAGGCGAGCGCGTGGTGCTCGAGGTCGCCGACACCGGCCAGGGCATCGCCCCGGAGCAGCTCCCGCACGTGTTCGAGCCCTTCACCCAGGGCCCACGCGGGCGCGACCGCGCGGAGGGTGGCCTGGGGATCGGGCTGGCGTTGGTGCAGGGCCTCGTGGAGCTCCACGGCGGCACGGTGAGCGCGCACAGCGACGGCGACGGCCGAGGGAGCCGGTTCGTCGTCTCGCTGCCACGCGACTTCCGGACTCCGGGGCGGCAGAGCCAGCCGCCGACACCTCCGCCGCGATCGAAGGCGGCCTCCGGGGCGCGCGTGCTGATCGTCGACGACAACGAGGACGCGGGCTCGCTGCTCGGACTGGTGGTGGAGCGCCACGGCTATGTGACCGCCGTCGCCACGCACCCGAGGGGCGCGATCGCGCTCGCGGCCGAGTTCCAGCCCGAGGTCGCCGTGCTCGACATCGGGCTCCCGGAGATGGACGGCTACGAGCTCGCGGCGAAGCTCCGCGAGATCGTGCCCGACTGCCGCTTCATCGCGCTGACCGGCTACGGGCAGCAGAACGACCACGCGCGCTCGGCGAGCGCCGGCTTCGAGGCCCACCTGGTCAAGCCCGTCAAGACGCGGCTCCTCCTCGAGACGCTCCGCGGGTGACTACGCGGCGGCCGCGGCGGCGAGCTCGAAGGAGCGGAGACGGGCGGCCGGGTCGTGGATGGGGGCGGTGACGATGAGCTCGTCGGCGCCCGTCCGCTCCACGAAGGCCTGCATGCCCTTCCGCAGCGCGTCCTCGGGGCCGTAGAAGGAGCAGGCGAGCGCGTGCTCGAGCACCGCGCGGTCCGCGGGGCCGAGGGACTCTCGGTAGCCCTCACGCGGGGGCGCGAGCTGGCCCGGGGTGCCGCGGCGGAGGGCGACGAAGGCCTGCTCGATCGTGGTGGCGAGCCGGCGCGCCTCGGGGACCGTGTCGGCGCCGAAGACGTTGACGGCGAGCATCACGTAGGGCGCGTCGAGCTGCGCCGAGGGCTGGAAGCGCCGCCGGTAGAGCGCGATCGCCTCCTCGAGCTGCGCCGGGGCGAAGTGCGACGCGAACGCGTACGGGAGCCCGAGGGCCGCGGCGAGCTGCGCGCCGAAGAGGCTCGAGCCGAGGATCCAGAGCGGCACGTCGAGCCCCTCGCCCGGCACCGCGCGGACGCGCCCCGGCCGCCCGCCCGGCTGGAAGTAGCTCCGCAGCTCCACGACGTCGTCGGGGAAGGACTCCGCGGCCCGGTGCGGGTCGCGGCGGAGCGCGTGGGCGGTGACCGGATCGGAGCCGGGCGCGCGCCCGAGGCCCAGATCGATGCGCCCGGGGAAGAGCGCCTCGAGCGTCCCGAACTGCTCCGCGATGACGAGGGGCGCGTGGTTGGGCAGCATGATCCCGCCCGCCCCGACCCGGATGGTCTTCGTGGCGCTCGCGACGTGCGCGATGCAGAGGGACGTCGCCGCGCTCGCGATGCCCGGCATCCCGTGGTGCTCCGCGATCCAGAAGCGCCGATACCCGAGGCGCTCGACCTCCTGCGCCAGCTCACGGCTCGCGGCGAGCGCCGTCGCGACGTCGCCGCCCTCGACGATCGGAGCGAGATCCAGGACCGACAGGGGAACCATGCACACGTCGTGGAGCCCGCGCGGCGCGCCGCAAGCCCCGACCCGCTCAGAGCCCGAAGCCCGCGAGGCCGCGCGGGGCCGGCGCGATGTCCACCCCGTCCAGGAGGTCCACCCGCGCGTCGCCCGGCGCGCACCCGAGCTGGGCGCACGCGGCGGCCCTGGCCTGCAGGCAGGCCTCGACGCGGCTCGCGCCGGACTCCGCCTCGCCGACCGCCCGCGCGACCTCGGCCAGGACGCCCTCGACGGTCCACCGCGCGTCGCCGTTCGTCACGCGCAAGCTGGAGCCGCGGCGCGTGAGCTCGTACCGCGCCTCGTCCTCGCACGACCGCTCCCCCAGGGCCTCGCACGCCGCCGCGCGCGCCGCGGCCTCGGCCGCCTCCTGCGTCTCGCCCTCGCCGGTCCCCGTCGCCTCGCGCGTGACCACGTGGATGGCTACCACGCAGCGGCCCCCGGGCGGGTGTACGTAGTCCGCCGAGGGCTCGGCGCCGAGCACGAGCGCGACGGGGACGCCGCCCACCTCGAGCACACTGCATCGCTCCCCCTCCGGGCACGCGTCCCGGGCCGCGACGCGACAGGCGTCCGTGTGGTCGGGCGCGCTCGCGGTCGCCTCCCGCCGCCCTCCGCGCACGACATGGGCCTCCACCGTCACCCCCGCCTCGCCCTCGCGCCGCTCGCTCCAGACCCGACCGACGGCGTCGGTGGTGTAGCAAGTCTCGCTGCCGCGCCCGAAGAGCTGCGCGCAGGCGTCCGCGAAGGCGGCGCGCGTGGCCTCGTCGGCGCTCGGCGCGGTCGCGGTCGCGGTGGCCCGGCCGTCGTCGTCCCACATCACGCGGACGGCGCACTCCGCCTCGGCCACGAGGACCGATGGCGGGCTCGCGGGGCGCGGCGAGCTCGACGCCTGAGGTCCACAGCCCAGACAGGCGAGCGCGAGGAGGAGGCGCGGCATCGAGTCCACGTACCACGCCCCTCGGCGAGTTTCCCCTGAACTTCGTTCGGGCTCGATGGCCCGGCGATCAACGCTCGGTCTCGGTCGGACCGACGACGATCGGCTCGCGGGCTTGGCACGCGAGCTGCGTATGCGGTCGGCATGGACAGACGTCGAACCCCCACCAAGCCCGCGCTCGCCATGAGCGCTTCCCTGCGGCGCGCTCGCGCCATCTCGGCCATGACGCGCCGCCACGGCCTCGATCTGCGCTGCCAGACCTTGCTCGAGGCGGTGGTGGAAGGGGCGCGCGGCGCCGCGCTCGCGGCCCGCGTCGGCGCCGACGCGACGGAGCTCGCCCAGCACGAGGGCTGGTTCATGCAGGCGACACGCGGCCTGACGGTCTACGCCGCCGCGGCCGAGGTCCTCCACGTCAGCGCGCGCGGCGCCCCCTCCGTGCGGCCGGCTCCCCCCGCCCAGCCGCGCCGCCCCGGTTGAGCCGCGTGTCTCGCGCCGAGACATGCCATCGCATCGGACGACTCACCGCGAGGCACGCCGAGAGATTGCGCGCGAGACGTTCGCACGCCCACCGCTCGGCCTCTTCAGGCCCCGACACGCCGCCAACAGACTTCGCTATGCTCTGGTCGAGCTCGAGCTCGTAGGACGATCTCCCAGGAGTCTGGATATGGCCGAGAACGGACACAGACGAGGGCTGAGCGTGATCGCAGGAGCGGGGCTCGTCCTCGTCCTGGTGGCGTGCGGCGGCTCGAGCCCGGCGCCTGCGTCGAGCGCGGATCCGCAAACGGAGGACGATGGGGGAGACGAGGTGGTCCTCGGCGTCCTGGTCGGTGACGGCGCATCGGAGCCGCTACCGCCGCCGCGCGCTGCGGCACGCGTCCCGGCGGATCGCGCGTCGGTCTCCGACCCGGACGTCCCGCCGGCCCTCGCGGAGGCCGAGCGGTCCTTCGCCGAGGCGCTCGCCACGCCGCTCGGGGCCGAAGAGGCGGCGGAGGACACGCGGGCCGCCGTCGCGCGGCTCTCGGAGCAGCTGCGGGCGGCGAGCGCGGCGGTGAGCGAGGCGCTCGCTCGATACCGGCCGTTCTACGATGACGGGAGGCTCGGCCCGGTCGCGCGGACTCGCTCGGGCGATCTCCTCGACGCCCACGCCGCCCGCGTCGCCGTCGCCAACGTGCCGCTCCCGCTCGACCTGCGCGAGGCCACGGCGGAGGCGGCGCCAGACGTGCGCGCCGAGGTCGAGCGCGTCTTTCACGATCGCATCGGTGAGGAGATGGCGCGCCGAGCGGAGCCGCTCTACTGCCTCGCCGTCGAGCAGTACCGCGCCGCTGGCACCGAGCGCGCCCAGGCCCAGCTCGCGCGCTACGGCGAGGCGTTCGTGAGCCACTGCGCGCAGACCAGGACGGCGCCGCCCCACGAGCGCGGCTGACGCTCCCCGGGGACGATCACACACGTTCGTCGAGCTCCGGCGTTCGTGAGTCCGTGCGCGCCGAGGAGGTCCGGCCGCCGGTCCAGACGCCACACCTCCGGGGCCGTGGGACGTGAGCGCACGGCGGCATGGAGCACGGGTTGACGAGGGCGCGGGGCCACGACGCCGTCGCCGGCGTGGCGCGATCCAGCTTGCGCCGTTTCGTGATGTGCGTATGCAAGCCCGGTGACGGAGTATCGCCGCTCACAGCTGAGTCTCTACGAAAAGGACCGCGACATGGGTTTACGAGCGCCGGTCGAAGTCTGCCGCCATCGACCCCTGACCTGCCCCGAGTGCGGCCAGGCCGGCTGTGGATTGATGGACTGCCTGGAGCACGCGTTCGACGTGGTCTTCATCGAGCCTCGCCGGGCCGTCGCCGCGTGTCTGGGCTGCGGTGCCGCCACCGAGCTCGACTGGGGGCTCTCGGTCATGCCCGACGACGGCGGCGCCGACGAGCGCTGATCTTTCCTTATCCGTCGGCCGCGACGATGGCGTCTACCCGCGCCGCGTGACAGGGCGTCCGATGATGCGCGCCTCGATCGCCTTCCTTCTCCGACGTCGGCGCCTACGAGCGCGGCGCGCCGTTCCCCTGCGGCGACGGCGTCGCGCAAGGGCACGAGGCCTGCGACGACGGGAACCACGACGACACGGACGCGTGCACGAGCGCCTGCGAGGCCGCGACGTGCGGAGACGGATTCGTCTGGGCGGGCGTCGAGGGCTGCGACGACGGCGACGCGATCGACGGCGACGGCTGCAGCGCGACGTGCGAGGTCGAGGACGCTTCGGACGCCGGTCTGGTGACCGACGGGGGCCGATCGCGCGATGGCGGCCGCACGGTCGACGCGAGCGCCGCGCACGACAGCGGCGCGACGGCCCCGGACGGCTCCTCGGAGCCCGGGAGCGGGCGCGACGAGGGCTGTGGATGCGTAACGGTCGGGGCGACGCCGCGGTCGCAGGCGATCTGGCCGCTCCTGCTGGCGGCGGCCGTGCTCGGCTGGCGACATCGGCAGAGACGCTGACAGGCGCTCTCGACCGGTCGAGGTTGAATGAACGAACACGCGAGGGCCACGGAGCACGCCATGACACGACTCACTCCATTGCTCTTCTTGATGACGTCGACGGCCTGCGGCGAGAGCCCCCTGCGCTGCGGCGAAGGGACGGCGCGCGAAGGCGACACCTGCGTCGCCCTCGCCGACGGATCCATCCCGGGTGACGGATCGGTGCCCGGCGACGCGGACGACGTCGACCTCCGCGAGGGCCGCGAGCCGCTGGCCGACACCGCCATCGTGCTGCCGTCGGTCCATGGCGAGCTCCTCGCGGTCGGAGACGCGCACGTGGCGGTCGCCACCGGCGACGAGTGCGACTTCAGCTACGTCAACGAGTTCGAGTGCACGTACACCTGGCACGACGACGCGGGCGCGCCGGTCGCGCAGCTCCCGAACGCGTCGCCCGTCTACGTCGACGACTTCGCGACGCCCGACGGATCGGTGCTCGGGCTCTCCTGGGCGCGCCGAGACCGGGACGACTGTGACGCGTTTGTCCCCAAATACGAGGGCACGGTCGGGTTCGTGCGCGCCGAGGACGGCGCGGTGCAGTGGAGCACGACCACCGTCTTCTCGACCTCGACCGGGCGCGGGTTCACCACCCACGGAGGGTGGGGATCCGTGTCCTCGGATGGTCCGACGGAGTGCTCCAGGAACTCGCAGCGGGTGAGCATGACGACGGGCGAAGTCATCGGGGGCATGTGGCCGATCGAGCTCGCGGATGGCCGGCTCTTGATGCAGGAGATCATCGACGACAACACTCACTGGTCGGTCCGCAGCGGCGACTCCGTCCGCCCGATCGGGTCCGTCCCCCTCGGCGTCAACCTCGAAGACGCCGGAGGCGACCTGCTCCACCTGGTAGACGAACACCCCGAGAGGGATGCGAGCGTCACCTCCTTCGACCTCACGACGGGCGAGCGGTTCGTGTCCCCCCTGGGATACGAGACCGGGATCGGGCGCTGGTCCATCTCGGCGCGAAGGGGGAGGCGGACCGACATGCCCGTCGAGGTGCTCTTCACGGACATCCGCGGCGAGTGGGGCACGCGCCGCGTCGAGGCACGCTCGTGGTTCCTGGGCTGGGGCGAGTCGTCGGTGTACCTGGAAGACGGCGAAGAGGCGGGTCGGCTCGATCTCGAGACCGGCGAGTACGAGACGCTCGTCGTGGGCCGCGGGCGGGTCAGCGGGTTGCTCACCGGAGGCGCCCTGTTCGTCACGCGGGACGACGTGCTCCACGCGCTCGACGAAGACGGCGCGCGGCAGCTCGCGTCGAACGTGAGGCACGTCTACGGCGCGGGGCTCGTCGAAGACAGGCACCACCGACGTGGCGTCGACGCCGCCGAGCCGCGGGGCGGCTTCGTGTTCGTCGTGACCGACGACGATCGACTCTACGCCTACAACGCCGCGGTGGACCGACTGGCCCTGCTGAGCGACGCGGTGGCGTTCAGCACGCGCTCGGCGACCGGCGTCCGCGCGACGGTCCCGGTTGGATGCAAGATGCCCCACCATCCGCGGGTCGCGGGGGATGCCACGAGCCGCAACCGCTACGTCTTCTCCGAGGCGCTCGACGACGACACGCTCGCGGTCTTCGTCGGCGACGTGGCCCTGACCTCACCGCCCAGCCGCGTGACGACGATCCGCGCCGACCTGTGCCGGTCGCCCAGCGTGAACGCGAGCGGCACCCGCGTGGCGTGGATCGAGGACGAGGCGCCGCGCGGCCTCGAGCCGTTCGGGACCGGCCCGCTGCGGCTGGCGACGTTCTGAGCCCGCGTGATGACCCCGGCTCGTGAGCGTTGGCCAGTCCGAAGACGGGTCTACGTGGGGCGCATGAGCGTTGGTCCTCGCATCGTCCTCGTCGACGACGACCGCATGCTGCTCGCCATCGTCGCGCGGGTGTTCGAGGCGCAGGGCTTCGCGGTGCGGGCCTTCGCCGAGCCGCAGCGCGCGCTCGAGAGCGTGCTCGAGGAGCCGCCGGACGTGCTCCTGTCCGACTGCCGGATGCCTGGGATGTCCCGAGCTGTGTCGCTTCGTCCGAGACCGGCTCGGGACCGAGCGCCCTTTCACCGTGCTCTGGACTGGCGACAGGGCGCGCCTCGGGGCCGACGGCGAAGTTGCCGCCGACGTCACGCTCGACAAGCTGGCGCCGATGGCCGAGCTCGTGCGCCTGATCGAGCGGAGTGTCCGCCGACGGCGCCGCCGCGTCTCCGGCGTGCAGCCACGCCACGGGGTCGGCGTCGTGGACCCTCGCGAAGAGACGGGCTGAGATCGCGGCACGCCGCGCTCAGAGCGGGTCGACGCGCACCGGCGTGTCGTGGCGGGTCATGCCGTCGAGGAAGATGCTCGTCCCGCCAGGCCGCGGACCGCCGAGCAGCTCGATCGAGTCCTGGCCCCAGCAGAAGAGCTCGCCCGCTCCGGTGAGCGCGCAGGTCACGCCGACGAAGTTGGCCTCGAGCGCCGTGACGCCCGAGAGGCCCTCGACCTGGACCGGCGCGGTGGGGCCGGTGTGCGACGCGGCGTCTCCGAGCGCCCCGTCATCGTCCGTCCCCCAGCAATGTACGGTGCCGTCCTCGAGGAGCGCGCAGGAGTGCTTCTCACCCGTCACCACCTCGCGCGCCGCGATGGGGAAGACCACGAGCTGCGGGCCCGCGTAGCTGTCCGTCATCTCGGGCACGACCTGGCCCTGCGTCCCGTCACCCCAGCAGAAGACCTCCCCGCCCGCCACGGCGCAGGAGTGGGCGAAGCTCGCGGCGACGTCGGTGACGTCCGTCAAGGTCGACACCGGCACCGGCTCCGGACGGTCGAGCCGCGTGTCGTCACCGAGGGAGCCCTCGCCTCCGTCGCCCACGCAGTACGCGCGGCCGTCGACGCGGAGGCAGATGTGGCGATCGGCGATGGCGACCTGCCGCGCCCCCTCGAGCTCCGAGCCGTCCGGCTCGACCATGGGCGCGCCAGGCACGGGCTGCGTCATCTCGATGTGTCGGTTCCCGAGCTGGTTGCGGTCGTTGCGCCCCCAGCAAACGGCCTGGCCGAGCAAGGACACGGCGCACGTGTTCGCGAACCCGCCCATGATCTGCTGGAGCGCGCCCAGTCCCGTGATCTCGAACGGCGTGGTCGTGGGGATGTCGCCCGGCGTGCCGTCGCCGATCTGCCCCTCCGCGTTCTGTCCCCAGCAGAACGTCGCGGGCGCGCTCGTGGTCGCGCAGGTGTGCAGCGCGGTGCCGCCCACCTGGGTGACCGCCGCGCCGAGGTCGACCACCTGCGGCACGGACGACGCCGCGGTGTCGCCGGTCGCCAGCGCGCCGGACGAGTTGTCACCCCAGCAGCGCAGCACGCCCAGGTCATCGATGGCGCACGCGTGCACCACGCCCACGCTCACCTGCGCGATGCGGCGCGGGACGCCAGCGTCGTCGTCGGTGCTCGCGTCCCCGGCGTCGGCCCCGGAGCCGGCGTCGCTCTCTCCAGCGTCCGGGTCGACGGTGAGCGTGCATCGTCCGCTCGCCTCGTCGCGCGCGGCGCCGTTGACGCAGCGGTCGGAGAAGACGCAGCCGGACGCCGCGAGGGCGAACAACGTGGCGCAGAGGGTGCGGCTCAGAACGTCCACGTCAGCTCTCCCCCCGGCCCGACGCGGAGCGCGCGTGCGGCCTGCTCCGAGCCTCCCTGGGAGGCCGCGACCACGATCCAGATCACGGCGGCCGTGATCGCCGCGGCCCCGAGCCCGAGGTAGAGCCCGGTGGCCTCCCACGCGGTGCCGCGCTCCTCGACGCACACGTCTCCGGCCCGCTCGAGGCACTCCCCCGCGCCCGCGATCCCGACCACGCCCACGATGAGGCTCGCGACGCCGACCGCGCCGAGCGCGCTCGCGCCGACGAGGGACCCCACGTCGGGCCCGCTCGTGGCGGCGGGCGACGCCGTCCCCACGTCGACGTCGGTCTCAGCCACGGCCTGGGCGGGTGGCGGCTCGCTGCTCTCTCCCTGCGCGACCGCTTCGCGCAGCACCTCCACCCGCGCCAGGACGTCGCGGCGCCGGGGGTGGTCCGGGACCGACTCCAGGAACTGCTCGAAGGCCTCGAGCGCGACCGCGTCTCGACGCAGCCGATCCGCCGCGACGCCGATGTTGTAGAGCAGCACGGCCCGTTGGCTCAGCTCGTACGCGCGCTGGAAGTACCCGAGCGCGTCCGCGTAGCGAGCGTCCTCGAACGCCAGCGTGCCCGCCTCGAAGACGCTGCGCGCCTCCGCGTCCCGGCTCGGCTCCGCGTCCTGCGCGCTCGCGGTCCCGACCGCCATCCAGACCGCCAGCAATACCGTCGTGCCCCCCCACCTTTGCATGGCTCGCATCATGGACGAGCCGGTGCCGCGACCACAACCCCGTCCCGCCACGCCCCGTTCGCGCCAGAGAAGGCGCAGTTCGCGCCATCCGAGGGAACCGACCGTCGCGCTCTCGTATCAGTGCCCGGAGGTTCTTCCGATGCAACCACGCGATCTCGTCTTCTTCGCCGCGGCCGGGTTGGTCGTCCTGATGGTGATCGGCTTCGGCGCCCTGCTGGTCCTGTCGGTGGTGGGCAAGGCCAGCGCGGTCTCCACTGCGCAGCAGGGCTGGGCCATGGTCGTCCAGCGCCTCGGCGGACATCTGCTCGACCGTGGGGGGCCGCTCGGCACGCCCCGCTTCAAGGTCGGAGACGCGCTGCTCCTTGCCACCAACATCGTCGGCACGGATCGAAACATCGAGCACCGCGTTCGGCCGATCGACACGTCGAACGACTGGAAGACCTACGTCCTGGTGCCGGTCAAGCGACCCGTGCCGCCCTTCGAGCTCCTCTCCGGCCGCCACGTCGGCGGAGCGCCGACGGGTCACCCGGGGTTCGACGCCGCGTGGACGATCCGCCCGCTCGAGGGTGCGCGGCCCGACGCGCTCTTCCCGCTCTTCGACACCCAGGTCCTCGACGCGCTGAGCGCGCTGCGCGGCCACTACCAGCTCTACTCCGGCGGCGCGCACATCCACGCGGTGCGTCCCGGCGCGGAGACCGACCCGAACGCGCTCGCGGCGCTCCTCTTCGTCTGTCGCCGCTTCGCGGGCGACGCCTGACGTCGGCCTTCGGGGCGCGCTTCTCGCCTCGGCGCGCCGGGTCGTGAGACAGTGTGGCGTGCACACGCAACGCCTCGGGTCGCTCCTCCTCGCCCTCACGCTCCTCGCGGGCTGCGACGCAGACGTCGGTCCGGACGCCTCCGTGGCGCGCGACGCGAGCGCCGCGACCGACGGCGAGACCTCCATCGACGGAGGCGCGACTGACGGGGGCGCGACCGACGCGGCGGCCGAGGACGGCGGCGCGCCGGACGCGGGGGCGCCGAGCGAGGGCTGCGGCCGGGCCGCAGACATCGCGGAGGGAGAGTGGGTCGCGCAGACCCTCGACGTGGGCGGCGTGACCCGAGACTGGTTCGTCTGGCTCCCGGAGGGCTATGACCCCGCTCGCGCCTACCCGGTCGTCTACCAGTTCCACGGCTGCTCGGACCGCGCCGAGCGCGAGCGCAACAACGTGCCCGTGGAGCGCGAGAGCGGACAGGACGCCATCCACGTGCGCGGCCGCGCGGTCGACCGCTGCTGGGTCACCGGCGCGGCCGGCCCGGACGTCGCCTTCTTCGACGCGATGGTCGGCGCCGTCGAAGACCGCTTCTGCGCCGATCCGGACCGACGCTTCGCCACCGGCTACTCGAGCGGCGCCTTCATGTCGCATCAGCTCGCCTGCGTGCGCGGCGACGTCCTGCGCGGCGTGGCCACCATCGGCGGCGGCCAAGCTGGCCGAGACTGCTCCGGGATCGTGGGCGCGCTGCTGATCCACGACCAGGACGACGGCACGGTGCGCATCCGCGCGAGCGAGGGCGCCCGCGACGCGCACGTGGATCGGAACGGCTGCGCCGCCGACACGGCGCCGACCGATCCCGCGCCGTGCGTCGCGTACACGGACTGCGCCGAGCCCGTGGTGTGGTGCGAGACCGCGGGCATGGGGCACTCCCGTCAGGATGCGTTCGCCGCCCCCGCGTTCTGGGGCTTCCTCTCGACGCTGCCGTGAGCAGCCCTCGACGACTCGACGCTGCAGGTCGCGAGCGGCGCGACTCGGCTCGAATGGCCGGCTGTTCGGCGGCCTGACGTACATCCTCCGGCGCGCGTAGTCGCGCGCCGTCACCCAGGTGTGAAGCGGCGGCCACACCGCGCCCGGCGGATCGGGAAACCGCAGGCAGGATCGGTTGGTACGCCCCATGCGCTAGCCTCTGTTCCAGGAGAGGAGTCCGGATGGGTGCGTCGCACGAGACCAGCCTCGTCATCCTGCTGATCGCGGTGCAGCTGTCGGGCTGTGCGCTCTTCGGCGGGGACCGGAAGACGTTCGTGTTCCCCGAAGAGGCCACGATCGCGGTCGGGGCGCGCCACGACCTGGTCGTCGGCGCGTGCAACCAGGAGCTCGAGCTGACCGACGTCGCGGGCGTGCTCATCGCGGCGGGCATCGTGTCCGCGTTCGGCCGCATCGACGTGTTGGCCGCGGTGCCCGAGGCGCTCATCCCCGGCTGCGAAGCCATCCCGTTCACGGTCGCGGAGACGACCTGGGTGGGCGACACGCCGTTCGAGCTCACACGCTCCGAGGCGAGCCCCAACGTCTTCACCGTCGAGGCGCTGCGCGAAGGGGACGGCCTCTTGCGCGTGACGCTTCAGACCGAGGACGGCGAGCGCCACGTCGTGGAGGCGACGTACTCGGCGCGCCGGGTGACGAGGGTCGACGCGAGCGTCGGCTGCGGCGACACCACGACGACGGAGACGCCGAGATACATCGCTTCGGAGACGACGCTCTCGGTGGGGATGCGCGTGTTCGCGGGGGACACCGAGCTCTCACGGTTCGGCTACGGCTACATCCCGCTCGTCGCCGAAGGCGCCGTCCTCGAGGCGGTCGACGAGGACCCGTCGCGGATCACGCTGACGACGCCGGCGGCGCCCGCGACGGTGCGCCTCTCTTCTCCGGACGACCCCTCGTTCGAGCGCGTCTACGACGTGTACGACGAGACGTCCTTCGACGGGTTCGTCGTCGAGCGCACCGGCGACGCGTCCTTCGTCATCGGCGTCGGCGCAGCCGTGGCCTTTCGGGGCGTCGCGACGATCGGCGGTGAGCGCGCTTGCGGCGACACGCTGCCGAGGGTCTTCACGACGCTGACGCCGGATGTCTGCGCGTTCGGAGCGTCGGAGACCCGATCCCACGCGGGAGATGGTGGGCTGAGCATCGACGCGCTGGCTCCGGGGATCTGTGAGGTCCGCGGCGAGCTCGAGGGCACGGCCCTCGGCGATACGCTCGTGTTCGAAGTCGCGCCCGGATGGGACGTGCTCGACGACGAGCCCGCCCTCGTGGGCCTGTCCCCTTGGGGCCTCGCCGCGACGGGGCCGGACGAGGTGTACGTCTGCGGGGAGGCGACGATCGACGGCGCGCGCGTAGGAGCCGTCGCCCGGTTCGACGGCGTCAGCTGGAGCCGGTTGGACCCGGCCGTCCCCACCGTCCTGGTGGACGCGTGGGCCGCGGGGCCGAATGACGCGTTCTTCGCAGGCGGAGGCGGGACGATCCTCCGGTTCGACGGGGCGACGTTCACTCCGATGTCGACGGGTGTCGAGGTGGACCTCCGCGCGATCTGGGGCGGCGCCCCCGACGACGTCTACGCCGTCGGCAGCGACGAGACGATCCTGCACTTCGATGGGAGCGAATGGTCGACGGTCGAGCTGCCGGCGGGAATTGGCCTCGGCGGTCGAAGCTTCTTCGTCGACGTCTGGGGCTCGGCGCCGAACGACGTCTACGCGATCAGCCCCGATGTCGCGCTCCGGTACGACGGCGTGGAGTGGTCCGACGTCACGCCGCCCCGCAACCCCGGAAACCCGAACGTCTTCAGCGCGGTGTGGGCGAGCGCACCGAGCGACGTTCTCCTCGCGCAGTTCCTCGTCTGGCGGTGGGACGGCGTGGAGTGGTCCACCGATCCGGGGGATCGTGGCCTCGTCCGGGCGTCCGCGATCCACGGGCTGTCCGCCACCGACGTCGCGTCGGCGCACACGACGCTCTTCTACTTCGACGGCGCGCAGTGGACAGACCACGGCGCGCCCATCGACGCGGAGCTGACGGATGTCGTGATGGTGGCCCCCGGACAGGTCTATGTCAGCGCCCCTGATCAGCCGGTGTCCAGGCTCGTCCGTCCCTGAAGCGATCGCGGCGCGCGTGTCTGCGAGGCCCGGCCGAGGGTGAGTCTCGCCCTCCGCGCTCATGGGAGCCGGCGAGCCGTCACGTGTCGCTGAGCCGGGCGTTCGGGATGAGCGGGAAGGAGGCGTGGTAGAAGCGGGCGAGTGAGCCGCGACATCCCCGAGCGACGACGCGACCCCACGACGTCCGAGGGGCGAGCCATCGTGACCGCGATCTGCGACGCGACCGCCCTGCTCCTCGACCGGGACGGCTACGAGGCGCTCAACACGAACGCGATCGCGCGGGTGGCCGGCGTCAGCATCGGCTCGCTCTACCAGTACTTCCCCGACAAGCACGCGATCGTGGTCGAGCTCGCGCGGCGGCTGGAGCGCAACGCGCTCGCGTCCGCGATGGAGCGCGCGGCGGCGATCGACATCGGAGATCCGCGCGCGGTCACCGCGAGCCTGATCGACGTGCTGCTCGATCCCCGGCTCGCGAACCTCGCGACCCGACGCGCGCTGCTCCTCCAGGTCCCCGCCGCCTGGGTGCTCCCCGCCTCCGGTCCCACCGACCTCAGCACCGAGCGTCTGCTCGCGCAGGTGATGGACCAGCTCGCGCTCCGCGACGGCCCGCGTGAGATCATGTCGTTCGTCGTCTTCCACGCGGTCGAGGGCGCGATCGAGGACGCGATCGTCCGCCGCCCCGAGGCGCTCGACGACCCCGCGTTCCGCGCCGAGCTGTTCGCGCTGGCCTGGCGCTACGCCGCACCCGAGGGCGCCTCGCTCGACGCCCCGGAGACGTCGCGCACCGCGCCGTGGCCCGAGCCGCTCGCGGAGGTGGCGGCCCGCCTGCGGGAGGAGCCGCAGCAGCAGGCGGCCGAGGCGGTGGTGCGCACGGCGCCGAGCACCACGCGGGGGCGCGCGTCGGTCGAGACCATCCTCGGCGCCATGCTCGAGCTCCTGGCGGAGGGCGGCTGGCCGGCGGCGTCCGCGCGCGCCGTCGCGCGCCGGGCCGGGGTGAGCCCCGCGACGCTCTATCGCTACTTCCCCGATCTGCGCGCGATGGTCTCGGAGCTGGCGCGCCGACGCAGGGCGGTCACCCTCGAGCTGCTCTCGACGCCGCTGAGCGAGCCGCACGACGGGGAGCTCCACGCGCTCCTCCGCGCGCTGGTCGAGCGCCTCGTCGAGCGCGCTCGGACGGACGGACGCGCAGGCCGCGCCCTCCTCGCCGAGGTCCCGCAGGTCTGGGTCCAGGAGCTGCAGGACGAGGTCTCGACCGCGGTCGAGGCCCTCGGCGTGCCCAAGCTCGAGGCGCGCGCCGACATCCGGGACGGCGACCGCCCGCGGCTCATGTGGGTGATCGTCGCCGCGCTCCGCCACTGCGTGGAGTCCGCGATCGTCGTGCGCCCCGAGCTCTTCGACGACCCCCGCTTCGCCGACGAGCTGGTGTCGCTGGGCACCCGCTACCTGCTGCGCCGCACGGCTTGGTGATCAGTCGGCGACGACCGCGCAGCGCGGCAGACGCGCGCGGAGCCCGTCGAGGACCGCCGACGGGAGCTCGGTGCCCCGGAGCCCGAGGTAGCGGAGGGCTTCCAGGCGCTCGATTCCCTCCGGCACGCTTCGGAGCGGGTTGTCGGACAGCTCGATCCACTCCAGCGCCTCGCAGCGGTAGAGCGCCTCGGGGAACGCGACCAGCTCGTTCTGCGCGAGGTGCACGGCGCGGAGCTCGCCCAGCCCGGCCGTCGGGATGGGCAGGCCGACGAGCCCGTTGCCGAACAGGGTGAGGATCCGGACGTTGCGGAACGCGGCGATCTGCGGGAGCGCGTCGGCCACCTCGGGCGACGCCTCGAGCGTGTCCTGCAACGCGACGTGCGTATATGCCAGCGGGTCGTCCACCGCCTGGACCGTGGTCGCCTCCCGGTGCGGCTCGAGCGTCGCCGCGACCACACGATGGTGTTCGCGTGGCTCGCTCGCGTAGCAGCGAGCCGCCGCGCGCTTCAGGCGATCGAGCTGAGCCCGCAGCTCCGCGAACTCGTCCGGCCGAGCCTCGATCGCGTCCGGGACGATGGGCCGCGAGCGCGAGTCGGCGCCGCCTCTCGCCAGGACCCGCTCGAGCCGCGCCGCGAACGCCGCGATGTCGAGATCGGGCTCGAGCGCCTCCAGCTCGGCCACCACGGACGCGCGCCGCGAGCCCTCGGGCACGAGATACGACAGGGTCGCGCACATCTCGGCCACGAGGTCGCCGGGCGTGCGCTCGTACGAGGACGCGCTCGGCGGGGCTGGAGCGGGGACGGGAAAGTCCAACCAGAGCTCGCACGGAGGGATCCTCCGCCGCGAGCCAGCACGCCACGCGTCGGAGATCGCCATCGTCGTGGACCTCTTCGGAGGGAAGTCGACCTGCTCCCCCGTGCGAGGATCGCGAGCTCGGTATCCCTTCCGCTCGCGCACGGCGAAGGTCCCGAGCCCCACCACCTCGCAGGGCTCGCCGCGCCGCAGGGCCTCCACCACGTCGGACCAGGGCGCCGAGAGCCCATGGTCGGCGCCTTCGAGCGCGGCCCGCAACGCGGGATCGGGCGCGAACGAGGGGATCTGGCGATCGCCACCGCGGTCGCGGATGACGAAACGGCCGAAGCCGGGCACGTCCGCTTCGCCCAACGCGATGAGGCGGGTCATCACCCGCTCTCGCGTCAGATCTCCAGCTCGGATCACGACCGGCCTCCCGCTTCGCCGCCGAGGCGCTCCTGGACCCGCCGCGCCCACCGATGTCGCTCGGCGAGTGAGGTCAGGACCTGTAGGGCCTCGGGGCCGGGCCCTCGGGGCTCCGGTCGCCAGTACGGGTCGTCGAGCGGCTGTCGGAGCAGGTAGGCCGCCACGTGTTCCACGAGCGCGTCTTCGGACGCACGCCCGAGCGCCGCGACGATGGGGTCGGTCGTCTCCCAGCCCCAGACGGCCAGCTCCGTCTCGACGCCCGCGAAGAGCGCGCCTCCCTGGCGCGCGAGGTGCTCGGGAGCGACGCTGGCGAGAGACTCCCGGCTCACCCGCCGGACCTCGTCGTCTTTGCGCGTCAACCACTCGACCACGTACTCACCCGTCACGCGGGCCAGCGCGCCGGACGCAGCTCGTCGCCCCTCGTCGGTGGGCGCCTCGGCGAGCAGCCGCTCGAACCGCGGCTCGAGCTCGGGTCGGAACCGGAGACCCGCCGCCGCGATCTCGCAGAGCTTCGCCAGGTCCACGGCCTCCGGGTCGAGCACGTCGAAGAACGCCGCCTCCAGCGGCGCGCAGACCGCCATCAGCGAACCGATCCGCGAGGGAGAGACTCCGGCTTCGCGCCAGCGTGCGAGGTGCCGGGCCAGGACGGGCTCCGCGGTCTCCCCGAGGTCGTTCGCGCACGCCACGACGGCGTCGCGGAGGTCCCAGTCCAGCTCGGCGAGCGCCGCGTCGAGCGCGTCCGGGGAGCGCGGGAGCGGAGGCGGGAGGATCGGCGGCGGAGCCGGGCGCCCGGCCACGCTGGCGGCGGCGCGCGTGGCGGCGTTTCGCAAGCGCAGGGGCTGGGCCGCGTCGGCCGCGATCGCCCCGAGCGCCGCCTCGGCCCACTGCGCTTTCGGCCCGAGCGAACCGATCACCTCGGCCGCGTGGAGGCGCGTGGTCCAGGACGACGAGGCGTCGAGGCATCGCGCGAGCGTCTCCCGGCCTCCGTAGTCCATCGACATGCCCATGACGCGACCCATCCGCCGCACCTGCGCCAACGTGTGGAAGTCCCCGTCGACGAGGAAGTAGACGAGCTCGTCTTGCAGCGTGGGCCAGAGCGCGGGCTCGACGCGGCGCAGCCTGGCCATGGCCTCGTTCGAGCCGCGCACCGCCGTCTCGATGTCGTTCACGACGTCCTGGCGTCGCTCCGCTTCGCTCCTCTTCACTTCTCTTCTCGTCACTGGGCGATCCGGATCCAGCTGACCACGAGCTTCTCGCGGGTGCAGAGATCGAGCAGGCGCACGAGCTTCGCGGCCTCCGCGTCGTCCTCGGCGACGGACCGGACGTGCTTGGCGACGGAGACCATGTTCGACCAGGCGACGCCCGCCAACGGGTGCGGCGGCGGAAAACCGAACCTCCCG
>SHBB01000130.1 GCA_004213565.1 Sandaracinaceae bacterium
GAGCGCGCGCCTCGCGGTGTCCGGCTACGACCCGGCGCCCGGCGACGGCGTGCTCGTCACGCGGGCGGACGACGGAGTGCTCTACGTGCTCGGGGTGGTCCGCGCGCTGCGCGCGGCCCCCGTGTTGCGGGCCTCGGACGGGACGGTCGCCGCGCTCGAGCGCGACGGCGCCGAAGAGGTCTTGCGTGTCCGCGACGCCGACGGCCACGTGCTCGTCGAGCACCGCCCGTCCGAGGGCCGCTGCGTGGTGCGCGCGTCGGGAGACCTCGCGTTCCACGCGGGTGGAGACCTCGACCTCGACGCGGATGGCGCAGTGAACATCCGCGCGGGGACCGATCTGCGGCTCGAGGGCCGCGGGGACGTGCGGCTGAGCGCCCACGACCACGACGGGGACGAGGCGAGCGCGCTCGACATGCGGGGCGGGCGCACCGCGCTGCGCACCCGGCGGCTCGCCGCGAAGCTGGAGCGCGCGGACCTGCAGCTCGACGAGTCCAACCTCGTCGTGGGGACGCTCCGGACCGTGGCGCGGCACGTCACGCAGAAGGTCGAGCGGATCGAGACCACCGCCGAGCGGCTCGTCGAGCGGACCCGGGAGTCGTGGCGCGAGACGGAGGGGCTGAGCCAGACGCGCGCCGGGCGCCTCCGGCTCGTTGCGCGGGGGGCCCTCGCGGCCATCGGCGAGACGGCGCTCCTGAAGGCCGAAGAGGGCGTGAAGATCAAGGGCGAGAAGATCTACCTGGCTTGAGGAAGACGCATGGACGACGACAACATCTTCGACCGAGAGCAGCGCTTCGAGATCTTCGTTCCGTCGCCGAAGGCGCGGATCAACATGGGCAAGCCCAACCTCACGTCGAATGACGAGGGGCCGTTCGGGTACACGGGGCTGTCGCTGCAGTCGGACGTGCACCTCTTCATCGACGCGAACAAGCACACGCTCTTCCAGACCGGGCAGAACTACTGCGGGCAGGTCGGCGGCAAGTGGCTGCAGTACTCCAACGCCGACATGATCATGTCCTCGACGGCGAGCGTGAACCTGTCGGCCGACAAGAAGATCGTCATCGCGTCCGGCGCCGGGCAGGGGCAGATCACGGCCAAGGACCACGGCACCTTCCCGCGCATGGTCAGCTACAACGCGCTGGAGCTGCACTACCGGGTCGACCGGATCCAGACCGGCCTGTACGAGTTCTTCCACGGGCGGCGCGAGCACGACGAGCGCTCGGCGCTGGCGAAGTTCGGCGGGGTCGACGACCCGTACTTCGACCGTGACGGCAAGGCCAAGACCGAGACCGCGATCCACGCGAAGACCAAGGGCGGCTTCCTCGAGGTGAGCACCGCGTCCCTCCGCGAGCTGGTCCCGCCCACGAAGAACACGGAGCGCGCCACCAAGGACTTCGGCAAGGACATTCACGCCGACGGCGACCCGGTGGAGTGGCTCGACGCGCCGTTCCTCAAGAAGGTGGCGGGCAAGCCCGATCTCGACGCGCTGAAGTACGGCTTCTCCGGCTACTTCCAGCGCTTCGACCCCTACGGCTTGATCAACGCCGACGCGCTCCCGAGCCTGATCCCGAAGGGCATCGCCAACTTCCGGAACCTCATGGCCCGCATGCGGCGCTTCGCGGACGTGACGCTGAAGTACGCGATGCTGCTCACCGACAACTTCCTGGTCAAGCGCGTGACCGCGCTGATGGGCGCCATGGACAACCTCCTGAAGGCGACCTGGCACGCCTATCACTTCACGGAGATCTTCGGCTTCTGGGGCAACCCCGCCAACCGCATGGACACCGCCCTCGTCGACGAGCGCGCGTCGGGCTGGGACGCGCGCCTCGGCAACAAGCCGATGGCGGACGACACCCCGGGCGAGACGACGATCACCGGAGCGGAGCAGGCCGAGGTCACCACCGGGAACGGCCCCTGGGATGTCAGCACCCAGCCGGCCGACTTCTGGGAGATCACCGTGGCGACGGAGAGCCCCGCGCGGAGCCAGTCGTTCACGCTCCAGAGCCTCCACGAGCTGGCGACCGCGCCGGGACCCGCCGTGCTGGCGCTCACGGTCGCGGAGAGCGCCAAGCTGCTGCCCAAGCTCCGCGCCACGCTGACCGGCGCGGCGCTCCCGACCGGGGTCACCACCGCCGTCATCGAGGCGTGGATCGGCGAGGTGCTGGGCGTGGCCGTGTCCTCGGGCGACGCGGACCTCCCCGACGGCCTCGTCGCCACGCCCCCCGTCGCGGTGACGCGCGCCTATGTCGACGACCCCGTGACCTTCGTCGCTGCGACCAAGCAGGTCGCGGGGCACGAGCTGACGCTCTCGGACTACGTGACGATCACGCGCGTGGAGCAGTCTCATGACGTCGTGTTCAGCGTGGCCGGGGCGAGCGTGCCGGTGACGCTGGCCAGCGCGACCGTGGCCCCCAACGCGTCGGCCGAGAGCCTCGCCAGCCTGGTGCGATCTGTCGTCGAGAGCGCGGTGGGCACGGGAGGCGTGGTCACGCCGCTGGCGTCGGCGGCCTTCGAGCTCCGTACTCACGGCGTGGGTTCGAGCCAGACCATCTCGATCACCAGCGGGGACGCCGCCGTGCTCACCGCGCTGGGGCTGACGGCCACCTCTGCCGCCGCGGGCGAGGACGGCGCGTCGGGCGCCACCTACACGGCGACGGGGCTGACCGCGGCGGAGCTCGCCGGGCTGCTGGGCAGCGTGGAGGGGCTCGAAGCGTCGACCGCCTCGGCGGCCGTGAAGCTGAAGTCCGCGCACACCGCGACGGTGGCCGAGCGGGCGCACGTCGAGGCCAGCGGCACGCTCGCGGACCTCGTGTTCGGCGCCAATCCCAAGAGCGACACCCGCACCGCGACCGAGACCACCGGCGCCTCGAGCGCCGCGAGCGGCGAGGACAACTACAAGCAGCTGATCTCCTGGAACCACGAGCTCCAGAAGCTGCCCGAGGACACCCGCAACCTCACGCGGCCCATCACCAACGCGGTGCAGGACGTCGTCGCGACGATGGGCGCGCTCGAGGCGGCGCTCGAGAGCGTGGTCGACGTGCTCCCCGCGTCGGCGACCAAGGGCCTGCCGCAGCCGAAGGAGACGATCGGGCTCATCGCGCAGGACGGGATCTCGCTGGGCACCCAGGACCGGATCGTCGGCGCGGGCGGCAAGGGCGTCGTCTTCATCGCCGACGGCGGAACGGGCACCGAGGATCACGCCAAGTTCACCGCGGTGATCGAGAACCCCGTCAACGTCGCGCTCGCGTTCGATCCGATCGACCGCAAGTGGAGCGAGATGTCCAAGGCGCCCGACGACCCCGACGAGAACAAGCCCCCGTCGCTGGGCTTCCGGGTCTACAGCGACAGCGTGGCCGATCTCTACGGGACGTACTCCGCGCAGCTCCTCGCGCTGGGCCGCGGCAAGCTCGACACCGTCACGCCCGATGGAAAGCCCTACGCCGGGGTGGGCACCGCGCGCGTGATGGGCTCCCACGCGGTCGAGATCGCGGGCTACCGTCGCGTCGTGATCGACGCGCGCAACCTTGGCAACGGGTTGAACGATGGCGGTCGGGTCGACGTGCTCGGGCAGACGATCTTCGTGGGCGGGTTCAACAAGGGCGCGGCCGCGACCGACATGAAGGACTTCGTCTCGGACGCGAAGGCGGGAGCCGGGCTCGAGCCGCTGGACATGCACAGCCTCGCCGGCGCCGAGTTCCTCTCGAAGGACGCGCGCCTGAGCCTCTCGAAGAGCGTCAAGAACCTCGGCTGGACGAAGAAGCTGCGCGAGGAACACGCGCCGACCAACTTCGTGCGCATCCACGCGGCCAAGGAGACCACCACCGTGGTGGGCGGCTTCATGCTGCACGTGGCCCATGACACGGGCTTCTCCCTCGGCACGCGCAAGGACGACAAGGACCCGGCCAACAACGTGCTCGACAAGACCAAGTCCCACCTGACGGTGGGCGCGGACTTCCTCGAGCTCCGCTCCAAGCAGGACAAGAGCTTCCTCCGCCTCGAGGAGAAGTCGGCCAAGCTGCAGTTCGCGGACGACGCCGGCCCCAAGGTCGTGCTCGCCAAGAGCGCGGCCCGGGTCGACTTCGACAAGACCAACACGTACCTCAAGCTCGACCGCTCGCGAGCGCTGCTCAAGCACAAGAGCACCGTGGTGTCGCTCAAGGCCGACGGGTGCAAGATCGAGGGCAGCGCCCTCACGTTCAAGGGTCAACAGGTCAAGATCGGATGACAGAGGAGACGCAGGCCCAGCCGCTCAATCCCTACGACGAGGTCCCCTACGGAGGGCAGACCGTGCCGCTCGCGCATCCGGAGCGGCTCGCGCTGGCGGCGATGAAGCGCGGGCTCTCGCCGGCCCCGCCCGACCGATGCCGGATCCTCGAGCTCGGCTGCGCCGAGGGCGGCAACGTGATCCCCCTCGCGTTCCATCTCGACCGCTGCGAGCTGGTGGGAGTCGACGGCTCCGCGGTCCAGATCGACAAGGCGACCGAAGCGCGAGATCGACTCGGGCTCGACAACCTCGAGCTCGTGCACGCGGACTTCATGGAGCTGCCCGACGACCTGGGCACCTTCGACTACATCCTCTGCCACGGGGTGTTCTCGTGGGTCGCGGAGGACGTGCGCGCCAAGATCCTCGACCTCTGCGCCAGCCACCTGAGCGAGCACGGCGTCGCTTACATCAGCTACAACTGCGCGCCCGGTTGGGCCATCCGCGCGCAGATGCGCCGGGCGCTGATGGAGCGCGTGAAGGGCGTCTCGGACCCGGAGCAGCGCATCCGCCGCGTCCGCGAGGTGCTCTCCTGGATGGCCGACTCGCCCATCAAGGACACCCCCTGGGGGCGCCTCCTGGCGGAGGAGGCCAAGGGCGTCTGGAGCCATCGCGACGCCTATCTCGTGCACGAATATCTGTCGCCCGAGAACCGCCCCTTCTACTTCCGAGAGGTGACGGAAGCCGCGCGCGCTCACGGCCTGAGGTTCCTCGCCGAGCTGACTCGCGCCACCACCGACCCCCGCCTCGAGGACGCGTTCCGCGCGAGCTTCGGCGCGCACGTCGAGGACCCGGAGGAGGCCGAGGAGCTGGCCGAGCTGTTCCTCTTCCGCGCCTTCCGCTGCTCGCTCTTCGTGCGCGGGGACGCGCCGCTCGGCGGACCCGAAGACGGACCACACCCCGAGCTGATGGATCGTGTCCGCATGACGGGCTCGCTCGCCCCCGAGTCCAAGCGCGTCTCGCTGGAGCCGAAGGTGCACGAGTTCTTCCGCGCCAACGGCGTTCGGATCTCGGCGGACGACGCGGTCCTCAAGGCCGCGCTGGTCGAGATCGGGCGCGCCTGGCCCGCCTCGCTGAGCCTGAGCGAGATCGAGGAGCGCGTGGTGGCCTTGCTCGAGCTGCGCCGGGTCCTCGCGCCCGGCGAGCCCCCGAGCGCGGCGCAGCTCGCAGCCATGCGCGACGACCTGATGGGCCTGACCCGCTACGACGTGCTCGAGCAGCGCCTGCTCGATCCGCCGATCGTCGATCGCGCGGGCGAGACGCCGCGGGTGAGCGCCCTGACCCGCCTCCAGGCCGAAGCCGCGCCGTGGGTGACCACGCCGCACCACCGCGTCGTCCCGCTGGACGCGTTCACGCGGCTCCTGGTGCGCTACCTCGACGGCGCGCGTGGCCGGGCAGAGCTGGCGCAGCGCATGAAGCCGTACGCAGAGTCCGGGGAGGTCAGTCTCACGCTCGAGGACGGCTCCGCGCTCGGACCCGAGGATCTCGACGAGGTGATCCCCAAGCTCGTCGACGCCTCGCTGGACGCGCTCGCGTCGCGCGGCGTACTCGTCTGAGGTCTAGCAGTCCGTTGAAGAACCTCGCTCCTCGTCTCTCGGGCGGGACGACCCGTCTTTCGGCCCGTGTCTCCTCGAAAATGCTGAAGCATTTCCTCGTCGCCCCGAACCGAGAACCGGGCCGTCGCGCTCCGAGATCCTTCGGGCTCGGTACTTCAACGGCCTGCTAGCGAACACGTCACTCCGCGCTCGAAGGGGTCGCGTCGAGGCTGAACGGCGGCAGACCCAGGGCGGCAGCGACGCGCCCGCCGTGTCGCGTGTTCGAGGACGGCGAACGCGTCGTAGCCGAGCACGCCCGATGGCGGACGCCTGCGACGACCCGCGCCCGGCTCCGCTCGCTTGCCGTTCAGCGTCGGGAGCTCAGGTGGGGAGCATGGACATCGTTCGACTGATAGCCGCCATTCTCCTGCCGCCGCTCGGCGTGTTCATGCAGGTTGGGCTCGGCACTCACTTCTGGATCAACGTGGTGCTCACCCTTCTGGGCTACGTGCCGGGGATCATCCACGCGGTGTGGATCATCCTGCGCAAGTAGCCCCCACGGGGCCCGCATGAGGCCGTCGCAGACGCTGCGGAACGAGACGGCGCCGAGGTCACGGGATCGGTACGCGGACCGGCTCGTGCAGGCTCGTCCCCGAGCCGTAGTACGCCTGCCCCCAACAGTAGACCTCCTCCGTGGCGGCGGTGGCCACGGCGCAGGTGCGCTCGAGGTGGGCGCCGGGGAGGAGCGCCGAGGCGAAGGAGGGGCTTTCAGCCCCTTCGATGAGGAGCGACGTGCCCGTAACCGCTGAACGAGCGAGGCCCGTCGTGAATCTGACCAAGTAGTCCTAGCGCGGATCTGGGACCTGGATGCCGACCTCGGCCGCGCCGGCGAGGAGCGCGGCGATGAACGCGCGCGCGTCGGCGTGGCGCGCGTCCGGGGCCTTGGCCAGCGCGACGTCCACCGCGGCCGCGATCCCGGGCGGGACGTCCGGCGCGACCGAGCGGAGGCTGGGCGCGGGGCGCGTGACCACGTTGGCGAGCGTCATCGTCGGGTTCGGGCCGTCGAAAGGGAGCTGGCCGGCGAGCATCTGAAAGAGGAGCACGCCGCAAGACCAGATGTCAGCCGCGGGGCCGAGCTCCGCCCCGTGGATCTGCTCGGGCGCCATGTAGTGGGGCGTCCCGAGGATGCTGCCCGCGGCGGTCAGCGGCGTCTCGCCGTCGGCGTAGGCCGTCCGCACCGCGCCGAAGTCGAGGATCTTCGGCACGCGCTGCTCTCGCTCGTCGTGGTGGAGGAAGATGTTCCCGGGCTTCACGTCGCGGTGGACCATGCCCGCGCCGTGCGCCGCGTGCAGCGCGTCGAGCACGGGCAGCAAGATCGAGAGCGCCTCCTCCGCGGGCAGCCGCGGGTCACGCTCCAGCCGCGCGGACAGCTCCTCCCCGTTCAGCAGCTCGAGCGCGATGTACGCCGTGTCCTCCGCCTCGCCCATGTCGAGCACGTCCACCACGTGTCGGTGCCGCAGGGAGGCGGCCGCCTTGGCTTCGCGCAGGAAGCGCTTCGTGACGTTCGGGTTCTGGATGACCAGCGTCCGGAGCAGCACCTTCACCGCCACCGGTCGCTCCGTCCACGTGTGCGTCCCCGCGAAGACCACCGCGAACGCGCCGCGCCCGAGCACGCGCTCCAGCCGATACCGCCCCCCGAGCTCCACCTGGAGGAGCTCGTCCACCCAGTCGTCCAACGAACTTCTCAGCACCCCGTCATGCTCCCACAGAACCCCGCGCCTTGTCGTCGGTGCTGCTCGCCGCGCCGAGCGCCAGCCCGTGGCGGAGGCCGAGGCGGTCGATCGCGGCGTGGTTCCCGTAGAACAGGCGTCGGCGGAAGGTGCGCTCCCGGACGGCGGTCATCAGCACGGGTCCCGCGTGGAAGAGGCGCTCGATGCATCGGCCGCGCAGCCCGCCCAGCGTCGCTGCGCACACGCCGGCGATCACGTTCGCCCAGTAGTGATAGGTGTCCCCGAGCGGGTCGCCCCCACGCGACCACGCCTCGGGGAAGGCCGCGATCGCCCGGCCGGTCGCGCATCTCCAACCGAGCCCGATGGGCCCGCCCAGGGCGCGTGTGTCCCGTCCTCGGGCCAGCTGGCGAATCCCCGCGTGACAGATGGCGAGGGCCTCGAAGGGGCTCGACGCGCTCGACCTCGCGATCGCCAGCTGGTCGCGCCGATCGAGCACCATCCCCCGTCGGGCGGCCTGGGCCACCTCTTCGAGGAAGCGGCTCGTCGCGGGCGGGAACAGCTCTTCGGGCACGGGCTCGACGTGATCGTCGACGAAGGAGACGAGCGAGGCCACGAGGCGGGAGGCGCTGCGGGGCGGGATCGCCGGACCCGTCAGCACCGTCGACAGGGTGGAGGGCGACTCGATCTCTCGCGGCGGCGGACGGTTCGCTTCCACGAGGCTGCGGTAGGCGCGCCAATCCGGCATCACCGGCGACGTGGCGACGGAGACCATCGCCACGGCCGCGAGCTTGCCGCCCGCTATTGATTGCCGGAGTCGCTCGCCCACAGGACGACATGAGGCGCTTGTTGGAGGGCGCGTGCCAGTGCTTCGTCGAAGCCGCCGCCGAGGCCGACCAGCGCGAGACACTCGACGCCGAACAGCCGCCAGTTGCAGAGCCCGGCGCGCACGGGGTGTTCGAAGGTCATCGGACGGTTGCGCTCGATCCACCAGTGCCCTCCGAACGCGCAGAGGTAGCCGAGCGCGAGCGCGATCACGGTCGGCCAGATCGACAGAGAGACCGCGGACAGCGCGAACCCGGCGAGGCAGATCACCGAGCCCAGGAAGTGGAGCGCGCGCGTGAATCGCTGGCGGTGGTGGAGCAGGTAGTGCGCCCAGAACTCGCCGAAGCTCGCGTCCGCGCGCTCGTCTCTCGTCTCGTCCATGTTCGTAGCGTATCTCACCCACAGCTCTTGCGGGATCGAACCCACCGAGCGGTCGCGAAGCCCGGGCGGAGGGTCGCCTCGGACGCTCCAGCCGTCGCCACCGACGCGTTTGTCGTCGACGCGGCCGGACGCGCGCGTCACCCTCGGGCATTCATGGACGTGCTCTTCCTCTCGCCGAGCTACCCGCCGGAGATGCAGCAGTTCACGCGCGGGCTCGCCGAGGTGGGCGCGCGGGTGTACGGGGTGGGCGATACGCCGCGGGAGGCGCTCGCGCCGGGCGTGCGCGCGGCGCTCTCGGACTACCTGCACGTGCCGAGCTCGCTCGACGAGGCGGACGTCACGCAGCGGCTCGAGGGCTGGCTCCGGGGGCGCAACGTCGATCGCGTGGAGACGAACTGGGAGCCGATGATCTTGCTCGCGGCGGACCTTCGGGCGCGCTGGGGGCTGCCGGGGATGCGCCGCGACGCGGTGCTGGGGTTCCGGGACAAGGTGCTGATGCGCGAGCGCCTGGCCGCGGCGGGCCTTCGGGTGCCTCGCACCGTCCGGGTGCGCACGCGCGCCGAGGCGTGGGAGGCGGCGGAGACGGTCGGCTTCCCGCTGATCTTCAAGCCCATCGCGGGCGCGGGCTCCGCGGACACGTGGCGCGCCGACTCGCGCGAGGTGTTCGAGGCGGTGCTCTCGCGCACGGCGCACGTCCCGGAGGCGAGCGTGGAGGAGCTCGTGGAGGGGGACGAGCTGACCTACGAGACGATCTGCGTCGACGGCGCCCCGGTGCTCGAGGGCTGCTGTCGCTACTACCCCAACGTGCTCGAGGCGCGGAAGAACGAGTGGATCAGCCCGATCATCTTCAGCCTCCGAGACCTCGGGAGCGAGGAGCTCCGAGGCGGCGTGGAGCTCGGGCGCAGGGCCCTCGAGGCGCTCGGCATGGAGACTGGCTTCACCCACATGGAGTGGTTCCGCACTCCGGAGGGAGAGGCCGTGTTCGGGGAGGTCGCGTGCCGCGCGCCGGGGGCGAGCATGGTCGACCTCATGAACTACGCGGGCGACGTGGATCTGTTCGTGGAATGGGCTCGGGCCGTGCAGCAGGGCACCGTCGAGGCGCCTCGCGAGAACCCGTACAACGCCGCCATCGTCTTCAAGCGCGCGCGAGGCTCGGGGCGGATCGCCGCGGTCGAGGGGCTCGACGTGTTCCAGGCCGCGCACGGCCCCCACATCGCGCGCGTGCAGCTCCTGCCGATCGGCGCACCGCGCCGCGACTGGCAGCAGACGTTCCTGAGCGACGGCGACCTCATCGTCCGGCATCCCGATCGCGAGACCACCCTCGCCATGGCCCAGGAGGCCGCTCGCTCGATCCACCTCTACGCGTCCTGAGCGCACTCCGCCTGCTATCGTCCGCGACGTCGATGCTCTGGTTCGATCCTCACGGCGCGCCGCGGGCCCTCCCGCTCTTCGGTCACGCGCTCGCGATGCGGTCGGACCCGCTGCGTCTGCTCACCGAGCTGGAGCGCGCGCACGGCGACGTCGCGCCGATCCGCCTCGGCCCCATGCGAGGCTTCGTGGTCAGCGCGCCCGAGCTCGTCGGCGAGGTGCTCGTCTCGAAGCGGCAGCTCTACACGCGTAAGACGCGCGTGTACGAGGCGCTCTCGCTCTTCCTCGGGCCCAGCATCCTCACGACCGAGGGCGAGGACTGGCGCGTACACCGCCGGATCGTGCAGCCCGCGTTCCACAAGGAGCGATTGTCTTCCTTCGCGGCCGACATCGTGCGCATCACCGAGGCGGCGCTCGACGGCTGGTCGGGCGAAGTCGAGATGAGCGAGGCGATGACCCGCCTGACCCTCCGGATCGTGAGCGAGACGCTGCTCGGCACCCGCACCGATCGCATCGCGGCCGAGGTCGGCGCCACCGTCGAGTCCGCGCAGCGCTGGGTCGAGACCGTCCTCAGCTCGATGGTGGTGAGCCCTCCCTGGCTGCCGACGCCGCGTAACCTCGCCCGGGTCCGAGTGCAGGCGAGGCTGGATCGCATCGCGGAGGAGCTGATCGCCGAGCGGTCGGACGCGCGCGGCAGCGACGCGGTCTCGATGCTGCTCGACGCGCGCTACGAGGATGGCACGGCGCTCTCGCCCAAGCGCATCCGCAACGAGCTGGTCACCCTCCTGGCCGCGGGGCACGAGACCACCGCGAGCGCGCTCGCGTGGACGCTGCTGGAGCTCGGCCAGCACCCGGCCGTCGCGCGGCGCCTCGAGGCCGAGGTCGACGAGGTGCTCGGAGGGCGTCCGCCGACCTTCGACGACCTGCGCGCGCTCCCCTACACGCGGTGGGTGCTCGACGAGTCGATGCGCCTGCACCCGCCCGCGTGGACGACGGGTCGCATCGTGCTCGAGCCACACACGCTCGGAGACCAGGCGCTCCGGCCCGGGCAGATGCTGCTCATCAGCCCGTACGTCACGCAGCGCCGCGAGGACCTCTGGGAGCGTCCGCTCGTCTTCGATCCCGCGCGGTGGGAGACCCTCTCCGCGCGCGGCGCGCTGCGTCCCTTCACCTTCTTTCCGTTCGGCGGTGGCACACGCAAGTGCGTGGGCGAGGCGTTCGCCTACCTCGAGGCCACCCTCGTCCTCGCCATGATCGCGCAGCGCTTCTCGCTCGAGCTCGTCGAGGGGCAGCGCGTCGAGCCTCTGCCGCGCATCACGCTCGGCCTGTCCCCCGGCCTGCGGATGCGGGCCCGCCCGAGGAGTCGCGCGTGAGTGAAGAGCAGCCGAAGAACCCGCTCCACGGCATCACGCTGAAGCAGATCGTCACCGAGCTGGTCGACCACTACGGCTGGGACGAGCTCGGGCAGCAGGTCGACATCCGCTGCTTCCAGAACGACCCGAGCGTGGCGTCGAGCCTGAAGTTCTTGCGCCGGACCCCGTGGGCGCGCGCGAAGGTGGAGAGCTTCTACCTCTTCATGCTCCGCGAGCAGGCGCGCGCCCGCCGCCGCTCCTGAGCGAAGTGCTATGTACGCCGCATGAGTGACTTCACCGTCAGCCAATCCGCCGCGGAGACCCGCGGGCGCTTCTCGCTCGAGCGCGACGGGCGCCCGGTCGGGGAGATGACCTACAGCCGCGCGGGCGACGATCTCATCATCGTCGATCACACCGAGACCGACGAGAGCATCAAGGGCATGGGCGGCGGCAAGGTGCTCTTCTCCGCGATGGTGGCGTGGGCCCGCGAGACGGGCACGCGCGTGATGGCCACCTGCCCCTTCGCCCTCGCGATGTTCCAGAAGGACCCCTCGAGCCGCGACGTCTTCGCGGGCTGAAGTCAGCCGAGATAAGTGGAGCGGGCGGCCGCGGGTCGGCACTGTGGTCGGAACATGTCGGACATGCCGAAGATCGCCTCGCTCGCCTCGATCCTCCTCTGCCTCGGCTGCGCGCCCGCGGAGACCGCGACGGACGCGGGGGCCGACGCGCCCGCCGACTCGGGCCGCGTGATGTCGGACGCGAGCGCTCCCGACGCGGGCGACGCCTCGGACGCGGGTCCCCCCGACGCCGGGCCTCCGCCGGCCGCGCTCGTCGTCGACGCGGACTTCGAGGACGGCGCCCTCGGCGACCCGTGCGGCGGCGCGGACGGCTTCGACGAGCCCTTCTCGCTCAGCGTCCGGGACGACACCCACGTGTTCGAGGGGGAGACGGCGTGCCGCCTCGGCGTCAACGAGGGGAGCCTGGGGTTCGGTCAGCTCGGCGGCATCATCAACCGCCGCCTCGGCGAGCTGTCCAGGGGCGACGAGCTCTGGCTGCGGATCAGCCTCTACGTGCCCTCGGACTACGTCTTCACGAGCGGCCGCTCGAAGTTCCTGCGCCTGCGCACCTTCGCCGCCGACGACGGCCCGTCGCGCGGCTACCTCGACTGGTACCTCGCGCCCAACCACGACCGCCCCCACGCCTGGATCTACGAAGGCAGCCACATGTGGCGCTCCTACGGCAGCCCCGAGGACAACATCCAGCGCGACACGTGGGAGACCTACGAGATCTACTACTTCCTGGACGACACCCCGGTCGACGAGGGGGGCGAGGCGCGCGTGCGGCTCTGGAAGGACGGAGTCCTGCTCGGAGAGATCACCGACCAGCGCACGCTGGTGGAAGCCACCGACGTCGCGCGCAACCTGCTGATCTTCACCTACTACGACAACGACGGCGCGCCGCGCTCGCAGAACCTCTGGATCGATCGCCTCCAGGTCGCGCTCGAGGAGCCCCCGGGCCGCGACGCCGACGGCAACCCGTACCTCGGGCTCTGATCCTCAGCGCGCGGCGGCTCGGGCCGTCCGCGCCGCGTGCGCGGTGAGCACGAGGTAGGGCGGGGCGAAGGTCAGCGCGTAGGCGACCAGCGCGGGCTCGTCCTTGCCGTGCATCGCCAGGAGCACGAAGAAGAACGCGGCCGCGGGGATGCGCAGGACCAGCTCGCGGAGCGGGATGTTCGCGCCCGCCCCGCGCCGATGCGCGCTCGCCGCGAGCCAGAGCGAGAGGCCCGCCGCGACCGCCACCACGGGCCAGGGCGGCACGTCCGTGTTGATCCATCGGAAGAGGGCCCACCAGAGCGCGAGCAGCATGGGGTGGGTCAGCGCGGGCGCGATCAGGAGCGCCCAGGGCGTGTGGAGCCTGCGGTGGTGGAAGACGAAGAGACACGCCCAGGCGAAGAGCGCCCAGCCGAGGATGCCGATCGGCGGGACCTCGAAGAGCCCCGGCTCGGTCCACCACCAGAGGCCCGCGCGCACCGCGATCGGCTCGATGAGCGACGCGTCGGCGAGCACGAGGAGAGCGGCCAGGAGCGGCACCCGATCGGGGCGCGAGGTCAGCCGCTCCGCGAGATCCCACGCGCTGTGAATGACCATCGGCCAGATGGCGATCACGAGGAGCGGGACCCGATCGACGAAGACGCTCCACTCCGGCGAGTAGGCGTAGAAGCCGTACGCGTGAATGACCGTGTTCTCGGCCAGCCAGCTCGCGGCCATCAGGATGGCCAGACGGCCGAGGAAGGCCGGCGGCCGCGGATCGATCCGCGCGCGCACCACGACGTAGGTGCCGACGATCGCGAGGCTGATGAGCTCGATCGCGATCACGCCGCGCCCACCCCGGGCAGGCCCGCGACCACCCAGAGGTGGTAGCAGAGCAGGAGCGCCGCCCCGACCCACGTCAGCGTGACGCAGTCGGCGGAGGTGATCCCGCGCTTCACCGCGCGCTTGTAGAAGGCGAGGTTGAGGAAGGGCGCGACGATCATCACGAAGATGCGCCAGGGCACCACGCCGCTCGCGTAGCCGAGGGCCAGGATGGCGGCGCTGACGAAGATCAGCCCGTCGATGATCCGCATGGCGCCCTTCGCGCCGTGCACCACCGGATACGTCCGGACGTTGGCCGCGCGGTCGCCCTCCTCGTCGCGGAGATCGTAGATCACCTCGTAGGACAGCTCGAAGAGCACGAAGTACGCGACGGTGACCCAGATGGTGGCCGGGGTGATCCCGGGCGCGAGCTGCGCGGGGTCGGCGCCCCACCCGGCGAGGGCCAGCGGGTAGAGGAAGACCGTGATGATGAAGCCGGCCGCGCTCGCGGTGTTCTTGAAGAAGTAGAGCTCCTTGATGCGCCGCCGACCGGGGAGGATGGGCCAGTTGTAGGCGAGCCCCAGCGAGTGATAGCCGAGGCGCAGCAGCGTCAGCTCCGGATGGAGGAACGCGACGGCGACCAGCGAGCCGATGAGGAGCGCGAAGCCGGCGACCACGATCGCGCGGCGGTTGCGATCGACGAAGGCCACCCCTGTGATGCGGTTGACCTTGTCCTCCTCGAGGTCGACGACCCGGTTGAGGAGGTTGACGATGAACCAGTCGAGCGCGCAGATGCCGGCCAGGAGCCACGGGTAGTCCCCGGTGAAGAGCCAGCCGAACGTGAAGGTCCCCAGCGTCGCGATGGCGACGATGTGGAGGCGGCTGACGCTGGCCAGCAGGCGGAGAGACTCCATGCCGGGCTTAAAGCACGGTCGGCGCCGGAAGGGTCAGCTCTTCTGCCCGGCCGGGACGAAGGCGCGGCTGAAGACCAGGGTGTCGTCGGTGGAGAGCTCCGGCTGGAACCGGTAGCGGTCCTCGGCGAAGTCCTTCAGGCCCTCGCGCCGATCGACGCGCTGCTCGATGATCCAGCGCGCCATGGCGCCGCGCGCGTGCTTCGCCATGAAGCTGATCACGTTGCGGGTCTGGCCCGGCTTGAGGTCCTCGAACACGCAGGTGATGACGTCGCCCTCGAGCCGCTTCGGACGCACCGCCTTGAAGTACTCGTTGCTCGCGAGGTTCACCAGCGCCCGGTCCTCGTGGCTGGCGAGGCGCGCGTTCAGCTCCTCGGTGATGCGGTCGCCCCAGAAGGCGTAGAGGTTTGCGCCGCGCCGGGTGGAGAGCTTGGTGCCCATCTCGAGCCGGTAGGCCTGCATCAGATCGAGGGGCCGCAGCAGGCCGTAGAGCCCGGAGAGGATGGCGACGTGATCCTGCGCCCAGGCGAGGTCTTCCCCGCGCAGGCTGCGCGCGTCGAGGCCCTTGTAGACCTCGCCGTCGAACGCGAAGGCCGCCGGCAGCGCGTTGTCCTCGGTGAAGGGGAGCTCGAACGAGCGGAAGCGGTCGTAGTTCAGCTTCGCCAGCGCGTCGCTCAGGCTCATCAGCTCGCGGATCTTCTTCTGGCTCAGGTTCCGCGTGGTCTTCATGAGCGACTCGGTGTCGTCCATGAGCGCGGGCTGGGTCACGGACACGCGGGGCCCAGGCGTCAGATCGAGCGACTTGGCGGGGGACAGCACGAGCAGCATGCGCGGAACGTCCCGGCAGAATCGCCCGCGGTCAAGCGCTAGTGCTCGTCGTCGTCCTCGTCGTCGTCCTCGTCGTCCTCGTCGTCGACGCAGAGATCTCCGACGTAGCGGCCGCTGGTCTCCCCGGCCGCGAGGTCGATGACGCCGAAGGCGAGGATGCGCCCGGTCGCGCCCGCGTAGTCGTCGGTGCCGCCGGTGACGCCGATGTGGGTGACCAGGTTGCCGTTCGAGAGATCGATGTTGCCCATGTCGGTGCCGAAGAGCGCGCCCTCCCGCGTGCGGATGTCGCTCTCGCCCGTGAAGAAGCTGATCGGCGGCAGCTCGGTGCCGGCGGTCATCACGAAGGTGAAGGTCCCGTGGAGATCGCCGCGCAGCCGACCCTCGGTGCAGATGAGAGGTGGCGCGACGGCGCAGCGCGACGGCGGCAGGACGACCGACGAGAACCGCCCCTCGAGCGGGTCACAGCGCCGCTCCGCCGCTCCGAGAGGCACGTCCAGGCGTCCCACCGGCTCCGGCCCGATCGGCTCGGTGCAGCTCGCGGCCATCAAGAGCGCGAGCCAGGTGCCGAGCGTCGCGGCGAGCGATTGTCGAAGGCGAGACGGCGTCATGACGGCATCCTCTCCTCATGGGTCGACGTCGCACGCGAGCCCCTCCCCACGCCGACGTTTCCGGCAGATACGCACTCCAATCGGTCGAGCACGTTCCGGGATGAGGGCGCGCACCTGCCCCCACTCGAGCGCTCACGCGCGCACACGGCGATGGCGTTCGACGCCCGCGCGGCGTAGGTTCGCCGCCATGAGCCTCGATGGGACGGTTTTGAGCGTGTGGCAGATCAAGCGGCCGCCGCTGACGATGCTGGTGGCCGGGCGCGCGACGGCGATGTTCGCCGCGTCGCTCCCCGACGAGGCGCGGGCGCCGTTCGAGGCGCTCACGAACGCGCTCGAGGCCTGGTGGCCGCGGAAGAAGCGCGAGCCCGAAGACATCTACGCAAACGAGTTTGCGTCCTGCTTCGACGCCGTGGAGGCGCACCCCGCGGCCGCGCCCGCGATGAAGGGCGCGTACATGCAGATGGTGGGCCTGCTGAAGGTCGCCCCGCGCACGCTCCCGCCCGACGAGTACTACCAGCTCGCCGAGGAGGACTTCATCGCGCTCCTCCGCGACGCGGCCAAGGTCGCCAAGCTCCCCCTCGCGCAGCTCCAGGCGCGGCTCGACTACCTGCTCGAGCACCAGAAGGACAAGTGGCCCGACCTCGTCGCCCGCGCCGACCGCATGTACTGGGGGCGTCAGGCGCCGTGGGGCAAGCTCGACAAGCGCGTCCGTGACCTCGTGGAGCTCGCGGATCTCGGCGCGAAGTGGTCCTGGGCGCAGGTCGGCACGCAGCAGGCGCTGCGCCTGGAGCTCGACGCGGTGAAGCGCATTGCGGTGCTCAGCGCGGAGGAGCTCGCCGCGCTGCGCGGTGTGATCCCGGCCATCGAAGAGCCTGGCTGAAGCGGCCGGGGGTCGCCGCCCCCGAGGAGCGCTTCTTCGGGTACCCTCCCGTGACGCGGCCGCGCGGTCGCGAGAGGGGCTCGAACGAATGAATCAGGCAATCCGCGTCCGCACCACCATCCTCGCGTTCATCCTGGCCGTCGCTGGCTGTGGCGAGGCGCCCACCGAGGTCGACTCGGGGACCTCGCCCGTCGCGGACTCGGGGCCGAGCGTGGACGGAGGCCGCGACGACCCCGACTCGGGCCCCGCCCCCAGCTGCGACGACGGCGTCCTCAACCAGGACGAGTCCGACGTGGACTGCGGCGGCGTCTGCGGCGCGACCTGCACCGTCGGCGACATGTGCGGCGGCGTGGACGACTGCATGACGATGCTCTGCACGGAGGGCACCTGCGACGCGCTCCCGACCTGCACCGACGCCGTGCAGAACGGCATGGAGACCGACGTCGACTGCGGCGGGCCGATGTGCGAGGCGTGCGCGAGCGGCGCCTCCTGCACTGCGGACGACGACTGCGTGAGCATGTTCTGCGAGGACGGCACCTGCGCCGATACGGTGTGCGGGGACGGCGCCGCGCAAGGCGTCGAGGAGTGCGACGAGGGGGCGGCTGGCACGCCCACCGACACGGCCACGTGCGACGCGGACTGCACCCTCGCGATGTGCGGCGACGGCACCGTGAACCCGGCCGCGAGCGAGACGTGCGACGGCGACGGCGCGGGCACGGGCGGCGAGACCGCGACGTGCGACGCCGACTGCACCGAGGCGATGTGCGGGGACGGTGTGGTCAACGCCACGGCGGCCGAGGCGTGCGACGGCGACGGGGCGGGGGTCGGCGGCGAGACGGCGACGTGCAACGCGGACTGCACGCCTCATGTCTGCGGCGACGGCGTCCTGAACGTCACCGCGGGCGAGGAGTGCGACGACGGCAACACCACCGCCCTCGACGGTTGTGACGCCACGTGTCTCAGCGAGTGCGCCGCCGGGTCGCAGACCTTCAACTTCACTGGCGCCATCGAGACCTTCGTCGTCCCGACGGGCTGCTCGCGCATCACCATCACGGCGCAGGGCGCGCAGGGCGGCGGCATGGGCGGCCTCGGGGCGTCGATGACCGGGACCTTCACCCTGACTGCCGGCGACTCGCTCTCGGTGCTCGTCGGCGAAGAGGGGCTCACGGAGGCGCCCGGCAGCTATGGGCACAGCGGCGGCGGCGGCTCCTTCGTGGTCGACGCGGCGGGCACCCTGCTCCTCGCGGCGGGCGGCGGGGGCGCGGGCGATCACAACATGACGGGGCTGGGCGGCCCCGGCCTCACGACCGAGGCGGGCGGCGCGAGCGGCGACGGGATGATCCTCGGCGGCACGGGCGGCAACGGCGGGCAGGGGAGCGCCTCGCTGAGCTGCGGCTGTGGTGGCGCGGGCGGCGGCGGCGGCGGCTTC
>SHBB01000131.1 GCA_004213565.1 Sandaracinaceae bacterium
AGACGGAGCCGGCGCCGTTCTCGGAGATGCCGCTCTGCTGGGAGCGTTGCTTCGGCGGACGCGGGTTCGCCCCAAACCCCGTCGGCCGCGGCGTCGCCGCCGATCCCGACGATTCGCAGGGGAGGGTGGCGCTGCCGAACATCGAGCGGGAGGGGCGTCTCATCCGATCGCCGAGCGAGCGGCCGGAGCCGACCGGTGCGTGGCCTGTCCCGCGGAGCTGGCCCGAGCGCGCGTCGCTCGTCGGCACGGAGTACGGCGGGCGATACCTCCGTGAGCGCTGGCCGTACTTCGCGGAGGACTTTCGCTGGAGCTACTTTCAGGCCGCGCGCGAGCCGCAGCGGCTCGACGGCTACTGGCGAGGGGACGAGCTTGTCGAACTCTCGCGCCTCCATCCATCGCACGCGCGGCTCTGCTGCGCCCTCCCGGGCATCAAGCCGCGCGCGTTCGTGCACGAGCAGGCGCGGCCACAGGGTCCTCTTCGCGAGGTGGGGATGGTGCTGGACACTGTCGCGATCGATGTGGGGGAGGGGAGGGCGCACCTCGTTTGGCGAGGGACGACGCCGTGCGACGGAGAGGACGTCGCCGATCTCGCCCACCTCTACCTCACGCATGAACCTCTCGATCAGCCGCGGACGGCCTCGGAATACCTCGGCGCGTTCGTCGCGCGGCTCCGCGCCATGTGGGAGGAGGAGCAGGGGTTCGAGGACGAGCGACCCAAGGCGGAGCCGCTGAGACCAGGCGCGGCGGAACCTCCTCGCGTCCAGCCCGCCGAGGACGCTCCTCCGACGGTGGAGGCCCTGCTCGAGGCACGTCGTGACGAGGCGCGCATGCAGGGCTGGCCGGAGCCGGTGATCGCTGCCCTCTACCCCGAGGGGCTTCAGGCTACGCCGGCTCCGGAGCGAGATCTTGGCGAGCAGTTGCGGGCGGCGGCCGGAACTGCCGAAAGGCTCGGGTTGCCGGAGGGAGTCGCCGAGGGTTTCCGGCGAGTGATCCGGGTGCTCGATATGGAGCGTCCTGCCGAGCCGGCAGGGCCCGCCCGCCGAGAGCCGCCGCCCGGGCTTTGGACCTCTCAGCAGATCCGCGAAGAGGTGCAAGGGCGCATGGCGCGAGGCGAGCCGCTGAGTGGGCTGATGCTCGCCGACGCGGACCTGTCGCTGCTCGATCTCTCGGGACAAGACTTGTCGGGCTCGATCCTCGTGCGGGCGGATCTGAGCCACGCGAACCTCGACCGGGCGCGCCTCGACGGTGCGACCCTCGACCAGGCAAAGTTGACGGGCGCGACGCTGCGTCAGGCGTCGCTTACGAGGGCCAATTTGGACCTCGCCGAGGCGAGCGGAGTCGACTTCACGGCCGCGGCGCTCCACGGCGCGCGCGCGGAGCGCGCGATCCTCGATGGGGCGATCTTTCGCGACGTGTTGGGGGCCGGGCTCGGTCTCGAGGAGTGCATGCTGACTCGCGCAGTCTTCGATGGCGCGGAGCTCGACGGGGCGGTGTTCGACCGCAGCGACCTCGACGAGAGCAGCTTCGTCCGTGCGAAGCTCGCCGCGGCCAGTTTCGGCGGGGCGAGTTTGCGTCGCGCGCGGCTCGACGAGATCGAGGCGCCGAACCTGCGGTTCTTCGAGGGAGCCGATGCCTCGGAGGCGACGATCCGCTGGGCGCGGCTTGAGGGGGCGTCGTTCAGCGGTGCGATCTGCATCGGCACGAAGTTCCACGAGTCGGAGCTGACGCGGGCGTCGTTCGCCGGAGCACGGCTCGAGGGCGCCGAGCTGCTCGCGATTGCCGCACGCGGGGCGAGCTTCGCCGGAGCCGCGATGAACGCCGCATCCCTGGCGGGCGCGGACCTGCTGGGGGCGCGGTTCGAGGGGACGTCGCTAGCGTACGCGGACCTGTCCGGCGCGAATCTCTACGGCGCCGAGCTTTGGAAGGCGGACCTGTCCGAGGCTCGCCTCGACGGCGCCGACGTCACGGGGACCAAGATCGCATGACGGACGTGCTCGACACTCGGGAGCAGGTGCAGGCCCGGCTGGCGACCCGGGAGGGGCTCCGGGACGTCATCGTCCGCGGCGTCGATCTCGACGGCTTCTCGATGGGGGGCGACGTCGAGCAGGTGCGCTTCTTCCGCTGTCGCCTAGCGGGGGTGAGCCTGAGCGGCGCCCGCCTCCGAAACGTCGCGTTCGCCGGATGCGAGATGCGGGGCGTCTCGCTAGAGGCGGCGCGGCTGGCCTCCGGAGTGCTCCGCTTCGTGGCCGACGGGGAACGGCAGACCGACATGGCGGGCGCGCTCCTTCGGGGCGCGGCGCTCCAGGGCGCCGTCTTCGAGGGTGTGATCCTCGACGGGGCAGTCTTCGACGAGGCTGAACTCAGCGGTGCGGAGCTGTCGGATTGCCAGCTGGCGGCGAGCAGCTTCGTGGGGACCACGATGGAACTGGTCACCCTTCGCGACTGCGAGCTACGGGGGGCGCGATTTGACCGGGCTCTACTTCGCATGGCGACGCTCGAGCGGTGTGACTGCGCGGACGGCACGTTCGAGCGAGCCATCCTCTCCGATGCGTCGCCGCCGGGGACCTCGTTCGAGGGAGCCAGGATGGTAGGTGCGCGCCTCGACGGAGTGAGTTGGGCCGACGTCGCGGTCATGCCGCAGCGCCTGGAGGAGGCGGTTCTGGCGCGCGCGGACCTGTCTGGTCGAGACCTGACGGGGCGCTACCTCGACGGGTGTGACCTCTCCCGCGCGGACCTGCTGGGGGCGAGGCTCGTGCGCGCCTCCTTCCGCGGTGCGACGCTGTTTCAGGCGCGCCTGGCGCAGGCGGACGCGTCCGGTGCGTGCTTCGACGAGGCGGACCTGCGCGAGGTGGCAGCCTCGTGCGCGCGCCTTCATGGCGCCTCGCTGCGGCAGAGCCGCGCGGATGGAGCGATCTTTACGGAGGCCGACCTACGGGAGGCAAATCTCCAGGGCGTGCGCTGGCCGTCGGCGCAGCTCATGGAAGCGAAACTCGAGGGGGCCGACCTGACCGGCGCGCGGCTCGACGGCGTCGAGGCCCGAGGTGTGCGTCTCGACGGCACCACGCTGCGGGAGACGAACCTCAGCCGTGCAGACCTCGCGGTGACCAACCTCGAGGGGCTGCGCGCGGAGCGCTGCGACCTGACTGGGGCGAACATGGCGCGGGCCGATCTGAGCAAGGCCGTTCTTCTGGAGACGGATCTGTCGGGGGCGCGCCTCTCTGAGGCCCGCTTCGACGACGCCGAGCTGTCCGAGTGCTGGCTTTCGGGGGCGGATCTGTCGTTCGCGACCCTCTGTCGGGCGCGGCTGTCGATGGCAGACCTCTCCGGCGCGAACCTCGAGCGCGTCGACCTGACGGCGGCCAGCCTCCATCGCGCGGAACTGTTCCAACTCGACCTGCGCACCGTGCGGCTCTCGTCGGAGACATCGCTCGAGGCCGCGTCCATGCAGAAGGTGGACGCGACGGGTCTAGACTTCTCTGGGTGCTGGCTCGCGAACGCGGACCTGCGCGAGGCCAAACTCGTGGGAGCGCAGCTCGGCGGCGTCCGCGCCGATCAGATCGAGCTGACGGGTGCCGATCTGACGAACGCATCACTCGTGCGCGCCAGCCTGAGAGCGGCTGACCTGTCGGACGCGCGCCTTTCGGACGCCGACCTGCGCGGTGCTGACTTGCGCGGAGCGCAACTCCGCCGCGCGAGCGCGGTGCGGGCGCGGTTTGAACTCGCGGTCATGAGTCGCAGCCAGTGCGTCGAGGCCGACCTCCGAGAGGCGCGGTTCGACGGCGCGGACATACGGTACAGCGTGGTCGAGCGCTGCCGGCTCGCCGGGACGAGCCTTCGAGACGCCGATCTCGAGGGGTGCACTCTACACGGGTCGTCCGAGCATGAAGCAACGCTCACGGGGGCGAATCTGACCCACGTCAGCCGGACTGACGCCAGACGGGAAGCGGCCGAGCGCTTCAGGCCGCAGAGGCGTGGGCCACTACCAGAGGAGAGGGCATGACAACCGGACGAAGCGACGAGATGGGCGAGGCGATGGAGTTCGAACTTGCCGATCACCAGAGCCGCCTCGACGACCTGGAGGATCGCTTGAACGTGGTCTATCCGACGCCTGACACGCCCTCGGGTGGGGCGCAGCGAGTTCGCATCGATGTGCCGGTGCCATGGTCGGTGCTCACCGTTGGCGCGCAGGGCACGGCGGCCAGCGATGGACATGCGATTGGGCCAGGTGGCTTCGGCCTCAGGACCGACGAGCACCTTGGCTTGCAGATCAAGGGTCGTACCTGCCTCGACACAGACGGGTTGACGATCGTCCACGCCAAGGAGCCGCTCCGCTTCCTATCGCAGGCAGCGGTGGGTGTGGCGGCGAAGGCCGGCGTGCAGGTAGGTACGGACGAAGGAGATGTCGAGATCACCGCGGGGCAGGTCGCGGCCACGGACCCGGCGTTCACTGTCGTGCCCAGCATGGCCATCCCTGACGACCCCGGGGTGAACACGAGCAGTCCGAGGAGGGCGACCGAAGGACAGGCGTCCAACCTCAGTGGTCTGTGGACGGGGCTCAGCGCAGCGGCAGCCGTTCGAACGTGGTCGAGCTTCATCAACTCCGCGTCGCTCACGAGCGGAGTCGCCGCAGGGACGCTGTCCGCTCGGGTTGCAGCGGTCGCGAGTGTCGTTCGGACCGCGGTGACGACCTTCACCGCCGCCGAGGCAGCGGCTCATGGAGCCGCGATGCTGTTCGACATTCGCGAGCCCCCTTCCACCGACGATCCAAAGGTGAAGATCCATGGGGCTGGAGGCGTGTCGATCACGACCCCGTCCAAGGTCAGCGCCTTCGGAGAGAGCGTTAGCTTGGCGGCTCGGACGGCGGCTTCGCTCAAGGCAGCGTGGTACGTGTCGATCAAGTCGGCGGGATATGCCTCGCTGTATGGCGGCGCAGCGGCATCGGTGGCAGCCGAGGGTCCTGCGGGAGTCAAGAGCTACGCAGGCGCAGCGACCCTCTCCGGGAAGTATGCCGACGTCTCCGCCAAGCAGACGGCCGCAGTGCGCTCTGACGGGGTCACGATGCTCTCCGCGAAAGAGAGCTTGAGCATGGAGTCGCCGCGGGTGGCCATCGGTGCGACCGAGGTCTCGATGAGCGGCGCAGAGCACATCGAGATGGAGGGGGACGTGGTGCTGACGTGGGCACGCCGTCAGAACCACGTCATGAGCGATGAGAGCGTGCGGGTCACCGCGAACGAGAAGATCGAGGTGCACGTCGAGGGCCAAGGGGTCGAGGTGGAGCGTCAGAAGATCACGCTCGACGCCGGAGGCTCCATCCCGCTCGAGATCACGCCCAACTCCATCCGCGCTTCGTCGAAGTTTCAGCTGACCGACTCCACGCTCCGCATCGCCGGAATGCGGACCATCCACCTGGGATAGCGATGTACCGGGACGACAAGGAGGCTCTTCGAGATCGCGTCGAGGTGCTCTTGCGCGAACTGGGCATGGCGCGCGCCGAGCTCGAAGCCCTCCAGGAGACCCTTCGTGTGCGGAACGAGCAGTTCAAGGCGCTCATGGACGACGCGGACACGATGCGAGCCGCCCTGCAAGGCACGGGGTTCGACATGCGGCCGCTGCAGAAGTTCGTCGTCGGCGTGACTCCGGTCTTCATGGTGGTGTCGACGGGCTTGTTCATCGCCGGCCTGTTGCAGGTCGAAAGCGGTCTGGCCTGGCTGTGCGGCGGCATGGGCGTGGCTTTCGTCGCCTGGGTGTTGCGTTGGCTGCACACGGGGAAGGTCTGAGCGAGCCTCGGGCCGAGTCGCGAAGAGGCGTGTGAGCGCCATGCGGGGGAGAGTTGCGATGCGAGATGTGGTGAAGTCGGGCGGAGACACGAGGACGCGAGCCGCCGTGCCGAGTGGAGTGCGGCTCGAGGAGCGCGCCGATGGATGCGGCTCGAGCCGCGTCGAGGTGCGCGCTCCCGACGGCGCGCTACTGGCGGAGTACAGGCCGGCCGAGGGAGTGCTCCGACTCAGCGCGCCTCGCGTCGAGATCGACGCCGCCGAGGACCTGCGGCTGTCCGCCGGGCGCTCGGTGCGCGTCGACGCGCCGCGAGGCGTGACGCTGAGGTCCGGAGACACGAACGTCGCGCTGCGCCCCGGCGCGCTCGGCCTCCTCGCCGAAGAACTCGATGCCTCCGCTAGCCGGATCACGTGGACCGCCAAGACCATGCGGGTGGCCGCCGACACCATCGAGACCGAGGCGCGTCGGCTCACGCAGCGTGTCGCGGAGATGGAGACTCAGGCGCAGCAGATCGTCGAGCGCTGCCGCGAGAGCTTCCGTGAAGTGGAGGAACTCGCGCAGACGAGGGCGGGCCGGCTCCGCTTGGTCGCCGAGGACACTCTGCGGGCTCTGGGCCGACGAACGCTCTTCAAGGCACGCGAGGACATGCAGCTCCGCGGTGAGCGGATCTATCTCGACTGAGCGAGGGGACGACAATGACTGACGACAACGACAGCGGCGGATCTAGCGCGCCGGAGCACCCGAGCGCTGCCGAGTCCATCGATGAGGTGGCCGGTGAGATCGGCGAGGGCCTCACCAAGGGCGCTGAGCAGATCCCCGAAGAAGAGGAAGACGCTCGCGCCGCGTTGGAGACGGCCGGCGACGTGGCGGAGGCCGCCTCGCAGATCGCGCGTAGCGCCGAGGCCGCGCAAGATCTTGGCGAAGCGCTCGAGGCGGGCGACGAGGGGAGGGCGGCCACGGCGGTCGGCAATTTCACCAGCGGCGTCGCGGGGACCGCGGGCGCCGCGCTCGACGGGATCGCCGGCGTGGTGCCCGAGGGCCCCGCGCGGGAGGTCTTCAACACGGCCGCCTCTGTTGCGCGCGGCGTCGGCGGCGCTGCGCGTGGGACGGAACAGGTGGTCCAGACGTTCCAGCAGGTCGAGCGTCAGATTCGAGGGCGGCGCCTCCGCTTCAATACGAGCGCCGACCTCGGAGGGGATCGCCTCGTCGCCGAACGCGCGCAGGGCCGGCAGTCCCTCTCGGACCTCTACGAGTTCAAGATCGTCGTGGAGCACGATGAGGAGGGCGGGCTCGACGACGAGGCGATCGACGGCCTGCTCACAGCGCCCGCCCGGCTCGGGCTGACGCCCGAGGCGATGGGACCCGGGGACGTGTACGGCGTGGTGCGCAGGGTGGCGATGTTGCCGATGACGGCGCCGCGGCCGACCACTATGAGCTGATTCTCGTCCCGAAGCTCTGGCGGCTGACCTTGGTGAAGCGTACGCGCGTCTACCGTGACCGGACGCACGTCCAGGTCGTGATGGACCTCCTGCAGCTGCACGGCCTCGAGGTCGCCGACCACACCGAAGAGACCTACTCGACGCATGAGTACGTCGTTCAGTACCAGGAGTCCGACTACGACTTCATGCGCCGGTTGCTCGCCCGCAATGGAGTGCACTTCCACTTCGCGCAGGACCCCGGCACCGAAACCGTCATCCTGGGGGATCGCAACGCCGCCTTCGAGCCGGTCGAGCTCGCCGACGAGCTCGTCTACCACCCGCACGACTTCCCGGGAGAGGACGGCACGACGCGTGTGTGGGATCTGAAGCGCATTCGAGAGCCGCTCGTACGCGCGGTGACGGTCCGCGACTACAACTGGCGCACGCCCCACCACCGCCTCCGCTCCGAGGAGCTCGTCGACGAGGCGACCGGGTACGGCTACGCGGATCTCTTCGGCGAGCACTTCCACGACGACGATCAGGGCGCGCGCTTCGCGCGGATTCGGGCCGAGGAGCAGCGGGTGCGCGGCGAGACGTTCGAGGGCAAGACCTCGCTCCGCGGCGTGCGGCCCGGGACCGTCTTCGGGCTGACCAACCACCCGAACGCGGACCTCAACCAGCGCTACCTCGTCACCGACACCGATGAGCACCTCGACGACGGCTACGCCTACGTGAACGCCTTCAAGGCGATCCCGTACCGCGTGACGTACCGGCCGCCGCAGACCGTGCGGTGGCCAAAAGTCGAGGGCATCCTCAACGCCATCGTCGACGGAGAACGGCAGAGCACCGGGACCTCCATCGACGACGAGGGGCGCTACCGAGTCGTACTCCCGATGGACGAGGCGGGGACGGCGGGCGGCGCCGCGTCGCGGTGGGTGCGACGTGCGCAGCCGTCGGCAGGTGCTGGGTACGGAATGCACATGCCGCTTCACATAGGGACCGAGGTCGCGGTGGCGCACATCAACGGCGACCCGGACCGCCCCATCATACTCGGCGCTGTGCCGAATGCAGCGACGCCGAGCCCCGTTGTCGCCGCCAACGGGCCGCAAAGCCGGATCCGCACGGGTAGCGGGGTCGTGTTTGAACTCGACGATGATTGCTGAGCGGTTGGTATTTCGCAAGGACAGTGGCGGGACGCGACTCGTCCGCAGACGGGTGAACCACGGATGACGGCAGGGTAGCTCATGAACGAACTCCTCCTCGGGGTGCCGTGGTCCAAGGCCGGTGAGCGCGTCACGGCACCCTCGGTCCGCGTCCCCGTCGAGGGTGGTCGGCTGCGGTGCGCGCTCGCCCTCGCCGAGAGTGGAGGGGAGCCGACGCCGTGGGTGGAACGTGGTGCCAGCCTCCCCCTGTCTGCTCCCAACTACGCCGAGGCCCGTGAGAGCGGTCAGGCCGTAGCCGAGCTCGAACTGATCGCCATCGACGCGGGGGGGGCTGAGAAGCTCGCGTGCTTCCGTGTCGACGGCTGGGATCGTGACGCTCGCCGTGCCACATCGCCGCTCTTCGGGCTCGAGGTGGAGGTCACGCGCGAGGACGCGGACGACTCCGCCGGTTGGGCCGCGGTGACGTTCATCGCCGAGGGGAAGAGGACGCGGCTCAGGGTCCAGTCCGTTCGACCGCGCTCCTCGGTCGACGTCTCTGAGCTTCAGGGGATCGTCGTGAGCGACTCGTTCGTGCCAATCGCGGACGTCGCGTTCCTGTCGGGGCTCCAGGTCGAAGCGAGGACCGTCTGCCGAGAGCAGTTCACGCTTCGCCTCGACGGTGGTCGCATGGTTCGGGTCGACCCGACCCGAGCGCGTCTGCTGGACGTCGAAACCGTTCGAACGGTCGGGCCTTGGGAGGCGCTGCCGCGCGAGTCCTTCGCCGCCTTCATGCTCTTTCCGAAGGTGCAGCTCGCTCGATACGACCCCCTCCACACGTGGCAAGCCGCCGAGCGCGTCATCTGCGCGGGAGACCGCGTGACCGTGTCGGGCGTCCACGCGACCGTCGGGGACGGGCGCGAGGGGTACCGACAAGCGGGCGCGGAGTTGCGAGAGGTGCGAGCCGAGGACGTGCGCGTCGACGAACCGGTTCCCCGAGACCCGGCGCTGCTCAGCGACGCGGAGCGGCGTCGCTACGGGGTAGACCAGCCGCCGCGCGCCCCCGAGTACATCCCTCCCGAGCCGAGATCCGAGCAGAAGCCGCCCGACCCGAGCGCTGTTGCCGCGTCGCTCACGCCACGTCGTTTGCTGTTGGCGCTCATCGCCTTCTTGTGCGTCCTCGCGATGTTCATGGCGCGCGAGGTGTATCGGGAGCGCGGCGAGACGAACGGGTTGACGCGCGCCTACGACGGCTGCACGGGTGCGCTCAGGGAGGGCGAAGACTGATGGCCGCCCCTCCTCTCGTGACCGCGTCCCTGGCGCTCCTCACGGCCTGTGCGACGACGAACGCGGCCGGGGGCGAGACGGCGGAGGCGGTGAGCTTTGCGCGCGAGCGGCCGAGCCAGATCGACTTCGAGCTGGACTTCGACCGACGCCACTTCGCCGTGCAACGGTCCTCGGTCTGCGCCGAGCCGGCGCCGCTCCACGCGGTGCTGGTCGACACATCGCCTCTCGGGAACGTCTTCCTCGGATTCTGTGACGGCGCCATGGTGTCGAGGGATCGGCGAGGTGGCTTGTCCGGCAACCTTCAGTTCCTCCGCCTGGCCCAGACGACCGACACGCGCGGCTTCGGGCTCGATGGTCAGTGGGTCCGCACGCAGATCCCCGCCCACGCCGAGCTGGAGATCCGCCCAGAGCCCGGCGGCGAGAGCGTGCGGTTGGTCGGCAAGGGCGTGGACCTGTGCATCCGCCGTGCCCCTCCGAGTGATGGAGGTGAGCTGAGCGCCGAGGGGTGCCCCGAGATCGAGCGCGGGCCGGGCTACGTCATCTGCCGTCAGGCCGGCGGCTATCGCGTGCGGGCCCACGTCGAGGTCGCCGGCCGACGCCTGCTCGTCGAGTCGGAGCCGCGAATGCGCGCGACGCTCCGGCAGGCCCAGGAGATGATCCGCGCAGCGCAGCTCATGCACTGAGCCGGGCGGTCGCTACTACACGAGGATCGGTGCGGCAGCGTCGTGACGCAACGGCGCCCGGGGGCCAAGTCGAGGGAGCGCAGAGGGTGGTCCCCATGCGGGGAGTACCAAGACGACGAGCAAGTTGCAAGCATTCCCCGATGCATGCCATCCGTGTTGCTATCGTCGCCGCCGCCTTGTGTGCGCTCCCCGTCTCCCCTGTAGCTGCACAGCCGTCGCTCGAGGAGAGCGCCTGCAAGGCCGGACGAGAGCGATTGTCGCCCCTCACGGCCTCGCCCGAGAGACTGGTGTCGGCTCCTTTCACCTCCTGCGTGGCGGCGTTGTGCGCTACGAAGCTGACAATGCGGCGGGGACCTCTTCCGTGGACCCTGGCTCCTCGACGGTCTTTGTGCGGGTCGAGGTCGGCGACGATGGCTGGTGTGGTGAGGCAGCCGCGAACACGCGCTACCAGCTCCCCGAGCGTCGAGGCGAGCGCGACACGGCCACGATCTCCTTGATCGGTGCCCCTATCGGCGGGGAGCGCTCGGGCTCACGCGGCTGACTCGGGGCCCAACTCGACGATCCGGCGTCGCCGAGGGAAGTGACCGCGGACGCGCGCTACGGGCCGCTCGCGACTCGGCTGGCGCGCACCTACGTCACTGGCCCGCTCGTCGAGGACCACCGCAATTCCTAGCCGTCCTTTCCTGGAGGGCTGTCCCAGCCCCCCCACGCGAGTGAATCGCGTGGGCCCCCCTCCCAATCCAGTCCCGTCGACCCTTCGACGTCCCGGGTGTCGGCTTCGCCGAAAACCGGAACGCACTTCGGATCGCCGTTACTGACTATTAGATGAGAATCGGCGTGCTGCCGGCCGGGACGACGATGACGACCTCGCGCGTGTCGAGCTCCGCGACGCCGTTGCCGAGGACCACGATCTCCGCGAGGAAGACCTGCGCGAAGCTGCGCGGCTCCTGGAAGTCGTTCCGGAACCGGACGTTGAAGGTGACCGTGTTGCCGGGCGTGACGCCGTAGAAGAGCCGGTCGTCGCAGCGACCCGCCGCGGGGCAGGCGACCGGCGCGCCGTCGAAGAGCGAGACCGGCGTGATCGCCTTGATGAAGAGCGTCGCGTCCACGGGGCCGATGCTGTCGGGGCGGTCCTCGCCGTCTCGCGCCGCGCCGCTGATGTCCTGCGGGGTCTCCTCCGCGAGCGTGCGGATGGCCTCGACGATGCGCGCGTCGAGCCCGCTGCCGTTGGACGCGATGGAGAAGAGGATGGGCGCGCCGCTCGCGTCCACCGTGCCGGTGTCGTTCGCCCACGTGGTGAACTGCGAGACGGGATCGCCCGCCTCCATGCCGCTGATGATGCCGATCACCCGGGCGCCGATGCCGTTGAGCGACGACCGCGTCTCCTCGTAGGTGTGCGGGCCGCGCGGGCTCATCGTGAAGTCCGACGCGTTGTAGTTGGTGCTCGCGCCCGGCCCGTTCTTGCTGCCGGTGTCGGTCAGCACGACCATGATCGGGAGCGCGCCGGGCCGGAAGCAGGGGTAGCCGTAGCGGCGCCCCGTCTCGTCGGGCACGGGCGTGCAGTTCTGCGGACCCAGCCACGGCTGGAAGCCCTCGCCGGTCGCCGCCTGGTACATCGCCTCCGTGCTCGAGGCCCAGTTGGCCCCGCCGTAGCTGATGTCGCCGAGACGCCCCACCGCGGTCTGCATGGTGGGCAGGTCGGTGGTGATCGTCTGGACCAGCTCGAACGGCATGTCGCCCTCCGGGCCGTCGTTGCAGATGGTCATACCGAAGATGGTCATGCACCCGCCGCTGCCCCGGCCGCCGAAGCCGGCGAACGCCCCGAAGCCGACCCCGACGTCGGTGAGGGTGGTCGTGAGCGACGAGACGATGGTGCTGAGCCCGCTCTCGAGGTTGCGCGCCTCCTCGTCCATCGAGCCGGTGCGGTCCATCATGAAGAAGACGTCCGCCTTGCGGAGCGTGGTGCCGAAGACCAGCTCACGCTCCTGCGCCTCGCCGTCGTACGGGAGCACCACGAAGAAGGTCTCGTCGGGGATCCGGTCGTCGGCGTCCGACGGGTCGTGCCCGGTGGCGACCTCCGCGAGATCGATGAAGCCGTCGCCGTCGGTGTCCTCGTTGCGCGGGTCGGTGAAGTAGCGGGTCCGCTCCTCCTCGTCGCTCAGCCCGTCGCCGTCGGAGTCGAGATCGAGGTAGTCGGGGATGCCGTCCCCGTCGAGATCGACGGCCGCGCAGCCGTCGTCGGTGCCGTGCTCCTCCGAGTCGAGGTAGCCGTCGTTGTCGGAGTCTTCGTCCATGTAGTTGGGCGTTCCGTCGCCGTCCCAGTCCTGGGTGGTCTCGAACTCGTCGAAGATGCCGTCGCCGTCCGTGTCGGTCGTGCTCTCGCAGCGGACGGTGGGCCCGCCGTCGACGCGGCCGTCGCCGCCGTCGGGTCGGGTGGGGGTTCCTACCTCGCAGCCGACCAGCGAACCGCCGGTCAGCAGGGCGAGAGACACGAGACGAACAGCGGCATGATGTCGTGACACGAAGCGACCTCCGGGCTCGACAATAGCGAGGTCCACGGGCTCTTCGGTGCGCGTGTGACGCTGCTCGTGAGCCACCTCACCGGATCGAGGCGCCGCGCGCTCGCTTAAGAGCGCTGTAAGCGCTCGAGGGCCTCCGCCGGGCCGAGCGGCAGACGCCACGGGCCACGCCGGGTGGGCTTCTCCAGGCTCTCGTGCAGGCGGGCGAGGAAGGACGCGCGCTTCACGCGGCAGGCCCCGAAGCGCTCGAGGTGGTCGGTGTGGACCTGGCAGTCCACCAGATCGAAGTCCCACTCCGCGAGGTTCCCCATCAGCGTGACGAAGGCGATCTTCGAGGCGTCCGGGCTCGCCGCGAACATCGACTCGCCGAAGAAGACGCCGCCCAGCGAGACCCCGTAGACGCCGCCCACCAGCGTGTCGTCCTCCCACGCCTCCACGCTGTGCGCGAAGCCGCGCGCGTGAAGCTCGTCGTAGCCGTCGATGAGGTCGTCGGTGATCCATGTCCCGGACTGGCCGGGGCGCGGGACGTCGGCGCACGCGCGGATCACCTCGTCGAAGGCGGTGTCGGCGGTGATCCGGTACGGGCTGCGCGCGAGCTGCTTGCGGAGGGTGCGGTTGATCCGGGTCTCCGTGGGCCGCAGCACGAAGCGCGGATCGGGAGAGAACCAGAGCAGCGGGAAGCCCTCGGTCGGCCACGGGAAGATCCCCTGGCCGTAGGCGAGCAAGAGACGCTCGGGCGCGAAGTCGCCGCCGATGGCCACCACACCCTCCGGGGAGGCGCCCTCCGGCGGCGGAAAGAGGAGCTCGTCGGTGAGGAGGTAAACGGGCATCTCGGGTGCGCGCGGCGAGCCCCGCCGCGACTCGCGCCGCGCGAGGTCAGCGGCGCGAGGTCAATCCGCCGAGACCTTCTCCCACACCAGGCTCTCTTCGTCATCGGCCACGTCGAAGCGCACGCGCCCGCCGTCCTTGAGATCCCCGAAGAGGATGGCCTCGGCGAGGGGCTTCTTGAGGTGCGCCTCCACCGTCCGGCCCATGGGGCGCGCGCCGAAGGCCGGGTCGTAGCCCTTCTCGGCGAGCCAGGCGCGGGCGTCGGGGGTCAGCTCGATGAAGACCTCGCGCTCGTCGAGCTGCTCCTGCAGGAGGCGGACCTCCTTGTCGACGACCTTGAGGATGACCTCCTCGCTCAGCCCGCTGAAGAAGACGGTCGCGTCGAGGCGGTTCCGGAACTCGGGCGCGAAGGTCTTCTCGAGCGCCTTCTTGGCCCGCGTCGGGTCCGCCTGCGAGTGCTCCTGACCGAACCCGACCGCGCGCACGTTCATCTCTCGCGCGCCCGCGTTGGTGGTCATGATGAGCACCACGTTGCGGAAGTCGCTCTTGCGCCCGTTGTTGTCGGTCAGCGCCGCGCTGTCCATCACCTGGAGCAGCACGTTGAAGAGGTCCGGGTGCGCCTTCTCGATCTCGTCGAGCAGGAGGACACAGTACGGGTTCTTGCGCACCGCGTCGGTGAGCAGGCCGCCCTGGTCGAAGCCGACGTAGCCGGGCGGGGCGCCGATGAGCCGGGAGACGGTGTGCCGCTCCTGGTACTCGCTCATGTCGAAGCGGATCAGCTCCACCCCGAGCACCTTGGCCAGCTGCCGGGCGAGCTCCGTCTTGCCGACGCCCGTGGGGCCGCTGAAGAGGAAGTTGCCGATGGGCTTGTCCCCGGCGCGGAGCCCGGCGCGGGCGAGCTTGATCGCGTCGGCGATGCTCTTGACCGCGTCGTCCTGGCCGAAGATGTGCGTCTTGAGCTCGGGCTCGAGATCCTTGAGCTTGTCCTGCTCACGCGCGCTGACCGTCTTCTCCGGGACGCGCGCCATCTTGCTGACCACGCGCTCGACGTCGGCCACGCCGACCTTGCCGGTCGGCTCGTCGCGCATCCGATCCTGCGCGCCGGCCTCGTCGATGACGTCGATGGCCTTGTCCGGCAGGAAGCGCTCGGTGATGTGCTTGGCCGCGAGCTTCGCCGACGCCTCGATGGCCTCGGGCGAGTAGGTCACGCCGTGGTGCTCCTCGTAGCGGCTCTGGAGCCCCTTGAGGATCTCGATGGTGTCGGGCACCGAGGGCTCGACCACGTCGATCTTCTGGAAGCGTCGCGCGAGCGCGCGGTCGCGATCGAACGCGCCCTTGTACTCCTCGAAGGTCGTCGACCCGATGCAACGGAGCTTGCCACTCGCGAGCGCCGGCTTGAGGATGTTCGACGCGTCCATCGAGCTGCCGGTGGTGGCGCCGGCCCCGACGATGGTGTGGATCTCGTCGATGAAGAGGACCGCGCCGTCGATCTCCTGCAGGCGCTTGATCACGCCCTTGAGGCGCTCCTCGAACTGACCGCGGTACTTCGTGCCTGCGAGCAGCGCGCCCATGTCGAGCGAGTAGATCTTCGCGTCGTGGAGCACCTTGGGGACGCGCCCCTCGTGGATGTGGAGCGCGAGGCCCTCGGCGATGGCCGTCTTGCCCACGCCGGGCTCGCCCACGTAGACTGGGTTGTTCTTGCGGCGGCGGCAGAGCACCTGGATGGTGCGCTCGAGCTCCTGCGCGCGGCCGATGAGCGGGTCGATGTGCCCCTCTTCGGCCTCGTTCATCAGGTCGACGCAGTACGCCTCGAGCGGGTCGACGCGGCGCCCGCCGTCCTCGTCGTCGTCGTCCATCGGGCCGAAGTCGCCCTCGGGAGAGCCGTCGGCGGGGAGGCCGTGGCTCACGTAGCGCTTGAGATCGAACTGCTGCACGCCCTCCTGGTCGAGGAGGTACACGGCCTGCGACTCGCGCTCGTAGAAGAGCTGCACGAGGACGTTCGCGCCGTCGATGACCTTCATCTCCGAGCTGATCGCGTGGATCGCCGCGCGCTGCAGCACGCGCTCGACCGCGAGGGTCTGGTGCGGCTCGGCGTCCACGTCCTCGGGCAGCTTCGGCTGGTCGTCGAAGAACGAGTACAGCTTCTTCCGGAGCCGGCCCCGGTTCGCGCCGCAGGCGTCGAGCGCCTTGGACGCCTTGGGGTCGTCGAGCAGCGCGAGCAGGAGGTGCTCGAGCGTCACGTACTCGTGGCGCATGCGCTGCGCCTCGTCGTAGGCCTTGCGCAGCGTGGCCTGCAGCTCACGCGCGATCATCGGAGAAGACATGTCTGGCTCCGGGGGTGGGGTGCGCCTCTCATGACTCTTCCTCGTCGTCCTCCGGCTCCATCGTCAGCCGGAGTGGGTATTCGCGCTCGCGCGCCATGTGCTCGACCTTCTCGACCTTCGTCTCGGCGACCTCGCGGGTGAAGATGCCGGCCACGCCCACTCCGTTGTAGTGCACGTGGAGCATGATGCGCACCGCTGCCGTCTCCGAATGATGGAAGACCACCTGCAGCACCTCCACGACGAACTCCCTCGTCGTGTAGTCGTCGTTGTGCACCAGCACCCGGTACATCCGGGGCTTCTTGACGTGCGTCTCCCGCTTGGTCTCGGTGATGACGCCGTCGTCGTCGTTCCACTTCTCCGCCATCTTGCTCGTGAGGTCGTCCGGGGGGCTCCGCCCCGTGTCCGGGGTAGGCGCCGCAATTGTAGGTAGGTCGCGGGCCGTCTGCACCTGCCCGATTGGGTTGGAAGCCGGTTTATGTGGCTTCCCTCGACGCGCGCCGCGCGCGCTCCAGCGCTTCGGCCAGATCGTACGCCCCGAGGCCGCCGTATTGGGGCTCGATCACCAGATCGTCCTCGTCTTCGATCGCCACCCTGACGACCAGGCGCTCTTCGTCCACTTCGATGGTCTCGACCCGTGTCCAGGGGACGCTGCGCTCGCCGGCCCCGCTCTCGCCAGCAAGCGTGACGCCTTCGCGCGCGAGCGCCACGAAGTGATCGTCGGCGCGCTTCGTCTTCTTCCGGGTCCGCGCGTACATCACCGTCCACCCGAGGGACGCGGCCGCGCCGCCGAGCACGCACACCCAGGCCAGGAGCGGCGGATCGCCGAGCGCGAGCAGGACCACCGCGATGGCGCAGACGATGGCGCCGATGAGCCGCAGCCGCGCCACGCTGAGCTCACCGGGGACGTCGAGCGGCAGCCGGCGGTAGGGCTCGGGATCGCTCACCTCAGTCATTCAGCCGGTTCATTCGACGATGATACGCGCGAAGAACATCGCGCTGGTCTCGTTGCGCACGGTGACCGTGGCGTCGTCGGCGTCGATCCAGCGCGCGAGATCCCCGGCCGCCTTCGCGGGCTCCGCGCCGGACTCCTCGAACGACAGCCAGACGTCGAGGTTCACGGGCGTGCGGCCGAGCCCGTGCGCCACCTCCAGGGTCGCGCGCGGAGGGTAGGGCAGCCAGTCGGCGCCGAAGGGCGGCGCGCTCTGCCACTTCCCCTCCACCACGCTCGCGTTGGCGAGCTCGGGCGCGTCGGCTTCGTACACGAAGGTGTCGCCGGTCGGCAGGCCGCAGGCGGCGAGCGAGAGCGTCAGGAGCGCCAGCGCTCGGATCGCGCGCTCTCCGCGTCGGCCGATCATGAGGGCTCCCTCTCGACGGCCCCGGACACCGCGTGGGCGCGCAGGGCGTCGACGAGGCCGCGCGCGGTGTAGTCGTCCGGGGTCACGTGCACGGGCCAGCCGCGGGCCTCCGCTGCGTCGCGGGTGATGGGTCCGATGCACGCCACCGTGAAGCCCTCGCCGACGGCGTCGGCGTGCTCGCCGAGCGCGTGGGCCACCTCGCGGACGGTGGAGGGGGAGGTGAAAGTGACCACGTCGACCTTTCGGTTGTGCACCAGATCGCGGATGCGCGCCGCGTCCGCCTCCGAGGCGCCCTCGGTGCGATAGGCGGGCACCACGTCGACACTCGCGCCGGCCTCGCGCAGCAGCTCGGGCAGCGCCTCGCGCGCCACCTCGGCCCGCGGCAGGAGCACGCGCGCGGTGGCGATGTCGGGCTCGGCGTCGAGCACCGCCTGCGCCGCGCCTTCGCCGCGGAACTCGTCGGGGATCACGTCGGGGCGGACCCCGAAGCCCGCGCACGCCTCCGCGGTGGCGGGCCCGATCGCGCAGACCTTCGCCCCGCCGAGGGCGCGGGCGTCCCGGCCCTGACGCGCGATCTCCTCGAAGAGCGCGCGCACCCCGTTGGCGCTCGTGAGCACCACCCAGCGATAGCGCGCCAGCGCGCGCACCGCCTCCTCGAGCGGCGCGGGATCGGCGGGCGGCAGGATGCGGATGGCCGGCACCGCGACCGGCTCGGCCCCCTCGTCGCGGAGCATGCGCGCCATCTCGTCGTTCTGGTGCGCGGGGCGCGTCACGAGCACGCGCTGCCCGAAGAGCGGGAGCGTGTCGTACCAGCGGAGCGTGCCCCGCAGCTCCACGACGTCGCCGACGATGGTGAGCGCGGGGAGCCCGAGCCCCGCCTCGCGCGCCTTCTCGGCGATGTCCGCGACGGTGCCGACCACCGTGCGCTGCTTCGGCAGCGACGCCCACTGGATGACCGCGGCCGGCGTCTCGGGCGCGCGGCCGTTCTCGACGAGGATCTGCATCAGAGAAGGAAGCTTGCGCATCCCCATGAAGATCACGAGCGTCTCGGGGCCCGTCGCGAGCTTCGCCCAGTCGTGGCTGCTCCGGTCCTTGTCCTGCGACTTGGTCGCGGTCACG
>SHBB01000132.1 GCA_004213565.1 Sandaracinaceae bacterium
AAGACGCGGCCGACCGACTCGTCCGTCGCCGACTTCCTCGAGGCGGTGCCGAACGAGAGGCGCCGCGCCGACGCGTGGACGGTCAGCCGGATGATGGAGGAGATCGTCGGCGAGGCCCCGCAGATGTGGGGCGGGAGCATCGTCGGGTTCGGGAGCAAGCTCCTGCGCTACGAGAGCGGCCGCGAGGTCGACTGGATGCTCGTCGGCTTCTCGCCCCGCAAGGCGAAGCTCGTGCTCTACATCATGCCCGGGTTCGAGCGGTACGACGAGCTGCTCGCGAAGCTCGGCAAGCACGAGACGGGCAAGTCGTGCCTGTACATCGGCAACCTCGGCGACATCGATCTCCGCGTCCTGGCGGAGCTGATCGCGCACTCGGTGGCCGAGATGCGCGCGCGCTGATCGCGCCTACCAGACCTCGACGACGTCCGAGAGGGGCACGGCGCTCGCCTCGCTGCCGTCGTGCCAGCGCAGCGTGACCTGTCCGCCCGCGACGGAGACGACCGTCGCGTGGTAGAGGCTCTCGCCGTTCCAGAGCGCGGTCACGCGCGCGCCGGAGTGGAGCTGCGAGGCGGGGAACGGATCGGCCGGCTCGAGCAGGCGCGGCGCCTCGACCCAGCGCTCCTGCGCGCCCACCCGCAGCTTGGTCAGCTCCCCTCGCCGCTCGAGCACGGTCCCGACCGGGGCCGGGTCGGCGAGCCAGTGGCGCCGCCCCCGCTCGGTCGAGGCGACCGGCTCGAGCACCCGCAGGATCTCCGCCGCGCTGACCGTCGCCTCCGAGCCGTCCTCGAGGTAGCGAAGGGCGACGCCCTCCTCGCCCACCGAGGTCACCTCACAGACGTAGGGCCGGCTGCGGCTCACCTCTCCGGCGCTGACCCAGTAGGCGAGCACGTGGTCGCCGGGCCGCACGGAGACGCCCTGCACGGGCGGACGCGCGGGAAAGGTGGGCGTCGCCTCTGGCGTCGAGGTCGGAGCCGAGGCGTCGAGCGCGTAGAGCATGTCGAGCGAGACCCAGCTGTCGCCTCCCTCCGCGAAGCGAACGTGGAGGAGCCCCGCGCGCTCCTCCACCACCTGCGCGGGCCGCGCCGCCCCACGCGACCACACCGACACCGACCGGCCGTGCAGGTTGGGCCACGGCCGGACGCGAGACGGCTCCACCCACTCGCGCTCGCCGTCCGCGTAGCGCACGCCGGTCAGCCCGCTCCGCTCACCCGTCACCGTGGCCGCGTAGATCGCGCCGCGGCCCATCCAGTCCACCGCGACGACGCGAGGCCGCGCCTCGGGCGGAGGCGGGGGACCGTCGCGGTCGCAACCCGCGGACGACAGGACGAGCAGGAGGGCGATGAGGGTGCGCATGTTCGTACTACGTGACCGGCCCCTCCGATCGTTCCTTGGTCGACGCTGTCGTAGAGGTAGTACTCGCAGTACTCGCGGCCCGAATCCGTTCCGTCGCCCCTTCGACGTCCCGGGTGTCGGCTGCGCCGAAACCCGGAACGCACTCCGGGTCGCCGGTACTACGCCGCGGTGCGGAAGGGTCCGACGCGCTCGGGGGTCTCGCGCGGCTCGCGGCGCTCCACCTCGTGGTCGTCGCGCAGCGTCTTGGCCAGGCTGAAGCACGAGCCGACCGTGAAGAGCAGCCCCATCGCCATGAACCCCTTCGTCCACAGATCCGCCGGCAGATAGGCGATCCCCATCGCCGTCAGTCCGCTCGACAGAACGAAGGAGACCCACACCTGGAACCGCCACGCGGCGGTGTTCGTCGTACGCGTGCTCATCGCTTCACCTCCTGGTCGAGGAGGGTCTCCGCAAGTCGCGATCCAACGCCGCGCGAAGGCGAGCGCGGAGGAATCCGACACTACGTGTTCACTGGAGGTCTGCACGCGTACACACGATGCTCACGGCTGGAAACGCATATGGGCGCGACCGGCTGGGCCACGTCGCGTCCGCTTCGAGATGCCCGCTTTGACAGGGTCCGAAGATCGATCCCAACTGGGGCTGTGCAGTGGCGCGACATCATTGGCCCGCCCGCGTTCGGCGACCGAGAGCGCCAGCGGCTCGCGAGCACCCTCTACGGCCTGTCCGCCACCGTGGCCGTGGGCTGCGTGGTCTGGGTGATCGTCACGTGGATCAACGACTGGGGGGCGGCGCGGCTCGCGGTCGCGAGCAGCATGGCCCTCGTGAGCGTCGGGTGCATGGTGGCGGCCCGCCGCGGTGCGGCCCGGGTGGGGTCGGTGCTGATCGTGGGCTTCGGGTGCGTGGCGGTGACCCTGCACCTCGTCCTCGGTGGGCCCGAGCTGGCGCCCACGCTCGGGGGATTCTACGTGCTCGTCGTCGCCGCGGGCGTCCTGGCCGGGGGCCCGGCCGCGGTGCTGGCGGCGGTCTTCGGATGCGCCGTGCTCGTCGGCTTCGCGGCTTGGGACGGCGTCAACATGCTCCCGAGCCCCGGGTCGGGGCAGACCGAGTGGGACGTGGCCCGCGCCAACAGCGTCGCCCTGGTCACCCTCGGGCTGCTCCTCGGCTACGCCGCTCGCCGCATCGACGCCGCCTTCAGGGTCGCCGACCGGAGCCTCGCCGAGCTCGAGGAGAGCAACCGCGCCCTGAGCGAGACCCGCGACCAGATGCTCCGCGCGCAGAAGATGGAGACGGTGGGGGCCATCTCGGGCGCGATCGCGCACGACTTCAACAACTACCTCACCGTCATCGATGGCTACGCGGCCCTGATCGCCGACGAGGTGGTCCCCCCGGAGGAGCACCCCGAGCTGGCGCAGGAGATCCTGCGCGCGGCAGAGCGCTCGGCTCGGCTCACCCGGCAGCTGCTGGCCTTCGGGCGCCAGCAGGTCTTCGACCCGAAGCCCGCCGACCTCGACGCGCTGGTCGCGGACGCGGGGAGCATGCTGCGCAAGATCCTGGGGGAGCATCGAGAGCTCGACGTCGAGCTGGGCGGCGAGGCCGCGACGGTCCGGGTGGACGCGTCACAGATCGAGCAGGTCCTGATCAACCTCGTGCTCAACGCGCGCGACGCCATGGCGCCCGGCGGGACGGTCACGATCCGAACCGCCTGCGTCGACCTCGACGAGGCCGCGCGCAGCCACTACGAGGGGCTCGCCGTGGGGCCGCACGTCGAGCTCGTCGTGAGCGACACCGGCTGCGGCATGGACGCGGAGACCCTCTCGCGCGCCCTGGAGCCGTTCTTCAGCACGAAGGGCCTGGCGCGCGGGACCGGCCTCGGGCTCAGCTCGGTCAAGTCGATCATGGAGCGGTCGGGGGGCGCCATCCGCATCTACAGCGAGCCCGGAGTCGGCACGACCATTCGCTGCCTCTTCCCGCGCATCGACGAGGCGCCGGTGCCGCTGCGGGCGCCGCAGCGCGAGCGCGTCAGGCTCGAGGGCCTGCGGGTGCTGCTCGTGGAGGACGACGACATGGTGCGGGGGCTGGTGACCCGCCTGCTGACCGCCGCGGGGGCGAAGGTGCGCGCCCTCGCCGACCCCGTCCGCGCCGCCGAGCAGGCCGAGGACATCGGCGCCGAGGCGGACGTCATGGTCTGCGACGTGATCATGCCCGGCCTGGGCGGCGCGGAGCTCGCAGAGCGACTCCATGAGCGCGCGCCCGAGCTCCCGGTCCTCTTCATGAGCGGCTACCTCGAGGGCTCGATGATCGAGCAGGGCATCCTCCGCGCGGACGTGGAGCTGCTCCAGAAGCCCTTCACCGAGGCGCAGCTCCTGTCCCGCGTCCAGGCGCTGGCGCCCGACGCTCGAGCCACGTAGGGGCCTCTCCGCGATCAATGCCGGAAGTGGCGGTGCCCCGTCATGACCATCGCGATCCCGGCCGCGTCGGCGGCGGCGATGACCTCGTCGTCCTTCTTCGAGCCTCCGGGCTGGACCACCGCCGTGATGCCCGCCGCGACCGCGGCTTCGACCCCGTCGGGGAAGGGGAAGAACGCGTCGGACGCCATGACCGCGCCCTTCGCGAGCTCGCCCGCCTTCTTGGCCGCGAGCTCCACCGCGACCACGCGGCTCATCTGACCCGCGCCGACGCCGACGGTGTGATCCCTCTTCGCGAAGACGATCGCGTTGGACTTCACGTGCTTGCAGACGCGCCACGCGAAGTCCATCGCCGCCATCTCGTCGTCGGTCGGCGCGCGCTTCGTCACGACCTTCCCCGCCCGCGCCTCGCCCGGACCGGTCGCGTCGCGCTCGTGCACCGCGAGGCCGCCCCCGATGCGCTTGAAGGTCAGGTCCGCGTAGTCGGCGTCGAGCCACTCGCCCGTCGCGATCAGCCGCAGGTTCTTCTTCTTTCGGAGCAGCTCGAGCGCCGCCTCGGAGAAGCCCGGCGCCACGACGCACTCGATGAAGGTCTCCTTCAGCTTCTGCGCCGTCTCGTCGTCCACCGTGCGGTTCAGCGCGACGATGCCCCCGAACGCGCTCAGCGCGTCGGCCTCGCGCGCGGCGTGGTAGGCCTCGGCGAGGGTCTCCTTGACCGCGACGCCGCACGGGTTGGTGTGCTTGACGACCACCGCCGCCGGCCGCTCGAACTCGCGCACGGCCTCGAGCGCCGCGTCGACGTCGACGAGGTTGTTGAAGCTCAGCTCCTTGCCGCCCGCGCCGAGCGAGTCGGCCCGCGAGAGCGTGCCCGCCCGCGCGTTGTGCTCGAGATAGAAGGCGCCCTTCTGGTGCGGGTTCTCGCCGTAGCGGAGGTCGTAGACCTTCTCGAACGTCAGCGCGAGGGTGCCGGGGAAGGTGTGCGTGGTTCCATCCGGATCCCGCGAGGTCAGGTAGCGGGCGATGGCCGCGTCGTAGGCGGCGGTGTGACTGAACGCCTTCTGCGCCAGCCGCGTGCGCAGCTCGAGCGACGGGCCCTCCTCGCTCTTGGCCGCCTCCATCACCTTCTCGTAGTCGTCCGGGTCGACCACCACCGTCACGCGCGCGTGGTTCTTCGCGGCGGAGCGGATCATCGACGGGCCGCCGATGTCGATGTTCTCGATGATCTCCTCGTGCCCCGCGTCGCGCGCGACCGTCTCTTCGAACGGGTAGAGGTTGACCACGACGAGATCGATCGGCTTGCCGCCGAGCTCGGTCAGCTGGGTGCGGTCCCCGATGGTGTCGCGCATGAGGATGCCGCCGTGCACGCGCGGATGGAGCGTCTTGACCCGGCCGTCCATGACCTCGGGCGACTGCGTGTACGCGGAGACATCGGTCACCGGGACGTCGGCGCCGCGCATCGAGCGGGCCGTGCCTCCGGTGGAGAGGATCTCGACGCCGGCGTCGACCAGCGCGCGCGCCAGGTCGATGATCCCGCGCTTGTCCGAGACCGAGATGAGAGCGGTGCGAATGCGTGCCACGCGAATCCTCCGGGTCCCCGCGGAGAACACGGGGGTCGAACGAGGTCGAACAGGGGTCGCGGTGGAAGTACCGCCGGCACCGGCGAGCGTCAACGCCGAGCGCCGCGTTCTTGACGCTTGCGGCGCGCCGGCATCATCGTGACCGTTCGATGCGCGCGCGCTGGCCGGTCCTGATCCTCATGTGCCTGAGCATGCTGCTCATGGGGAACGAGCGACCGCCGTGGTACGCGCGGCGCCGCGCGATGCCGAGGCCGAACCGGATCGCGCAGGCGCGCGTGGCGATCGCGGACTGGCCGCCCGAGCCGGAGAGCCCCGCCCAGGTCGACCGGGACCGGCTGGCCGCGGCGCTGCGCGAGATCTGCGGCTGGATGCCGCAGCGCCGCTCGGAGCGCTACGCCGGCTGGATCCTCGAGCACGCCGCGACCTTCGACGTGGACCCCTTCCTCGTCGCGGCGCTCGTCTACCGGGAGGGGCGCTGCCGGGCCGACGCGGAGAACGGAGACCGCGGCTCCGGCACGGGGCTGACCCTGATCGACACGCGCATGTACTGGGAGAACCTGCGGCGCGGCACCCTGAGCTACCGCGTACGGGAGAACGATCGGTGGGTCGAGCGCGAGGAGACGGTCGACGCGTTCCCCTTCAACGGGCCGCGGCTGGGCTCACCCGAGCCGAACATCTACTTCGCGGCCGCGCTGCTGCATCTGTGGAAAGAGCAGCACGAGACGGTCGACGCGCACTTCGAGCAGGCGCCGCACCGCCACTTCATCTCGCACTGGCTCTGGGGGGATCGCGTGCGGAGCGACCGGCAGGAGGACCGCATCCTGCTCGAGCGGCGCCGCATCCTGGAGTACTACGGCGCCCACGACGGCGCGCGACCGGTGCATTGGGGCGGGCTTACCTTCGGCTGCCCGCTCGACGGATGCCCGCGCGTGATCTCGAGCTGGATCGGCAGCGAGCGCGACGGCGGATCGCGCCATCACCGCGGCGTGGATCTCGAGAGCCTCCCCGGCGAGCCGGTCCGCGCGATCGCGGGTGGGCTGGTGGTGTTCGCGGGGGTGGATCTCCCGGGCGGACAGAACCACCGCCAGCTGCGCGGGCAGGCGGCGTTCGAGGCGATCGACGACGACACGCTGGGCGCCGGCGGCCGGTACGTCTGCGTGCGCACGCAGCGCGAGGGGCTCCACTCGGTGCGCCACTGCTACATGCACCTCGAGCGGGTCGACGTGGCGTACGGCGATCACGTGGAGGCGGGCGGCTCGATCGGCAGCGTGGGGCGCACCGGCATGCAGCGCAGCGCCGCGCACCTGCACCTCGAGATGAGCACCGAGCACCTCGAGGACCCGGCCGAGATCCTCTACGGGCTGTTGCTGGGCCACCGCGACGCCGACCCGCTCTGAGCCCGTCCGCGCTACCCTCCCGCGCATGAAGGCCTTGCGATTCTTCGGCGCCCCGGAGGTGGTGGACGTCGACGTACCCGAGCCCGCCGACGACGAGGCGCTCATCCGCGTCCGGCGCGCGGGGATCTGCTCGACCGACCTCGAGATCGTCAGGGGCTACATGGGCTTCGAGGGCACCCTGGGCCACGAGCTGGTGGGCGAGGTCGTCGGCGCGACCGAGCGCGGCTGGGTGGGCGCGCGCGTGACGGGCGAGATCAACCTCGCGTGCGGCGCGTGCGAGCGATGCCTCCGCGGGCTCGGCCGACACTGCGCGACGCGGACCGTGATGGGCATCCTCGGCAAAGACGGCTGCTTCGCCGAGTACCTCACGCTGCCGCTCCGAAACCTGCACCGCGTCCCCGACGGGCTCTCCGACGCGCTCGCCGTCTTCGCCGAGCCGCTCGCCGCGGCGTACGAGATCCTCGAGCAGCTCCACATCGCGCCCACCGACCGCGTGGCGATCCTCGGCGATGGGAAGCTCGGCTCCCTGATCGCGATGGTGCTCCTTCAGACGGGGGCCGAGGTGGTGGTGATCGGCCGCCACGCGCACAAGCTCGAGCGCCTCGCGCCGCTGGGGATCCGGACCGCGCTCGCGGCCGACGACCTGGCGGGAGACTTCGACGTGGTGGTCGAGGCGACCGGCTCCGCGGCGGGCTTCGAGCGGGCGCGCGCCCTGCTCCGACCGCGCGGCACGCTGGTCCTCAAGAGCACCTACCACGGCAAGCTCGAGCTCGACGCGGCGCCGCTGGTCATCGACGAGATCACCGTCGTGGGCTCCCGCTGCGGGCCGTTCGCGCCCGCGCTGCGCGCGCTCCATGGCGGGCGCGTCGACCCGACGCCGCTCATCGAGGACAGCTTCGCGCTCGCGGACGGCGTGCGGGCGCTCGAGAAGGCGGCCGAGCGCGGCGTGCGCAAGGTGCAGCTCGTCTGTGATGCCTGACGCGATCGAGCTCGACGCGCTCACCGTCCGCTTCGGGGACGTCGTCGCGGTTCATGACCTCACGCTCTCGGTGCGCGAGGGCGAGCTGCTCATGCTGCTCGGCGGCTCCGGCAGCGGCAAGACGACGACGCTGGAGTGCATCAACGCGCTGGTCACACCGAGCGCGGGAGAGGTGCGTCTGCGGGGAGAGGACGTGCGCTCCCTCGAGCCCCACGTCCTGCGGCGGCGCGTCGGCTACTGCTTCCAGGCGATCGGGCTCTTCCCCCACATGACGGTGGCGGAGAACGTCGGCGTCACGCCAAGGCTGCTCGGCTGGCCCGAGGAGCGCGTCCGAGCGCGGGTCGAGGGTCTGCTCGCGCGGGTCGCGCTGCCCTACGCCGACTACGCCCATCGCCTCCCGGACGCCCTGAGCGGCGGGCAGCGACAGCGGGTCGGGGTGGCGCGCGCGCTCGCAGCCGAGCCCGAGGTGGTGCTCTTCGACGAGCCCTTCGGCGCGCTCGACCCGATCACGCGTGAGCAATTGCAATCCGAGCTGCTGGCGCTCAAGGACGCGCTCGGGCTCACCTGCGTCTTCGTCACGCACGACGTGCTCGAGGCGCTCACCCTCGGCGACCGCATCGCGATCTTGCGCGAGGGCGCGCTGCTCCAGGTCGGCACCCCGCGCGAGCTCGCCGAGGCCCCCGCCGATCCCTACGTCACGGCGCTCCTCGAGGCGCCGCGCCGCGCGCTGGATCGCCTCGCGTGAGCGTCGACTGGCCGCGGCTGCTGACCCTGACGCTCGCGCACCTGAAGCTGAGCCTCTGGGCCCTGATGCTCGGGGCCGCGATCAGCCTGCCGCTCGGGGTGTTGGCGGCGCGGCGGCCGGCGCTCGAGCGCGCCGCCCTCGCCTTCGCGAGCGTGATCCAGACCATCCCCGGCCTCGCGCTCCTCGCCATCATGGTGCCGGCCCTCGCCGCGTTCTCCGCCATCGGGCTGGAGCTGCCGAGCATCGGCGCGCTGCCCGCCGTCCTGGGGCTGACGCTCTACAGCCTCCTCCCGATGCTGCGGAACACCGTGGTCGGCCTCTCCGAGGTGGACCCGAGCGTGCGCCGCGCGGCGCTGGGCGTGGGCATGACGCCGGGGCAGAAGCTGCGGCTCGTGGAGCTCCCGCTGGCGATGCCCGTGATCGTCGCGGGGCTGCGCACGGCCACGGTGTGGACGGTGGGCATGGCGACTCTCGCGACGCCCGTGGGCGCGTCGAGCCTCGGGGACCTCATCTTCGGCGGCCTGCAGACCCGGGATCACGGCGCGGTGCTCGCCGGCTGCCTCGCGTCGGCGGCGCTGGCGCTCGCGCTCGACGGGCTGATCCGCGCCGTGGAGCGCGGCGCGCGCACGCGGACCCGTGTCCTCTGGGCGCCCGCCGCGACAATCCTCGGCGCGCTGTGCCTCTACGCCCTCGTCGCGCCCCTGCTCTCGGTGGGCTCGGGCGCGCGTCCGGTGCGCATCGGCGCCAAGCCCTTCACCGAGCAATACGTGTTGGCGGAGATCGTCGCCCGGCGGGCGCGCACGGAGACGCGCGTGATGCGCTCGCTCGGGTCGAACGTCGCGTTCGACGCGCTCGTGGCCGGGGACCTCGACCTCTACGTGGAGTACACGGGCACCGTCTGGACCTCCATGATGGGGCGCGAGGACCGGACGCCGCGCGCCGAGCTGAGCGCCGCGGTGGAGGCGTGGCTGCGCGACGCGCACGACGTGGAGATCGTGGCGCGGCTCGGCTTCGAGAACGCCTACGCGCTCGCCGTGCGCGCCCCCGCGGACGGCGGCCCTCCCGTCACGCGCATCAGCGAGCTGGCCCCGCTCAGCCCCCGGCTCACGGTGGCAGGTGACTACGAGCTCTTCGGTCGCGGAGAGTGGCGCAGCCTGGAAGACACGTACGGCCTCTCCTTCGCCGAGGAGCGCACCATGGACCCGACCTTGCTGTACGAGGCGATCGACGCGCGGCAGGTCGACGTCATCGGCGCCTACACCACCGACGGCCGCATCGCGGCGTACGACCTGCGGGTCCTCGAGGACGACCGCGGCGCCATCCCCCCGTACGACGCGATCCTCGTCGCGAACGGCGCCTTCGCCCGCGCCCACCCTGCCCTCATCGAGCGGCTCCGAGCCCTCGAGGGCGCCATCGACGACGACCTCATGCGCGAGCTCAACCGCCGCGTCGACGAAGCTGGAGAGCCCCCCGAGCAAGCCGCCCGCGCCGCGCCGGACCCAGACCTCCCCTGAAATGGGAACCCCTCGACCCGGACCTGGGGACGGTGTTTACTTGTTGACTTCCTGTCAACTCAGATAGCCACCGAACACATCCTCAATTCGGGGTACGCAAACTTTCCGGTCACAAGTAAACACCGTCCCTCTGTCCTCGGACGGGGCTACTTGCGGCGGCGGCGCTTGCGGCCGCGGCCTCGGGCTTCTTCGTTGGTGCGCGTGGGGTCGCGGGGGGGCTTGGCGCTCGAGGCGAGGGCGTCGTGCATGGCGACGAGCTCGGCGTGGCCGAGCTTGGCGGTGCGGAGGCGGCCCAGGACGTCGTCGATGAGGACCCGCAGATCCTCGTGCTTCGCCTCGGCGCAGTGGGCCTCGAGCCAGGCAGGGGCGTCGGCGTAGGCGGGGACGACGCGGACGAGGGCGTCGCGCAGGGCCGCGAGCAGGCGGCGACGGGACGGGGAGCGCTCGGCGGAGCGGGGCGCCTCGACGACCTCGCGGATCACGCCGTCGAGGTAGCTCAGCACGGCCTGGCGGTCGGTGGCCTCCGCGATGGAGTGAGGGTCGGTGATGGCGTCCAGGGCGGTGGCCGCGGCGGCGTAGCGCTCCTCTCGATCCTCCGCGAAGAGCCAGCCCTCGGCCCGCTTCACGAGCGCGTCCGCGCCTCCCCTCGCGGCCATCGCGGCGAGCGCCTGCGTGGTGCCGATGCGCACCCCCGCGCGCTCGTCGCCCGCGAGCGACAGGAGCGCTCCGTCGACGTCGCGAGGCTCGCGGTCGAGGCGGCGCGCGAGGGCGCACAGGCCGAACACCCCCGCGACCGGGAGGAAGGTGTCGGAGCTCTCGCCGTCGGTCTGGTGCCGCGCCAGATCGAGCGCGAGCCGGAGCGCGCGGCCCGGGTCCTCCGCCGCGAGCGCCTCCCCGAAGGCGGCGCCCAGCTTCACGTTCGGGTTGGGCCCAGGGAGGCCTCCGTGGCGCGAGAGCAGCGCGTCGAGCCGCCGCCGCTCGCCCCTCAGCGCGCCCTCGAGCGCCCGTTGAAGCCCCTCGCTCTTCAGCCCCTCGTCTGCGCGCGCCATGGCGCGGAGCATAGCGATAAGCTGCGCCGATGCCGCCCTCCCCCCTGCGGAAACGAACACGACTGATCGCGTGGCTCGGCGCCGCCGTGGTCATCGGGCTCGACGCGCTGATCGCGACCCCGGTGGGGCTGCCGGTCCTGTATTTCGTGCCGATCGTGATGGCCGCCATGCGGCTGCCTCGCGCGGAGCTGCTCCTGCTCGCGCTCGTCTGCTCGGCCGCGCGCATCTTCTTCGGGCCCGTCGGCGATCCGCTCTCGCTCGCCCGCGTGACCTTCACGGTGGGTGAGGACGCGCAGCTGGTGTCGAACGCGGTGAGCACCGTGGTCGGCTACGTGGGCGCCGGATGGTTGGTGGTCACCCTCGCCACCCAGCAGCGCGCCATCCGCGCCCTCGCCGACGAGACCGAGCGGGATCCGCTCACCGGCCTCGCCAACCGCAGAGCCCTCGAGCTGTTCCAGCTGGAAGAGGCCGGGCGCCTCGCGAGCGTGCTCGCCCTCGACCTCGACCACTTCAAGCGGATCAACGACACGCATGGCCACGCCGCGGGTGACGCCGTCCTGCGAGAGGTCGCGCGGCGGCTCAGCCCCCTCGTGCGTCAGGGCGATCTGGTGGCCCGCGTCGGCGGCGAGGAGATCCTGGTGATCCTCAAGGGCGCGGGAGACGCCGTCGCGCATCGCGTGGCACAGAGCGCGTGCGAGGCCGTGCGAGGAGCGCCGGTCGAGGTCGAAGGCGGCTCGGTCGACGTGACCACGTCGGTCGGCGTCGCGGTGGGCCCGCTCGACGACGCGCTGCTCGCGCGCGCCGACGCGGCCCTCTATGCCGCCAAGGCGGCCGGGCGAGATCGCTGGGTCAGCGACACATCGCCGGCGTGATGCTGTACTGCCAGTCGTCGCAGGGCTCGGGCGGCGCGCCGCCGCTCTCGGCCGTCATGCAGCGGCCCGCCGACGCGCACCAGCCGCAGAAGGCGTCGCCCACGCAGGCCCCGCAGCTGCCGTAGCCGGTGCACGGCTCACACTCGCTCGGCCCGTCCTGCCAGTCGAGGTCGCTCCCGCACTCGGTGGCGCGCGCGTCGCTCATGCACGTCCCCGTGGTCGCGCAGAAGCCGCAGCCCGCGGTCTCGTTGCAGGTCTGGCAGGTGGCGCCCGCCGCCTCGCACGGGTCGCTCGGCCCGCCGCCGTCGCCCATCGGCATCCCGCCGTCGGGGGTGCCCCCGTCCTCACACCACGGGAAGGTCCCCATCGACATCGCGATCTGCGCGCTGACGAGGTTCTCGCTGTGGCTGTACTCGGCGAGCGTGTAGTCGAAGGCCGGGATGTCGAGCTTCGCCCGGACCGTCACGCCCAGCCCCGCGCTCGCGTCGGCCTCCCAGGTGCAGCGGTCGGGCAGGACCCGGAAGTTGCCCGTCATCGACGGCCCGAGGCTCACGCCGGGGCCCGCCGTGTCGTAGAGCTTGGCGAGGTAGCCCACGGCGCCGCCCGCGCCGGCCGTCACGGTCAAGGTGCCCGGCTCGCTCGCGGTCAGGCTCACGCTGCCGCTGCGCTGCGGATCCCAGATGCCGCGCCAGCCGCCCTCCCGGTCGTAGACCGCGCCCGCGCGGAAGCCGAGGGTCACGTCGGCGGACATCGTGGACGCCCCGGTCTCGACCGACCCGCCCACCGTGATGTCGAAGCTCGGCTCGATGGTGTGGGTGACGGCGACCGGCACCGGGCCCACCGGGAAGGTGGTGACCCACTCGCGCTTCGGCACGCCCACGCCGCGCTCGCGGAGGAAGCTCGTCAGGCTCCAGGCACACGAGACGGCCGTGCTCTCGCTCGTCTCGATGGTGATCCCGGGGGCGATCGAGCCCATCAGCTCGAAGCGCGCGTAGTGCAGCTCGCCCCGCGGAATGTAGAAGCGGCCGAAGCTCCAGCGGAGGTCGATCTCGATGTCCGCGTCGGCGTCCATGTCGAAGCGGGGATCGAAGGTGACGGTGCCGGTGCGCCCGCCGCCGCAGCTGATGTTCCGCACCTCGGGCGTGAGCAGGCTCCAGCCGCTGTCGAGCGGCTCGGTGGACGCGCCCACGTCGCCGTCGCCGGTGCGGAGCACGAAGCTGTCGTCCCCGTCGCCCGGCCGCATGTGCACGATGAAGTGGCCGTCGCCGATCAGCTCGCCCAGCTCCGCGTGCTCGGTGGTCCACTCGATGCGCTCGGGCGACAGCTCGCGCCGCTCGACGAGCCGCCGCAAGTAGCCGCCGTGCAGCACGCCGGAGACGACGTGGCCCGACTCGAGGGCGAGCTTCGGCGTGCCTTCGTAGATGAAGACCAGCCGGTCCTCGAACACCTCCACGTCGACCAGGCTGCCGTCCCGCGACTCGGGGAGCCTGGCGTTCTGGGTCAGCTGGATCTCACGCAGGATCTCGACCTCGACCTCGGGGTCGTCCTCGGCGGGCGGGCCGGACGAGCCCGGCGTGCACGAGGTCAGCCCCGCGATGGCGGCGAGCGTCAGCAGCTTGCGAAACATCGTTCCCCCTGGACTCGCGACCTTCATTCGGACGACTCCGTCGGCAGGTCGCTCACCACGTTCGTGGCGCCCTTGGCCTTGTACTCGACGGTCTGGCCGAACTGCTTCCAGATGGCGAAGCCGACCACGGCGATGAGGCAGAGCACGATGATGTACTCCACGGTCGTCAGCCCGGCCTCGTCGGCGAGCAGCGCTTCGAACCGGTCCCGTCGCCTCACGTGTCCGATGGTACCGGAATCATCTGGGCTCTGCAGACAGCGCACGCGCGAGGCTCACGCAAGAGCCCTACCAGCGCCCGGACGGGCCCGCCAAGCCCCCGTTTTCAGCCAGATCGGCGGCTGCCGGGGACATCGATCCCCAGCCACTGTGCCCGATTTGCACAGCCGCCGAGCCTTCAACCGCGCCAGAGCTCGACGTGGGTCGCGACGGTGGGTCTCGCCATCTCGGGCGCGGGCGTGGTCGGCGTGCCCGCATAGAGGAAGGCCACGATGTGGTCCTCGCCGCGCAGCCCGAGCGCCTCCTTCACCTGGGGGTCGTAGGCGGGCGCGCCCGTCCGCCACATCCCGGCGTACCCCTTCGCCTGGAGCCCGAGCAGGATCCCGTGGGCCAGCGCGCCCGCGCTCAGGACCTGCTCGATCTCCGGCGCCTTGGGGTGCGCGACCGGGGTCGCGGCGACCACGAGCAGCAGCGGGGCCCGGAGCGGCTTGCGTCGGATGCGCGCCAGCTTCTCCTCGTCCAGACCCGGCTCTCGCGCCAGCGCCGCCCGCGCGAACACCTCCCCGAGCGCCTCCCGGGCCTCGCCCCGCAGGACCAGGATCCTCCACGGCCGCAGCGCCGCGTGATCGGGCGCGCGGAGGGCCGCCTCGAGGATCTCGTTCAGCGTGGCCTCGTCGGGCGCGGGCGCGTCGAGCTTGCCGTTCGAGGCGCGCGTGCGGAGCAGCTCCATGGCATCCATGGGGAGGATGTAGCAGGCCGGCGAAGTCGCGCCCCGAGATCCTTCGGGCTCGGTACTTCGACCGGCTGCTACGCCTCAGGTGCGGTTCGCCCGCCACTCGCGCTGGTTCGGGTCGGGGCTGCCGATCTCGTCCCCCTCGCGCATGCGCGTCGCCACCTCGTCGGACCAGGCGGCGTAGCGCCCTCGCTCGATGGCCGCGCGCGCGCCGCGGGTGAGATCCTGATAGAACCACAAGTTGTGCTGCGTCACGAGGCGCGGCGCCAGCATCTCCTTGGTGCGCACGAGGTGGTGGAGGTAGGCGCGGCTGAAGGTGCGGCAGGTGGGGCACTCGCAGCCCGGATCGAGCGCGCGCTCGTCCTCCTTGTGGCGCGCCTGGCGGAGGTTCACCCGCCCCGTCCAGGTCAGCGCTTGCCCGTTGCGCGCGTTCCGGGTCGGCAGCACGCAGTCGAACAGATCGACCCCCGTCCCGATGGCCGCGAGGAGATCGAACGGCGTGCCGACCCCCATCAGGTAGCGCGGGCGATCGGTCGGGAGCTTCGGGGTCACCTCGCCCAGCACCCGCACCATCTCCTCGATCGGCTCGCCGACCGAGAAGCCCCCGAGCGCGACGCCGTCGACCGCGAGCGAGGCGATGTCCTCGAGATGAGAGAGACGCAGGTCCACGTGCGTGCCGCCCTGCACGATCCCGAAGCGGGCTTGCCCCTCTGGCGCGGGCACCGCGAGCGAGCGCCGCGCCCAGGCCGTCGTGCGTCGCATCGCGCGCTCCACGACCTCGCGGGGGGCCCCGCCGGGAGGGCACTCGTCGAAGAGCATCGCGACGTCCGAGCCGAGCAGCCCCTGCACGCGCATCGACTCCTCGGGCGTCAGCCGCAGCTTCGCGCCGTCGAGGTGGGAGCGGAAGGTCACCCCGTCGTCGTCGATCTGGTTCATGTGGGTGAGCGAGAAGACCTGGAAGCCGCCGCTGTCGGTCAGCAAGGCGTGGGGCCACGCCATGAACCGCTGCACCCCGCCGAGCTTCGCGATCCGCTCGGCCCCGGGCCGCAGCCAGAGGTGATAGGTGTTGGCGAGGATCAGGCGCGCGCCGGTCCGCTCGAGCTCTTCGGGCGTCGTGGCCTTCACGGTGGCCTGCGTGCCCACGGGCATGAAGGCCGGGGTCTCCACGGTCGCCCGCGGCGTCGTGAAGCGCCCGCGGCGCGCGTCGCCGTCCCGAGCCAGCTCGTCGAAGGCGAATCCGTCGGTGGGCAGGGTCACGCGTGGCCCTCGTGCGTCAGAGCGTCTTCGCCGGCGATCAGCATCGCGTCTCCGTAGCTGAAGAAGCGGTAGCGCGCCGCCACCGCCTCGGCGTAGGCGGCGCGGAGCGGCTCGACGCCGCCGAACGCCATCACCAGCGCGAGCAAGGTCGAGCGCGGCAGGTGGAAGTTCGTCATCAGCGCGTCGACCACACGGAACGCGTACGGGGGCTGGATCAGCAGTGCGGTCTCGCCCGGCCCCGCCGCGACGCTTCCGTCGGGCCGGGCCGCCGACTCGAGGGTGCGCACCACCGTCGTGCCCACCGCCACCACGGGCCGACCGTCGCGCTTGGCCGCGGCGATGGCCTCGACCGTCGCCTGCGGCACGACGTAGCGCTCCTCGTGCATGTCGTGGTCCTCGAGCCGCGCGGCGCTGACGGGCCGGAAGGTGCCGGGCCCGACGTGGAGCGTGACCGCGACGCGCTGGTGTCCGGCCGCCTCGAGCGCGGTGAGCAGACGCTCCGTGAAGTGCAGGCCCGCGGTCGGCGCGGCCACCGCTCCGTCCTCGCGCGCGAAGACCGTCTGGTAGCGCTCCCGATCCGAGTCCTCGTCGTCGCGTCGCACGTAAGGAGGGAGGGGCACGTGGCCGACGGCCTCGAGGACCTCGGCCACGGGGCGGTCGCTCGTCAGCCGGAGCCGGAGGCGTCCCCCCTCGAGCTTCTCCTCCACCAGCACGCGCAACCCTCCGTCGACCTGGATGTGCGCGCCCGCCCGGATCGGCTTCGACGCGCGCCCCATGGCCATCCAGGTCTCCTCGATGCCGGGCAGCCCGTGTCGTTGGACGAGGAGCAGCTCGACCTTGCCGCCGCTCTCCTTGCGTCCGAAGAGCCGCGCGGGGATCACCCGCGTGTCGTTCACCACGAAGAGCGCGGGACGGAGCAGCGAGGGGAGGTCGCGGACGTGGTGATGGACCGGTGCGCCGTCGCCGCGGCGGACCAGGAGCAGACGCGCCGCGTCCCGATCCTCGGCCGGTCGCTGGGCGATGAGCGACTCCGGCAGTTCGTAGTCCAGCTCATCCGTCTCCATCGGGAAGGGGCTTAGCCCGACGTGGTGATGATCCGCAAACGGAGATCCGGGATCGCAAATCCGCGGTTCCGGTCGCAGGAGAATTCAGATCCGAAACCGGATGCTTCGTTCTTGCAGTGGGACATCCGCGTCATGTTCGAAGGCGGGGACGCGCGATCGCGAGGCCCCTGTCTCTTCACGCGACACATCGATCGTGAATTGTGGGTCGAGCGCGTCTCGTGCGCCTCACGATGGGACTTCGCAAGATGTGCACGGTGCTTGCAAAGCATTCGTCACATGAGCGAACGAAGCAGTATCGGATTCCCCGTTCGGAGTTGGTCGGGAGACGACCGCGGCTGGCCCGAGCAGAGCCTGGAACATGGAGACCTCCGCATCTCGGGGACCGTGCTCGACGACGGCGCCAGCTGGCACGTCACGACGGACCGGCTCGGGTGGACGACGATCACGCTCATCTCCGTGCCCGACGGGTCGTCCGACGGCCCGGACGTGATCGAGGCCATGCGCCTCGCGGCCGACGAATGCGCCGACCCCGTGCAGACCGCGCGGATCCTCCGCGTGGCGCTCGGCCCGCGCGCGGCGGGCGTCGGACTCGCGGTGGCCCGCGTCGGCCCCTACGGCCGCATCGTCGAGCTGCTCAACGTGAGCCTCCCGGCGGTGCTCCACTGGGACCCCGTCGAGGGCATGAGCCCCTTCGAGCCGGCCTGCGACTCCCTCGACGCGCTCGGCCTCGACGTGCGCACGGAGATCCTCCGCCTCTCGGGCGGCGCCGCCCTCGCCTTCGCCACGCCCGGCGTCCTCACGCGCGACGCGGACTTCAAGGAGCTGCGCGGCTTCGTCCGCGCGATGGCGCTCGACCCCCTCGGCGGGACCGTCGCCGAAGCGCCCCCGGCCGAGCTGGCCCGCCTGCTTCGCTCCAGCTGGGGCCGTCAGCCCGGACCGACCGCGTTCGTCGTGCTCGGCCTCCCCTCGGCGACCCGTCAGGTCGCGTGAGCGCTCACCGGTAGGCGTGCAGGGCGCCCGTCTCGGTGACGACGTAGAGCGTGCCGTCGGCGCCCAGCACCGGCGCCTGAAACGAGTAGGTCCCGAGCACCACGCGCCATCGCTCCACCCCGGTCGCGTCGATGGCGTAGAGGCGCCCGCCGCGATCCATCACGAGGGTGGTGTCGCGCGCGTCGATGGCCGCCGGCGCGTTGAAGCCGGCCGAGCTGGGGAAGCGCCAGCGCTCCGTCCCACCGGCGCCCACGCAGACCACGCCCTCGCTCATCGTGGGCACGCGCACCGCGCCGTCGCGCCCGATCGCGGGCGACGCGCCGTCGTAGTGGCGGCTGCCCATGTCGGTGCGTGAGCGGACGCGACCGCCGGGCTCGATCGCGTGGAGCACGCCCTCGACGGTCGGGACCCAGATGGTTCCGTCATCGGCGATCGAAGGCGGCGCGCTCGCCCGCCCCCCGAGGCTCACCTGTCGCACGAGCGCGCCCGTCGGCGAGAGGAGCGCGAGGATGCGGCCGCTCGAGACCGCCAGCGCGCCGCGCGCCGTGAGCGCCAGCGTGCTCGCGGTGCCGTCCGAGAGCTCCGTCGCGAACACCGGCCGCAGGCTCGCGTCGAGGCGGTGGACGCGCCGGTCGACGGTGCCG
>SHBB01000133.1 GCA_004213565.1 Sandaracinaceae bacterium
GCGTGTCCAGCGCGCCGGGCCGACGACGAAATGCTGAAGCATTTCGGAGGAGCGACTGGCGCGCTGGGCGCGCTGTCCCGCCGGCGAGGCGCGCGCAGTCATCTTTGCCGGACACTGCTAGACGACCATCCGTCGAGCTTCCGCCAGCTGCTCCTCCGACCAGGCCCGCGCTTCGTCCATGGAGCGGCACACGCGGATCGGCACCGGGTGCCGGACGACGAGCATCACGGCGCTCATCACGAAGCGCAGCGCCGCGTTGCGGAACACCAGCGCCGTCCCGAGGCAGCGCTTCCCGAGCGCCTCGCCGTGCTCCTCGAGCCAGGCAGTGGCGCGCCCCCGCATGTAGGACGTCGCGCGCCCCGCCATCGCGTTGTCGAAGATGACGACGTAGGGCTCACCGCGACCGAGGTGCTCGGTGGCACGCGCGATGAAACGGTCGACCTGCGCCTCGCTCGGGATCCCCACCGTGCGATGGACCACGATCGGCCAGGCGCTGTCGTCGGTCTCGAGTACGTCGCGCGGCACCCTGCCCTCCCCGTTCGATCCATACGGGGCGCCGCCGCGCTTTACAAGCGGCCCCTCGATCGCCCACAAAGCGCTGATGGGGGAACGGGAAGCGACCGTAGACGACGCCATCGCGCGCGCGTCACGTGTGCTCTGGGATTCGCAGCGCGAAGACGGCTCGTGGGACGACCGCAGCGACGTCGGCCCCTCGAGCACCGCGAACGTGCTCGTCGCGCTCGCTCACGCCAACCTGCTCGACGACTCCGACCGCGCCGCCGGCGCACGCTGGCTCCTCACCCGGCAGCGCCCGGACGGCTCGTTCGCGCCCTACCCCTTCGCCCCACACGGCGCCCTCTCCGTCACCGCACAGTGCGCCGCGGCGCTCTCGATAGGGGGCGAGCGCACCGCCGCCGACCGCGCCATGCGCTGGGTCGACGCGCACGGCGGAGTCGACGCGCTCCTCGACGAGATGCGGCGCGGCGACGTGGGCGCGCTCTTCGTCGCCCTCGCCAGCCTCCTGCCACCCGAGCGGCTGCCGTGCCCGCCGCTCGTCTGGTGCCTCAGCGACACGGTGGTCGACGCCATGGCCGAGCGCTTCCACTTCGGGATCGTCATCGGCGCGCTTCAGCTGTCGCTCGTCGCCAAGCGCCTGCGCGACGAGCCGCTCTCCTGGCTCGAACGACGCGCCGCGCGCCGCGCGGTCGATCTGATGACGCTCTATCAGAACGCAGACGGCAGCTGGAACTCGAACACGGTGCAGACCGCGATCGCCGTGCCGGCCCTCCTCGCGGCGGGGCTCTCGCCGGACGATCCACGCGTCACGCGCGCCGAGCGCTGGCTCGAGTCTCGCCGCGTCGAGGACGCGGACGGAGTCTGGTTCGACGTGTTCTCGAGCGACGTGTGGTCCACCGCGTTCGGCGCCCGCGCGCTCGTGCTCGCGGGCACGCCCGCCAACGACCCTCGTGTGGTCCGGGCCGTCGAGTGGCTCCTCGATCGACAGCTCCAGACGCCCCAGCCGCTGCCCAACAACCGCCGCCCCGGAGCGCTGCGCACGGGCGGCTGGCCGTTCCAGACCGGCAACGAGACGATGGCCGACTGCGACGACGCCGGGATCGTGCTGAGCGCGCTCGGTGTGTGCGCCGACGCCGGGCTCCCCGCCCCGCTCCGCCCACGCGTCCACCAGGCCGTCAGGCACGCACGCCACTGGCTGCGCGACATGCAGAACCCCGACGGGGGATGGGCCGCGTTCGTCTGGAACCTGCCGGGTCACCGTCCTCCGGGCACGCTCTTCGACCCGCCCCCCGACCTGCCGCCCGACGATCCCGTCGCGGCGATACGAGCCTTCCTGCGTCCACCCGCGGAGCTCGGCGATCCCAGCACCGAGGATCTGACCGCGCGCGTGCTCCACGGCCTCGCCTCGTTCGGCGCCGGCGCCGACGCGCCCGAGGTCGCGGCGGGCCTCCGATTCCTGCAGGAGACGCAGACCGCGCCCGGATGCTGGTGGGGGCGCTGGGTGTGCAACTACCTGCCGTCGACGGCCTACGTGCTCAGCGCGCTGGCCCGCGTCGGCGTCGATCCCAGCCAGGCCTGGGTCGCGCGCGCCATCGACTGGACGTGCGGCCGTCAGAACGAGGACGGCGGCTTCGGCGAGGGCACCGAGAGCTACCTCGACCTCGACGCGGCCGGGGTGGGTCCGAGCACTCCCGCGTGCACCGGCCTCGTCCTGTCGGCCCTCGTCGACGTCGGTCTCCACGACACGCCCACCGCGCGACGCGCCGTCGACTACTTGCTCGCGCGCCAGGAGGCAGACGGCACCTGGCCCAACGACTCCTACCTCGCGACGAACATCCCGCCCTCGGGCTTCTACGCCTACGCAGGGGCGGTGCGCCAGGTCCCGCTCGAGGCCCTCGCGCGCTTTCGCCGCCAGCTCAGTCCTTCTTCGGAGGCAGGATCCCGCGCGGAATCGGCGGCGGTCTGATCGACTTCAGATCGGCGTCCGACAGCTCCTCCGGAGCCTCGCTGGGACGCGGGCTGGTGGCGCGCCGGCGAGGATCGATCGAGCTGCGCTCCTCGGTCTCCGCCCGCGCTCGCCGGCCTCGCTCGTCCGGGTCCCCCGGCGCGGTGTCCGCCACGCCCGCGGCTCGCTGGATCGAGATCGCGCCCTCCAGCGCGCGTCGCATCGTCTTCGCGTCGGGGTACCGCGACCCGATCTCTCTCGCGATGCACCTCATGACGACGTCCGCGAGCGGCCCGCTCAGGTCGGGCCGGTAGTCGGTGATCGGGATCGGCTCTTCCGTCGCCGTCCAGATCATGAGGTCGACCATCGTCTCCCCCTGCGACGGCAGGTTCCCGGTCAACATCTCGTAGAGGGTGACGCCGAGCGCGTAGAGGTCGACGCGCCCGTCGAGGTTCTTCGTCCCACGCGCCTGCTCGGGCGCCATGTACCCGGGCGTCCCCACCGCCTTGTTGCCCATCGTCAGGCGCTTGCCGGTCTCGGGGCGCGCGAGACCGAAGTCGATGAGCTTCGGGATGATCCCGTCTTCTTCGCCCGCGTCGTGGAGGTAGATGTTCTCGGGCTTGATGTCGCGGTGCAGGACCCCCGCCGCGTGCACGGCCTCGAGCCCGCTCGCGATCTCGGCAGCGATCCCGAACGCGTCGTCCACGGGCAGGAGCCGCTCGCTGCGCATGCGGGCCGCGAGGGTGCGCCCCCGGAGTCGCTCCATGATCAGGTAGGGCTCGGCTTCGGGCGTCTTCCCGGCCTCGAACAGCTCCGTGACGTTCCGGTGCTGGACCGACGCGAGCGTCCGCGCCTCACGCCGGAAGCGCTCGTAGGCCACGTCGGAGTTGTTCCCGACGAAGCCCTCCTCGTGGAACTTCACGACCACCTGCCGCTTGAGCGCGAGCTGCTCGGCGATCCACACCGAGCCCATCGCCCCGACACCCAGCAGCTCCGTGACGCGGTAGCGCCCCGCGAGGACCTGTCCCCCGCGGTCCAGCAGGTAGGTGTCGCTCCGCCGGACGGACATCAGGCCAAGAGATACGCGGTCGCCGCGCGCTTTGCCAGCACAACCGGGGCTCGCGCCTCCGAGGCTCCCCGACGTTCCGCCTTCGCGGCTTCCGTCCACTCCGGCGCGCCTCCACGTCGCTGCGGCATGCGAGGCCACACCCGCCCGCCCGCTGATGGGCGCCAGGCGGCCGCGCTCGGCCTCGATCGACACCGACAGCGAGCCGGCGCCCGGCCATCGCGTCCCCATCCCGAAGAGCGCCATCGCGGCCATCTGAGCCCCCGGGGCGGACGACACATCGCGAGGCGGAATGGCGAAAAGCGCGACCGACGCTTGCGCTCTCCGTGGATCGTGCGAACTAGCGGCGTGACGTTCGACGATCTCGGGCTCAGCCCACCTTTGCTCCGCGCGCTGAAGAAGACCGGCTACGAGGAGCCTACTCCGATTCAGCGTGAGGCGATCCCCCCCGCCCTCGCTGGCCGTGACGTGCTCGGCTGTGCCCAGACCGGCACCGGCAAGACCGCCGCGTTCGGCCTGCCGCTGCTGCAGCGGCTCGACTCCATCGCGGACGACGAGACCGCGCTGCGGGCGCTGATCCTCACGCCGACCCGCGAGCTCGCCGCGCAGATCGCCGAGAGCCTCACGACCTACGGCAAGTACCTCGAGCTCTGGCACACCGTGATCTTCGGTGGCGTGAACGAGAAGCCGCAGATCGCCGAGCTGAAGCGCGGCGTGGACACCCTCGTCGCCACCCCCGGCCGTCTGCTCGACTTGATGAACCGCGGGTTCGTGGACCTGACGGACATCGAGATCTTCGTGCTCGACGAGGCCGACCGCATGCTCGACATGGGCTTCCTGCCCGACGTGAAGCGCGTGATCGCGAAGCTCCCGAAGAAGCGCCAGACGCTCTTCTTCTCGGCGACGATGCCGCCGCCCATCCGCGCGCTCACCCAGGAGCTGCTGCACGACCCGGTCAGCGTCGCGGTCGCGCCCGTCTCGTCGACGGCGGACAAGGTCGACCAGCGCATCTACTTCGTCGACAAGGCGGACAAGCGCCGGCTGCTCGTCGACCTCCTGCGCGAAGAGCAGGTCGAGCACACGCTCGTGTTCACGCGCACCAAGCACGGCGCGAACCGCGTCGTGAAGCAGCTCGACCAGGCCGGCATCCGCGCCGCCGCCATCCACGGCAACAAGTCCCAGGGCGCCCGCACGCGCGCGCTCGACGGCTTCCGCACGGGCGACCTCAACGTGCTCGTCGCGACCGACATCGCGGCGCGCGGCATCGACGTCGAGGGCATCACGCACGTGATCAACTTCGACCTGCCCAACGTGCCCGAGACCTACGTGCACCGCATCGGCCGCACCGCGCGCGCCGGGGCGTCGGGCATCGCGCTCTCCTTCTGTGAGCAGGAGGAGCGCCCCTACCTCGTCGACATCGAGCGCCTGATCGGACAGCATCTCGACCGCGTCGAGCAGCACCACTACCCCGCGAGCCAGCCGCCCCCGCCGGTCACCGATCTCGAGGCGCGCGGCGGCTCGAACGGCGGCGCCCGACGCGGCGGCGGAGGCGGATCGCGACGTGGCGGTGGCGGTGGCGGTGGCGGTGGCGGGCGTGGTGGCGGAGGTCGCCGCAACAACCGCGGTCGCCGCGGACCGCGTCGCTGAGCGATCGCTCGACCCGGCCACCGGCGAGCGGTGATACTCGGCGCGTGCGACCGCGCGCCTACGACTGGGTGGTGAAGCTCGCTCACCTCCTCTTGCGCTTCTTCTTCCGGCGCGTGGAGGTGACGGGCACCGAGCACGTGCCCGAGGGCGGCGGCGGCATCCTCGTCAGCTGGCATCCGAACGGGATGATCGATCCCGCGCTCATCTTCGAGACCTTCCCGCGGCAGGTGGTCTTCGGCGCGCGGCACGGCCTGTTCGGAGTGCCCGTGCTCGGCCACCTCATGCGCGCCATCGGCACGGTGCCGATCTACCGCGCGATGGACACGAAGAAGCTCGACGAGTCCGCGCGCCGCGAGGCCAACGCGAAGAGCCTCGACGCGCTCGCGGATCGCGTCGCGCAGGGCTCGTTCAGCTGCCTGTTCCCCGAGGGCGACAGCCACGACGAGCCCCACCTGCTGGCCCTCAAGACCGGGGTGGCGCGGTTCTACTACCGGGCGCGCGAGCTCATGCCGGACGGCGCGCCGCCGCCGGTCATCGTCCCGGTCGGCCTGCACTACGACGAGAAGCGCCTCTTCCGCTCGAGCGTGCTCGTCACCTACCACCCGCCGCTGGCGCTACCCGACGGGCTCGACGTGACCCCCGACCCGGACGAGCCCGAGGAGCTCACCCGCGAGCGGCAGCGCGCGCTGACCGACGCCGTCGACCACGTGCTGCGCGAGGTCGTGCACGCGACGGAGTCGTGGGACATCCACCACCTCATGCACCGCGCGCGCAAGATCGTCCGCGCGGAGCGCGCGAGCCGCACGGACAGCGAGCTCGAGAAGCCCACCATGGAGGAGAAGACGCGCGCCTTCTCTCGCATCTGGAGCGGCTACTACCAGCGGCTCGAGTCACACCCCGAGGAGGTCGTCGCGCTGCGCGATCGCGTCCGCGAGTACGACCGGGACCTGCGTGCGCTCGAGATGGAGGACCACGAGCTCGATCGCGGGCCGCCGCTGTTGAACCCCTGGCTCGGCGTCCTGCTCGGCCTGCAGGTCTTGCTCGTCTACTTCCTCTTCCCGCCCATCCTGATCTTCGGCGTCATCGCCAACGCGCCGCCGGCCCTCCTGCTCTGGCTCGTCACGCGCGCGGCGGCCAAGCGCAAGAAGGACGAGGCGTCCATCAAGGTGCTCGTCGGCGCGGCGCTCTTCCCCCTGACCTGGATCGGGATCGGCGTCGCGGCGGGTGTGGCCCACGCGTTCGCGCACGACCTCTACGGCGGCATCCCCGACACGCCCATCATGGCCGGCGTGCTCGTGGCCACGCTGGCGTTCCTCGGCGGCGCGATCGCGCTCCGCTACATCCGCCTCGCCCGCGAGACCGCGCGCGCGGTGAAGGTCCGGCTCACCCGCGAGCGCCGTCGCATGACGATCGCGCGTCTCCGCGTCGACCGCAGCGAGCTGCACGACGGGCTCGTCGCGCTGGCCCAGGGACTCGAGCTGCCCGGGACGCTGATGGAGGACGGCCGCGTGCTCGCGTCGGATCCCGCGCTCGGGGGCTGAGCTCGCCCGCGATGCCGTAGCGGTCACGACCAGCGGCACTCCGCGGTGCCTCCCGCGCCGGTGCCTCCCGCGCCCGGTGCCTCCCGCGCCCGCGGTGGCCGGCAGCGCCGCATGGACGCAACGCTCGGTCGAGGCGTCAGGCGGCGCCATCGTCGACGCGTCCGGATGAGCCGCCGTGTCGCAGGCCGAGAGCGAGAACGTCGCGTGGAGCCTACGCCCGACGCAGCGCACGCCGCCCCCGAGAAGCGCGCCTACGCGTCAAATTCCGTTGTAAACGACGCGGACGCGGTCGGCCCCGCGATAGGGCCTGAACGCGCGCAGCGCCGCCTCGATGGATCGCTGCTCCCGATCCGTGACGATGTAAGCTCCTCTCTCCGTCGCGAGCCGGCGCGCGACGGTCCAGCTCTCCTGAAACACCGCGAGAGCTTGCATGTCGAGCTGTCCATCGACCTCGAGGGGGAGCTCACCACCCGTGGCGAGGAACCCGTACATCATGTGCGCGATGTAGGCGGCGCACTCCGAATCCGCCTGGCTCATGGGGCGGCCGTTCCAGTCCTGCAGCGCGTGCGTGGCTTCGTGCACCGCGACCCCGCGGTCCTGTACTGACCGCATCATCGACAACGGCAGCATCATCTTGTTGACGGAGTTGGGCCCGAGATTCTCGTTGTAGTTTCCGCACCCCAGCGCCGCGAGATGCGCGTTGGACTCCACCTGTACGCGGTGCTGGTGCCCGACGGCTCCGCTGGTCGGGCGCCGCTGGATGGCGGCCGCGATGTGGCGGTATCCTGCTCCCCAGACGCGTGTCGGACCGCAGTGAAAATTGATGCGCGACACTTGCGCACTGCAAAGGAGCTCCGCGACGTTCTCCCCCAGCGTCACGAAGAGAGCATGACAGAGACACGTCGAGATGAGCCGCAGGCCTCGCTCATCATGGCGGTGGCGGTGAGCGCCGCGCTCGCGTTGGGTTGCACGTCGGCCACCCCCTCGGCCGCGGCGGATGGCGAGAAGCTGGTCGTTCTCGCCGAGGCCGCCGAGGAGCGAGCAGCGCTCCGAACCGCCGACGCGGTCGTTCGCCTCGGCCCTCGTTCTGCCGCCCTCGACGGGCGACCTCTGTTCTCGGGTCCTCGAGTCGCGCTGGCAGGGTCGGGGCCTCGTCCGCTCGTGGACCTCGTGGCGCCCCCCGCACGGTCCGCGGCGGAGGTCCTCGCGTTCACTCGCTCGCTCGTGGAAGCCGGCGCGACGGTGCGCCTCGTGGTCTCGCGCGACGGGGAACGAGGCGGCATCGCGCGGTTTTCGCCAGAGGCCCTCGGCCCCCCGGACCCCGCCGCGGTCCACGTCTGGCTCGAGCTCGGCGAAGAAGATTCAGTCAGAACCAGCGAAGGCGCCCTCATCCCCGCGGACGACGCGAGAGCCCTCCGTGATGCGCTCCTCGACCAGCGGCAGCAGCGCCCGGAAGATCACGCCCTCTCCTTCGACCTGGGCCCAGCCGTCTCCTACCGACGCTGGGCCAACGCCGTGGGAGTCGCGGCCGCGACCGGGTTCGACGCACCGTCGCTCGTGCCCGCTGGAGCGCTGAGGAACCTCGAGGCGTTGCCCGATCGGAGCGCGCTGTGCGTCGGTGATCTGAGACCCGGCTCGTACGCCCGCGCCGCGAACGCCCACCCAACCCGCCGCTCGGAGGTCGCGCTGGTGTCCGTCGGCGTGGAGGGCGCGCTCGACGAGGCCTGGGTCCGCGATTCGTTCACGGCTCACGCCGAGCAGCTGCGCGCGTGTCACGAGCGCACGCCGCGAGCGCCCGCGGGCACCCTTCGACTTCGATTGAGAGTCGACGCTGCGGGCGCCGTTCGGTCGATCCGCCAGGGACATTCCACGCTCGCGCATCCCGAGATGATTCGGTGCGTCCAGGCGGCGATCTTCGCGTGGCGACCGCCGTCCCCGGGCGCGCCGGGCGCAGCGGAGCTGGAGCTGGCTTTTCGGCCCGACTGGAGTCCAGCCGCCGATCCATGAGAAAAAGTTGGCCGCGGCACGCAACCGCGTCCGGGGGAGGACGAGGAGAGCGGCGTGCGACGATTTTCGAAGCAGCACGGGGAGCGGCGATGACGGACCACGGTGGACACGGGGGCGGCGGCGGCCATGGCGGCGGCGGCGGCCACGGAGGCGGCGGCGGCGGCGGCGACGACGAGCATGGGCCGGCCCACGGCATCTCCGAGAGTACGGAGGGCCTGGCGGGCGTCGCCGAGGGCATCGCCAACATGATCCCGGAGGAAGAGGAGCATGACGGCGACGGGCACGGCGACGACGGTCACGACGAAGAGACCGACCACACCGCCGAGGACTGGCGCGAGGGCCTCGAGACGGGCGCGAAGGTCGGTGAGACCGTCGCCAAGGGCGTCCAGGGCCTCGACAAGCTGGGCAAGGGCCTGAAGTCGGGCGACTTCGGCGACCTGGGCAGCGGCGTCGGAGGCCTCGCAGACGCGGCGCGCTACGTCGTGCCCGAAGGCGAGGCGCAGGCCGTGATGGCGGGCGTGGGGCAGGTCGCGCGCGGGCTCGGCCAGGTCGTCGAGGGTGTCCAGAGCCTGGCCGAGCAGCTCCAGGGCGAGGCGCACACGGTGCACTATCACCTCGACGTCGACGGCACCGACGTCACCTGGAACGTGCGCTCGCTGCACTACGAGGACGCCATCGGCGAGCTGCCGGTCATCAGCGTCGAGGCGGCGGTGGCGCGCGACAGCTTCCTCGAGGAGACGGAGCTGTTCGCCAAGGACGTGCACGTGAACATCGAGCGCGAGGAGCACCAGCGCTCGCTCCGCGGCATCGTGCGGCGCGCGTCGGTCGACCATGGCCGCGACGAGCAGCTCATCCACCTCGAGATCGTGCCCGCCGCGTGGATGATGACGCAGGGCATGGACTCCCGGGTCTACCAGGACATGAACGTGCCGCGCCTCGTGAAGGAGGTCCTGCACGAGATGCTGGGCGATCGCCAGCGAGAGCTGCGCGTGGAGCTGACCGAGCAGTACCCGGTGCACGAGTACATGGTGCAGCACCGCGAGACGCACTGGGGCTTCCTGTCCAGGCTGATGGATGAGGAGGGTATCTGGTGGTACTTCGACCACGACTCCGAGGATCACGAGGTCCTCGTCCTGTGCGACTCGAACGACAACCGCCCGAACATCCTCGAGGACGCCGACGGGCAGGTACAGTACACGCACCAGGAGAACGCTGCGGTCGGTCGCGAAGCCGCGTTCCACATGCAGCGGCAGCGCTGGATGGGTCCGACCGACGCGCACAGCACGGGCTACGACTGGACCGCCCCCCGGAGTCCCATCGAACAGCGGCACGAGGGCCGCGGCGAGCACGCCGGCCCGGCGCTCGAGGTGCACGAGCACTTCCACAACGTGCGCCACCACGAGTACGACGAAGGCAACGGGCGGTACCAGGCGCACACCGCCTCGCGGCATGGTCAGCACCAGACCGAGCGCCTCGATCTGGCGCGGGCGCACTGGTCCGTCCAGACGACGGTCATCGAGGCCAAGCCCGGCCACATCTTCGAGCTCGTCGGCGCCGACACCCACGACGGGCGCTACCTGATCACGCGAGTCAGCGGCAGCGGTCAGCCCGGCGCGGCGGCCGGCGGCTTCCACGCGACCCTCGAGCTGATCCCGGCGGACATGCCCTATCGCCCGCCAGCGCCCACCCGTCCGACCATGCCGGGGCCCGAGACGGCGACCGTGGTGGGGCCGAGCTCAGAGGAGATCCACACCGACCAGCACGGGCGGGTGAAGGTGCAGTTCCATTGGGACCGCCTGGGCGAGCGGAACGAGCGCTCGAGCGCCTGGATCCGCGTCATGCAGCAGTGGGCCGGCACCGGCTGGGGCGCCATCTGGATCCCGCGGATCGGCATGGAGGTCATCGTCAGCTTCCTCGGCGGCGACCCCGATCGTCCGGTCATCACGGGCTGCCTCTACAACGGCGACAACCCCGTCCCCTACGAGCTGCCCGCCAACAAGACGGTCAGCGGCTGGAAGACGAACAGCTCGCAAGGCGGCGATGGCTACAACGAGCTCAAGTTCGAGGACAAGAAGGGCTCCGAGCAGATCTATGTCCACGCCGAGAAGGACTACGACGAGGTCGTCGACCACTGCCACACGACGCACGTGAAGGTCGACCAGACCAACACGGTGGATCACGACCAGACCGAGACCATCGGGAACGATCAGACGCTCACGGTTCACAACAACCGCGAGAAGACGGTCGACGTCGACGAGAAGAACACGATCACGGGGAACCGAACGACTCAGATCGGGCCGGACGGCGGCAACGACAAGCTCTGGGTCAGAGAAGACCGCGAGACACAGGTCGATGGTGGCAAGGACGACCTGCTCGTGACCGCGGGAAACAAGACCACCTCCATCGCCGAGGGAAGGTGGGACATCGACACCAAGAAGCGCTTCATGGTGAGGCAGGGCGGCGGGACCCATCTCGAACTGAATGAGTATGGCTACCTGTCGACCCCGGGTCGCGTCCAGATCAAGTCGGGCGACGGTAAGGTCTGGTACGACGCCAAGGCGGACGGTCACCTCAAGCTCAGGGCTGAGGACAACATCGACGTTCATACACTCAAGAAACTCGTCACCAGTTCGGACGCATCGACGACGATGCAGGCCGGCGACAAGGTCGAGATCACCGCTGAGAACGAGATCACACTCAGGGTGGGGACCTCTGTTCTGAGCATCAAGCCCGACGGAATCGAGATCCACGGCGGCACGATCAAGATAGCGGCGACATCCGGCGTCACCGAGATCGACGCCGCCAGCCAGGTCAAGATAAAGTGCTGACGCCATGGAGTTGGTAAACCAGACCGCACTCGCTGCGGAAGCCGTCGTATCCGACCATGGACTTTCTCCTAGTGGGCGCCCGCGTCGTTCGCTCACATTGGTAGCGAAGGCAACGTTTCGCGTGGACAAGCAGGAAGTTCAGCTCGAAACCGACGCCCCCTACCCCGTCCTGCGAGATGAGGAGCCCGCCCGAGCCGGGTTCTTTCCCCGAGATGTCGTACCTCCGCGTTCAGACGGACTCGAAGTCTGCCTTCTCGGGAGCGCGTACGCTCCCAGGGGTGCACCCACCCCTGAGATGACCGTAGCCCTATCGCTCGGAGGTACCGAACGATATCTCCGAGTGATAGGCGACCGCACCTGGCGGCGGGGAGCGAACGGCGAACTGCTAGTGGAGCCACCGCGGCCTTTCACTCAGATGGAGCTCAGCTGGGCGCGCGCCTTCGGTGGTACTGCTGAGGTCTACGTCGACGAGTCAACCTCCATGCCGATTCACTACGCACTGAACTCCGAGGGCCGTGGCTTCGATCCCGGAGAATCAGTTCGAGGCTTGGCGGAGCAAACCGGGTGCGCGGTGGGCTTCCCGCGCGTCGCGCTTGATCAGACCCTGCCGAACGTCGAGCCGTTCGGAGCAGCCGACTACGACCCCGCAGACCAAGTGGTTCCTGAGTGCTGGGCACCGATGCCTCTTCAGCTCGGTCTACGGATGAAGCTCGCCGCCGAAGCCAGGGGAGTGCGCCTGAACGCGGCACCGGATAGGCCCTTCCCCCGCGATGAAGTCCCCGCGAGGGAAGGCTTGTGGTTCGCTCACCCCGCGCTCCGGTTCGGCAGCGAAATCCTGGGGACGAGACTGCGCTTGACGGGGTGTTCCCCAGGCGGCTCCCTCGATTTCGCGATCCCGAACCTAGTTCCCGTGTTCGACTACGAGTTGGGTCCGCGAACCGGGCACGGGGTATTGCGAGCGCAGGTCATGACGATCCTGCCTGACGAGTCACTCTTCACGATCACGTACCGTCACTGGACCGGGTTCGTGCTGGAAGACGAGTCCTGGGATCGCAGCGTGCGGCTACAGCTGCAGTAGATGGAGCATAGGGATGAGATTCGGCAATCACGTATCGGTGGTATGGGATATCACGGCATTTCTCGACTATGTCGGTGCCCAGCCGGCGGTTCATAACCACCTACTTCTGACGGCCAGCCCGCCGTTCCTCATACCCAAGCCTCTCTCCCTCTCGGTAGAGGCTCCAGTCCCCATACTGTGGCCACCTGGCTTTCTACTAGGCGCGAACAAACTGACTAGCAGCGTTTACCACAACCATGTGTGGTTCGGCCTAGAGAAGCATGACTGCGGTCCGATGATCTTTCATCTATCGGTCGACCCCCCGGTGGACCTACTGATGCCGGTTCATCTGATAAGTTCGTCTAGAAAAGCAAAGTTCAAAGCCGGCGAAGTAAAGGCGAACGGAGCGGCCGTCGCGTGCATGACGATGATTGATCCGAGTGCGATCGTGCCCACCCCACTACTCGTTTGCGGGGACATTCCGTCCCCTAGCAGCGGGACGGGCTCCGCGGTGTGGCTCAACAGTTTGCTCGTGGGTATGCACTTGGCTGACCTCATCATGGGCTGGGTCGACACTCTGGTCTCCATGGTGTTCGCTACTTTGAAGGCCGCCGCTGGAGGGCAGGGCGCCGTAGAGTTCTCGCCAGGAACCTACGGGCTCGCGGATGTTTCTGTCATGCCCGACCTCGGTGCGCTCGCGGGCGCGCTCGTGGGTCTCGCGTTTCAGGAGTGGGGAGGGTATCGCGGTGACGTCGGCTTCGAGTACAAGCCTGTTGGAGGACACCTCTTCGAGGTGGGTGTGGGGATTAGCCGGGACGGTGATTCGCACGATGTTCAGTTCGGAGGGGCCGGACGGCTCGGTCCCGACGGAGCGAATGTGCATGGCGGACGGAGCTTTACTCGGCACCCTGGGGCTGACGGGCAGCCAGCACGTTGGACGATGGAGGATTCGGGGGGCGTGGGCAGCTATGGTGCGCATGCCGACTTGAAGGACGCTGGGCCAGGGACAGATGTCCATGGCTCGAACCGAGGCTGGTCGAGTCCCATCTCCGAGGGCACCGGCTGGGATGACCTGCCCCTGCTATGACTACTCGCCCGACAAACGACGGCATCGTGTGGGTCTCACCCGCCATGGGCCTTCCGCAGCGTGCATGGGGAACCGCGAAGCGAGCCTTCGCCTTCGATGGCCATAGAATCGATTCCGAGTTGGCTCATGACATCCGCTCCGAGGACGCAGTCGGCTGGCCGCCGGGCTCCGACTACTGGCCATTCAAGTCCGTCTCGGACATCGCCTTGCGGGCGCGCGCATTCGCTCCCGGAGGACGGCCCGCCCGGCGACACCGGGTGCAAGTGCGGGTCGGCCAGGCGAGCAAGCGGCTCGAAGTGTTCGGCGACCGCACCATCGAATGGACGAGAACGGGACGGCCGCGCCTGGGGGAACCGAGTGAGTTCCTCGAGATGGATCTGCACTACACCCGCGCTTACGGCGGGGTGGATGACAGAGTCCCCGTGCCTCCCCCGAGGTCCTTCTGGGACCTGCTCCGACTGCGTGGCGACCACCCGGGCGTCTATCCGCGCAATCAGTCCGGCAAGGGATACCTCGTCGTCGATTCGCCCATCGACGGGGTGGAGCTGCCGAACCTCGAGGACCCGGATCATCTGCTCACCGCCGACAATTTGATCGTCAAGGACCCGGCGCTCTGGTACCGCCAGCCGCTGCCCTGGTTCCTCGACTGGCACTACCCGGCGATGTTCCCGCGGGGCTACTACATCGGCGCGAAGCCCTGGTTCCCGGTCCCCGACTCGGAGCTGCTCGAGGAGGTGCGGCGCGGGTTCGTGCCGGAGATGTGGCGCGACATCGCGGGAGACATCGGGACGGGCAAGCCGATTCCGCCCGTCTACTACCAGGAGGCGTCGCTCGGGATGACCTTTTCCGATCTGAGGGAGGGCACGCCGATCGAGGTGGTGGGCATGCACCCGGAGCGGGAGCGGATGACGTTCGCCATCCCGCGGTTTCCGAAGATGGAGATCGAGGTCGAGGGGGACCGGCAGCAGGTGGAGGCGAAGATCCTCCACGTGGTGATCACTCCGCACGAGGAGAAGGTGGAGATCACCTGGGCGGGGATCCGCGAGGACATGCCGCGCGCGTTCTTCCCGGGGATCCACGGAGACATCCCGATCACGCTCTGGGTCGACGGGCACCCCATCCCCTTCGAGACGCCGGAGCCGATCTACCAGAAGATCAAGAAGGCCGAGGCCGAGGGCAAGTTGGACGTGCGCCCGCAGCGGCGCCGCCCCGGTGAGCCGGGCTACGTCGAGATCATGGGCGCGCTGCTGCCCGAGGATCGACCGCGGCGGGAGCGCGACCAGACGGCGCACGCCGACGCGGTCGGGCTCGGCGACGTCGACCCGGTCGCGGGGCGGCTGCTGCTGAAGGAGACCGACTGGGAGCTCGCCGGGCCGGTCCCGTTCGCGTTCCGCCGCTTCTATTCGTCGTCGATGGCGTGGCGCGCGGGCGCGCTGGGGCTCGGGTGGACGCACTGCCTCGAGCAGGCGGTGTGGGAGCAGGACGGGTGGATCCTCTACCGCATGGAGGACGGGCGCGAGATCGGGGTGCCCGTGCCAGGCGGAGAGCTCGGCATCGGCGCGAGCGTGCACCACCCGAACGTCGGCGTGACGGTGCTGCGCGTGGCCTCGGACGCGTTCGAGGTCCGCACGGACGAGGGGCGGCGCTACGCGTTCACGAAGATCGCCGAGAGCGTGAGCGTCGGCGCCCCGAAGGCGCGGCTCAGCCGGATCTGGGGGCCGGACGGCGGCGCGCTCGACGTGCGCTACGACACCCATGGGCGGCTCGACCGCCTGATACTCCCGGGTGGGCGGCACGTCCGCTTCGAGCACGATGAGCGCGGGCGGCTGACGCGGGTCTTCGCGCCGACGCGGGACGGCGGCGACCTCGTGGTCGCGGCGCGCTACGAGATCGACGTCTCGGGGCAGCTCCGTGAGGCGGTCGATGGGCGCAACCGCGCGGCCACGTATCGCTACCAGGCGCGGCTGTTGACCGAGCAGAAGCTGCCCAACGGGCTCGTGCGGCGCTTCACCTACGACGGACAGGGCGCGCGAGCGCGCTGCGTGGGGGAGCGCTGGGGCGAAGACGACAAGGAGCGCGAGTACCTCTGGAGCGAGGACGAGCGCGTGGTCGGGATCGTGGACGCGAGGGGGAGCTCGTTCTCCGCGCGGGTCACGCCGACCTTCCAGATCGATCGCGTGCTGGACCGCTTCGCGAACGAGACGACGCGGGTCTACGACGAGACCTCCGGGCTGCTCGCGTCGCAGACCACGAAGAGCGGAGAGACGACGTTCCTCTACGACGCGGCCTATCACCTCGCGGACGTCAGCGCGCCGGACGCGGGCTCGGTCGGGCTCGAGCACGACGCGCTCGGGCGGCTGGTGAAGGAGACCGACGCGGACGGGCACGCGCTGAAGCGCTCCTGGGACCACCTCGGGCGGCTGAGCGCCGCGGTCGACCGCGAGGGCGCGAGCGTGATCTACGACTACGACGGCGAGGGGCCGCTCCGCTCGCTCCTGCTGCCGGGCGAAACGCGGCTGGCGATCGAGCGCGATCCACAGAGCCAGGCCATCGCGTCGATCACGTCCTCGGCGGGTACGCGCTACGCGTCGCGCGACGCGCTCGGGCGGCCGGTCGACGTCACCGACGAGCTCGGGCAGATCACGACCGTCCGCTACGCGCCCGACGGACGTGTCTCCGACCTGATGCTCCCCGAGGGCGTGCGGCGCACCCTCGAGTCGGACACGGAGGGGCGTGTGACGCGGCTCCACGACGGGGCCGAGGACGTGCACCTCGTGCGCGACGACTTCGGGCGGCTGACGCAGGTGGCGCAGGGCGAGGTGGGGGCGCGCTTGCACCATGACGCCGAGGGCCGCGTGAAGATGGTCGAGTCGGAGGCGTTCGACTTCTGGGAGCTGGTGCGCGACGCGGCCGGGCGCGTGATCGAGGAGAGCGGCTTCTCGGAGGAGAAGCGGCACGCGCTTCGGGATCACGACGGCAAGGTGCGCCGCGCGATGCGAGGGGCCTCGCGCACCGAGGTGAAGCGGGACCGCGCGGCGCGGCCGGTCGAGCTCGAGCACGGCGACGGCACGTTCCAGCGCTTCGCGTGGACGCCGGGCGGCAAGCTGAGCCGGGCGCAGGACGCCGACCGGGTGCTCCAGCTCGCGCACGACGGGGAGGGGCGCCTGGCCGAGGAGCGCGCGGGACAGCACGTCCTGACCTCCACGTACGATCCGCGCGGCGCGCGCACCGCGCTGGACTCGAGCCTGGGGCTGAAGGTCCGGGTCGAGCGCGATCTCCACGGACGCGCCACGCAGATCATCGCCACCCAGGGCGACCAGACGCTCGAGCTGCGCTTCGAGCGAGACGCGCTGGGGCGGGAGACCCGGCGGCACCTGCCCGGCGGGCTGTCCCTGCGCTGGCAGCGCGACGGGCTCGGGCGGCCCACCGAGCGCGGCGTGTTCTTCGGAGACCGCGCGCTCGATTCGATGGACTTCGCCTGGCGTGGCGAGTCGAAGCTCGTCCGGCGCGCGGGGGCGACGCATCACCACGACGCGCGTGGTCGGCTCGTGCAGGTCGGGCCGCTCTCGCGCGCGCTCGACGAGGTCGGCCGCGTGTTCCGGGACCCGGCGATGAGCGACCTCCGCTATGAGGGCCTGCGCGTCGTCGAGAGCTACGGGACCGAGTACGGCTACGACGGCGAGGGGCGACGCGTCTCGAAGAAGAACGCGATGGGCGACGAGACCCGGTACCGCTGGGACGGCGCGGGGCGGCTCGTCTCGGTGTGGCTCTCGGACGACGAGCGCATCGCCTACGACTACGACGGCCTCGGTCGACGCGTCGCGCGCCGCCGTGAGAAGCGGGTCGAGATCGAGGGCCTCGACGAGCCGGTCTGGGAGCCAGTGCGCGAGACCGAGTACGTCTGGGATGGGCTGAGCTTGCTCCACGAGATCGAAGGCGGCGAGGTCGTCAGCTGGATCTGGGAGGAGGGCCGGCTCGTCGGGCGCATCTCCAGCTCGTCCACGCACGGCGTCCTGACCGACCCAGCGGGGATCCCCACCGAGCTGACCGACGCGAAGGGCAACGTGGCCTGGAAGGGCGAGATCGACGTCTTCGGCACCGCCTCGATGGACGTCGAGAACGTCACCTGCCCCTGGCGCTTCGGCGGGCACTACGAAGACCCGGACACGCGGCTCCAGCATTCGTGGCTCCGCGTCTACGACCCCGAGGTCGGCAGCTACCTCACCGAGAGCCCCCTCGGCGTGGCCGGCGGCACGGACCTCTACGGCACCGTGAACGACCCCTTCGGTGAAGCGAGCCCGCTCGGCCTCGGGCGCGGCTACGCGGCCTTCTGTGGGGAGCTGCCGAGCGAGCGGCTCGAGGCGGAGCTGCTCGCGCTCGCCGTCGGTGCGCTCGATCGCGGCGACGGCGCGGCGGGACCGCCCGAGCGCTTCGACCCCTCCGCGGCGCGGGTGACGCTGCCCGACGCGGAGGCGATCGTCTGGGGGCACTGGGAGCGCTGGCGGCCTGGACGCCAGCGGCCCCGACCGGCGTCCCGTCTCACCCGACTCCCCGAAACCTGTGGGCTGACGCGCCGATGACGCGCGCATCACGATGGAGCACCCGATGAAGAACGACGCACGAGAGCCCGCCGAGAACACCGCCGAGACGGTCGAGAAGAGCCCGCTCGACGAGAT
>SHBB01000134.1 GCA_004213565.1 Sandaracinaceae bacterium
ACGGCCGCCGAGGAGACGCAGGGTGGCTTCTGCTTCTTGCTCGAGGATCTCGACGCGGCGGGGTTCTCGGCGCGACGCACGGAGGTGAACGACGCGGAGATCGATCGCTGCCTGGCCTGGCTCGCGGGGTTCCACGCGACCTTCCTCGGCGCCGAGCCCGAGGGGCTCTGGGAGGTGGGCACGTACTGGCACCTCGCGACGCGCCCCGACGAGCTGGCGGTGATCGACGACGACGCGCTGCGAGACGCGGCGGCGCGCATCGACGCGCGACTCAACGCGGCGCGCTTCTCGACCTTCGTGCACGGCGACGCCAAGCTCGCGAACTTCTGCTTCCGCCCGGACTCGAGCGCGGTGGCGGCCGTCGACTTCCAGTACGTGGGCGGCGGCTGCGGCATGAAGGACGTCGCCTACCTTCTGAGCAGCTGTCTGGACGCGGGCGAGCTCGAGGCGAGCCAGGACGCGCACCTCGACGCGTACTTCGGGCACCTCCGCGAGGCGCTCAGCGGGCGAGAGGTCGACGTCGACGCGCTCGAGGCCGAGTGGCGCGCGCTCTATCCCCTCGCCTGGGCCGACTTCGTCCGCTTCCTGGTCGGCTGGTCGCCCGGCCACTGGAAGCTCCACGACTACAGCCGCGCGCTGACGCGCGAGGTGCTAGCGCAGCTCGGCTGAGCCGCGTTCCTTGCTCGGGCTCTCAGTGCTCGTGCGCGACGCCGTCCACGGGGCACTCGCCTTCGCCCTGGAAGTGGCCCTGCGTCTTGAGCTGGGCGGTGACATAGGCCCACATGCTCGCGTCGATCGGGATCGGCGCGCCGCCGAGCTGGTAGCGGTCGTCGAGCTCCGGGAGATCGCTCGGCGCGATCTGCTCGAGCTCTTCGCGGGTGACCTCGCCGTCGAGGTTCAGGTCGCTGTCGGCGAGCCACTGCGCGAGGCGCTGCACGCCGCCCTCGCCGCCCTCGGGGAAGCCGTTGAAGAAGATGTGGTCGCCGTGGATCGTCAGCGCGACGGTGCTGACCGTGCCGGCCGTGACCGCGAAGCCGGGGACCTCGTCGATCTCGCACGGCCCGTAGCTCGTCTCGGCCGTCACACCCCAGCGGAAGCGGACCGACGACGCGTCGTAGCAAGCGTCGCCGCCCGCGTTCACGCTCCCGTTCGGCGTGGCGTCGGCGCGCAGCTCCGCCCCGACCGACGCGGGCGGGCAGGACTGGCCGCCGTCCTGGTCGATCGTGCCGGCCACCAGGTAGGTCCAGTCGCCGGCCTGCATCTCCGAGAACTGCGCCTCGGTCACGCTGGGGTCACGCATCGCGCCGTCGGCCGCGCCGCCGACCCGGTAAAAGAGCTCCCAGCGCCCGGTCTCGAGGCCCTCGAAGTCCCACAGCGCGAGGCCGCTCTCCGACACGTCGACGAGATCCACCGCGAACAGCTCGCTCGCCTCCGCCTCGACCGTCTCGTCGGTCGCGAGGTGGAGATCGACGTCCCCGATGACCACGACGTAGTCGTCGAACGTCACCGACCAGCCGTCCTGGATCGCCTCGCCGGAGCTGCCCGCGGGGATGCCGCCGGTGATGGTGTCCTCGGCCTCGAGGAGCACGGTCGCCTCGCCCGTGCCCTGGCCACAGCCGACGGCGCCGAGGAGCGCGCCCGCCACGATGATGTGTCGAAAGCTCATGGTTCGGAGCTGAGCACAGTCGAATATCGGATGCAACCGAGTTGCATCAACGTCACGCGCGGGCGTGCTAAGGGAGGGCCATGCGCCTGATCGAGATCAGCCGGACGCTCGCCGAGGGGGTCGACGCGCTCGACTTCGCCGCGCCGGTCGCCCACGTCTACAACCCGCTGACGTACGCGCGCGCGCCGCACGAGGCGTTCCTGAAGCGCTACGGCGAGGGGAAGAAGGAGATCGTGCTCCTCGGCATGAACCCCGGTCCGTTCGGCATGGCGCAGACGGGCGTCCCGTTCGGCGACCCGACCTTCGTGCGCGAGTGGATGGGCATCGAGGGCGAGGTCGGCAAGCCGCCGGAGGAGCACCCCAAGCGCCAGATCGTCGGCCTCGACTCCCCGCGGAGCGAGGTCAGCGGCAGCCGCCTGTGGGGCTGGGCGCGAGACCGCTTCGGGAGCGCCGACGCCTTCTTCGCGCGCTTCTTCGTCCTCAACTACTGCCCCCTCGTCTTCATGGAAGAGAGCGGGCGCAACCGCGTCCCCGAGAAGCTCCCGAAGGAAGAGCGAGAGGCGCTCTTCACCGTCTGCGACGCCGCCGTCCGCGCCTCGATCGACGCGCTCTCCCCCGAGCTGGTGATCGGCGTTGGCAAGTTCGCCGAGGACCGCGCGCGCACCATCCTGGGCGACGACGGCCCCCGCATCGGCCGCGTCCTCCACCCCTCGCCCGCGTCACCCAAGGCGAACCGAGGCTGGGCGGAGGCGGCCGAAGCCGAGCTCGCGGCGCTCGGGGTGACATGGGGAACCTAAACTGACTTGAGCCGATCGACGACGCGGGCGAGCGTCGCGTCTCCGGCGTTCGCGAGGGCCGCGACGCCGACGCCTCGCTCGGGCTCGATCCACAGCTCGCTCCGGTAGCCGCCCGCCCAGCCACCGTGGCCGCGCCACGCGCCGTCGTGCCAGAAGCCGAGGCCGAAGGTGCCCTCGGGCCCGGTCCCGTGCGGCTCCAGCATCTCCCGCACGCTCTCGGGCCGTAGGACTCCGTCACCGTCGCGGAGGAAGACCTGGCCGAAGCGCGTCAGATCCAGGATGGAGCCGACGAGCCCTCCGTAGGCCGCGCCCTCGATCTCGTAGGGGACGAGGCCGATCCAGCCACGCTCCGCGTAGGCGATGAGGCGAGGCGTGCGCGGAAGGAACAGCACGCTCATCACCGCGCTGCGCAGCGACGCGAGCTTCTCGTGCCCCAGCGCAGCGTCCCCCGGCGAGAAGGTGGTCTCCTCCAGGGAGAGCGCGTCCAGAAGCGCGCGCGCGCCGTCCTCGAAGGGCGCGCCCTCGACCCCTTCCAGCACCCGCGCGAGGAGCAGGTAGCCGAGGTTCGTGTAGCGCGCTCGCCCGATGCCCTCGGCGTGAGGATGTCGGCTGAGCAGCTCGCGCGTCAGCGTCACACCGTCGCGGCGCCGCGCGCCCGGAGGATGGGCCCAGCGGATCGGGCTCGGCACCGCGATCCCCCCCGCGTGCGACAGGAGCTGGCGCAGGGTCGGCGAAGGCGTCGGCGAGAGCGCGTGGTCGGCGAGGCGGTCGTCGAGCGAGAGCAGCCCACGCTCGGCCGCCCGCATGACGAGCGTCGCGGTCAGCAGCTTCGTGATCGAGAACCATCGGAAGCGCGTCTCTGGAGTGACCGGTCGCGCCTCGTCCAGGCGCGCGTGCCCGTCGATCCACACCTCGCGCGGACCGCTCGCGTCGAAGCGCACGGCCGCCCAACCCGGCGCCGACGCGCCCGCGCCGGGCGGCGCCTCTCGATGAATGTCCACGCGCCGAGGGTTCTACGGGTCGCGCTCGATCGCGAGCACATCCGTGACGTCGGGAGGGCGCGTCCACTTCTCGGCGTCCTCGTCGTGCACGCCGCCGCAGGCGACCGCGCACTCGAAGCAGAGCATCGCCTGCTCCCCGAAAGGGAACACGCGATCGCCGGACGTGGTGACGTGGACGCCGCAACGGGCGCAGCGCAGCTCGCGGGTGGCTTCGGAAGGGTGCATCGCCCGAAGAGGTAGGCACCGATCCGTGGCGAGCGATTCCGTGAGCTGTCGCACGATGTCACGGGGAGGGCGTCGAAGTCCGGGGACGGCGCCCGTAGGCTGGGCCGCGGCTCCCGTGACGGGAGCTCCTGTGGGAGGGAATCAATGAGAAGAGAGCTTTGGCTGAGCCTGCTGGGCGGCCTCGCCCTCGCGTTCTCGGCGGCTGGCTGTGGTGGCGAGAGCACCACGCCGGGCGACGGAAGCGTGGACGAGGACGGCGGCATGATGATGATGGGGGAGTGCCCCGGATCCCTGCTGGAGTGTGGCGGCACCTGCGTGGACGGGCGCTTCGACCCCAGCAACTGCGGCGCCTGCGGCAACGCGTGCGGCGCCGACGAGGCCTGCACCGGAGGGACCTGCGTCCCGACCGGCGGCTGCGGCGGCGCGCTCGTCGAGTGCAGCGGCAGCTGCGTCGATCCGCGCTTCGACCCGAACAACTGCGGTGGCTGCGGCACCGCCTGCGCCGACGGTGAGGTCTGCAACGCGGGCACGTGCGCCGGCAGCTGCGGCCTGGGCACCGAGGAGTGCGAAGGAACCTGCGTCGACACGTCGGTCGACCCCGAGAACTGCGGCGGCTGCGGCATGGCCTGCGCCGACGGCGAGGTCTGCAGCGGCGGCAGCTGCGCGCTCTCCTGCAGCGGCGGCACGATCGACTGCGGCGGCAGCTGCGTCGACATCGCGTCGAACGTCAACCACTGCGGCGGGTGCGACATCCCCTGCATGGCCGGCACCGCCTGCCGTGACGGCTCGTGCGGCATGCGCCCGACCATCGACGCCGACGGCGACACCATCAGCGACTTCGACGAGGCGGCGGCGGCGATGCGGGACACGGACGGCGACGGCACGCCGGACTTCATGGACACCGACTCGGACGGCGACGGCATCAGCGACGCCGACGAGGCGGGCGACGCGGACGTGATGAGCCCGCCGGTCGACAGCGACGGCGACGGGCTGCCCGACTTCCGCGACCTCGACAGCGACAACGACGGCCTGAGCGACGCGGACGAGGTCACGATCCACATGACGGATCCGACCCTCGTCGACACCGACGGCGACGGCGACACCGACGCGGCGGAGATCGCGGCGGGCACCGACCCGAACGATCCGGCCGACACCATCGCGAGCGGCGGCGACTTCGTCTTCGACCTGCCCCCCGGCGGCATGGCTCGGACCGACGTCCTGCAGTTCGACCCGCAGATCCGCCGGGCGGACGTGCTCTTCCTGGTCGACACCACCGGCTCGATGGGCGGCGAGATCAACAACCTGCAGACGTCGCTGACCAGCCTGGTCGGCAGCATCCGCGGGATCATCCCGGACACCGCGTTCGGCGTAGCCCGGACCGACGACTTCCCCACCGCCGGCTACGGCGCGGGCCTGGACCGCCCGTTCGAGCTCGAGCAGCGCGTGACCACCGACATGACGGCGATCACGGCCGGCGTGAACCGACTCGACATGCCGCTCCACGGCGGCTCCGACGGACCGGAGAGCCAGATCGAGGCCTTCTACCAGGCGGCGACCGGCCTCGGCTTCCGCTCGGCGACCGGCACCGTGTGGACCCCCGCCTTCAACCCCGCGATGGGCTTCGATCCGACCCTCGGCCACGGCATGATCGGCGGCGCGGGCTACCGCATGGACGCCCTGCCGATCATCATCATGGCGACCGACAACACGTTCCATCGTCGGTGGGACGACGTGACGGTCACGTCCGATCGCGCCACCTGGTGCGGCGACGTGATGGGCGACGGCTGCGACGCGTACGCGATGGGTAGCTTCGGCGCCGCCGCGGATCAGCGCCCGAAGAGCGTGCCCGCGACCATCGCGGCCCTCGACGCGATCGGCGCGATCGTCATGGGCATCGCGTCGGACGGCGGCGGCGGCTTCGGCGTCGCGGCCGCGCAGGACGCGCGGGCGGAGCTGTCCACCTTCGCGGTGCGCTCGGGCGCCTACAAGACGCCCACCGGCGGCATGTGCGACACCGGGGTGATGGGCGCCTCTCGCCCGGCCGAGACCTGGGATCCGGATGGCAGCGCCGGGCCCCTCCCCGCGACCAACGTCTGCCCGCTGGTCTACTCGATCAACGACGACGGCTCCGGCCTCGCGTCGAGCATCACTACCGCCATCACGGACCTCGTGTCGTTCGTCAACTTCAGCACGCTGCACACCGAAGCGCGCGACGACGCGGCCACCGCGGTGGACGAGAGCCGCTTCTTCATCCGCGGCATCCCGGTCATGTACGACCCGGCGACCTGCTCGCCGGCGCCGGCCGTGGCCGACCGCCTGACGCCTGGCTCGCCGCCGACGACGAGCCCCGACGGGACCCTCGACTCGTTCACCGGCGTCGTGCCCGGCTGCCTGGTGAGCTTCCAGATCGTGGCGGAGAACGACGGCTTCGTGCCGGCGACCTGCTCCGATCAGATCTTCAACGTGCCGGTGGTCATCATCGGCGACGACACGGTCGAGGCGGACCGCCGCCAGATCATCGTGCGCGTCCCCGGGGACCGCTCGATGTGCACGCCCTGATCGGCGCTCGCTGATCGCTCGATGAGCCGGGGTCCTTCGGGGCCTCGGCTCTCTTCGTTTCAGGGCCCGACGACGTCGACGACGCGCCACTCGCCCGACTCGCGGACCAGCTCGATGGAGCCTCCCCCCGTGGTGCGCACCCGGGCGCGGTTGCCCTGGATCTCCACCTCGAGGTCGTCGGTGTCGGCGGTCGCCTCGAGCACGCGGCGCAGCTCCTCTTCCCACTCCGCGCGCGTCTGGCGGCTGAGCACGCGCTCGACCCCCTCGAGGTCGCGGCGCATCAGGGCGCGGCGGAAGGCGGCGACCGCGTCGAGGGGCGTGCCGAGGCCGGCCGCGTCGAGCACGCCGCCGTCGATGCGCCATCGGCCGTCCTCGAGCACGAGCACCACCGTCTCGCCGCTCTGGAGCGGGACGCGGGCGCGCGCCTCCACCGCGTCGGTGCCCGCCGCGCGGGCCAGCGCTGCCCCCTGCTCCCGCAGCTCCGCCCCGTTCGCCTCCATCAGCGTCGCGTGCTCCGCCTCGCTCCGACCCCGGCGCGCGTCCTCGTCCAGCAGCGCCCACGCTCCGTCGGCGTCCCCGCGCTGGAGCGCGCCGGCGTAGGTACGGACGGACGGCGAGGGGCCGCGAACGGGTGGACCTCCACCGCAGCCGACGATCAGGAGCGCGCAGAGCCAGGTCCTCACCGCGCGCATCCTACCCGATCTCGTCGGAATCACCCGGTTTCGCCTGTGCCGGTCCGTTCACGTCGCCGCGGCCCCGGGCGTGAACGCTGGTTGACGGTTCGGAGGGAATCGCGCGCGATCCATGGCGGTGAGCCGTTTGGTACGGATCCTGTTAGACACCAGGCGTACTCACCCCGTCGCCCTCGGGGGTGAGAGAAAGGTGTCCCGTGAGCGATCGACGCTTGGCGATCATTCCCTTCCTGGCTGCTGCGCTGATGGCCTTCACCGGCTGCGCGAGCGAGGACTATTTCTGCGATGACTCCGGCTGCTACTTCTGCGACGGCGTCGGCTGCCGCGAGGTGGATCCGCCGGAGCGCCCCGCGTGCCGCGGCGACTTCGAGTGCGCGGAGGGAGAGCGCTGCACCGACCTCGGCTGTACGGCCAGCGGCTGCGCGAGTGACGACGATTGCCCCATGGGGACGGTCTGTCGCGGTGAAGGCGCCGACGCGTTCTGCGTCGCGCCGACCGAGCCGAACCCCAACCCGAACCCGGGCACCTGCATGTCGAACGTCGACTGTGACGGCGATCTCGTCTGCCTCGACGGCGTCTGCACCCCGCGCGAGGAGCCGAACGCCTGCATGGCCGACGCCGACTGCGCGATGGGTCAGGTCTGCCTCGACGGGGAGTGCCGCGACGAGGAGAACACCTGCCAGTTCAACACGGAGTGCGGCGAGGGTCGCGTCTGTGTGAACGAGCGCTGCACGACCGGCTGCGGCATGGACAACCCCTGCCCCACCGGCCAGACCTGTGAGGCGGGCTTCTGTCGCGAGGAGCCGCCGCCGCCCGGCGAGTGCACCACCAACGCCGAATGCGGGGCGGGCGAGATCTGCCTCGACGGCTCGTGCTTCGAGGGCTGCATGGGCGACGCGGAGTGCGGCGACGGCAACTACTGCTACTTCGGCCGCTGCCGCGTCGACGACCGGCCCAACCCGTTCTGCTCGAGCGACGCGGACTGCATGATGGGCTCGGTCTGCCGCAACGGCGCCTGCCGCTCGCCGTGCACGAGCAACGACGAGTGCCCGCGCTTCGACGTGAGCCTCACCTTCTGCCTCGACGGCCTGTGCGCCACCACCAACGAGGCGACCAGCGACTGCTCTAGCTCCACGGAGTGCCGCGCCGGCCAGGACTGCGTCGACGGCGTCTGCCGCTGAGGCGAACGCCCTCTCGGAGGCCGCGCTGGGCTCGCCCGGCGCGGCCTTTCGCTTTCCGTCGGTCCCCCTGGTTCAGGGCGCTGCTAGATTCCCCGCATGCTGGACCCCAAGGCGCTCCGCCCGCACTACGCCCGCTTCCTGCGCGGCAAGGACGACCACGCGCTCTTGACCGGACACTCGCATCAGGCGTGGCCGGACGCGGCGCGCGAGGGGATGCTCGAGGCGTTCGACGACGCGGCGGCGCTCGTCGACGACAAGTGGGGCCGCGCGTTCGAGGCGGCCGACGCGGTGCGACGCTGCGTGGCCGAGGTCATCGGCGCGGAGGCGGACGAGATCGCGCTCGGGCAGAACACGCACGAGCTCGTCACGCGCTTCCTCAGCGCGCTCGACTGGAGGCGACGCCGGCACGTGGTCACCACCGCGGGCGAGTTCCACAGCCTCTACCGGCAGCTCTCGCGGCTCGCGGAGGAGGGGCTGGAGGTGACCTGGGTCGATCCGGATCCGCTCGACACTCTCACCGAACGGATCGCGGCCGAGGTGCGCGACGACACGGCGGCCGTGATGTGCTCGAACGTGCTCTTCGAGACCTCGTCCATCGTGCCGCACCTCGAGCTCGCCACCGAGGCGGCCCGCGCGCACGGCGCGGAGATGCTGCTCGACGCGTACCACTCGTTCATGAACGTGCCGTTCACCGTCCCCGCGGGCGTGTGGCTGACCTCTGGCGGCTACAAGTACGCGCAGTGGGGAGAGGCGACGTGCTTCCTCCGCGTGCCGAAGGAGACGACGCTCCGTCCGGTCTACACGGGCTGGTTCGCGGACTTCGCGCACCTCGCGGCCCCGCGCGACGGCCAGGTCCACTACGGGGCGCGGCCCGCCGACAGGTTCGCGGGCAGCACCTACGATCCCGTCAGCCACTACCGCGCGCGCGCGGTGATCCGCTTCTTCGAGGCGCAGGGCATGACCGTCGAGGCCCTCCGCGCGAGCTACCTGCGCCAGACGGCGCGACTGATCGAGGGGCTGGACGGCTACGACGTGCGCACCCCCCGCGAGGACGCGCGCCGCGGTGGGTTCGTCACGGTCGAGATCGACGACGCGAGCCGGGTGGTAGCCGCGCTGCGCGAGCGCGACGTCCACACCGACGCGCGCGGACGCATGCTGCGCTTCGGACCCGCCCCGTACGTCACGGACGACGAGATCGACCGCGCGATCGCGGCGCTCAGAGAAGTCGCCCCGCGGTGATACCCTCGCGCCGATGAGCGAGCGATACCTGGAGCCGATCGACAGCCCCTACCGCGTCCACTTCGACGGGAGCTTCCGCGTCGCCAAGACCGACACGGGACCGCCGGAGGACGACCAGGGCAAGAAGAAGAAGCACAAGAAGGCGCTCAAGGACTGCATCGAGCGGATGCGCGACCTGCAGCGCGCGATGTACGCCGACGACTCGTGGTCGCTGCTCCTCGTCTTCCAGGCGATGGACGCGGCGGGCAAGGACGGGACGATCCGCGCGGTGATGAGCGGCGTGAACCCGGCCGGCTGCCAGGTCTACTCCTTCAAGAAGCCGAGCGACGAGGAGCTCGACCACGACTTCCTCTGGCGCATCAACCGCCGCCTCCCCGAGCGCGGCCGGATCGGCATCTTCAACCGCAGCCACTACGAGGAGGTGCTCGCCGTGCGCGTGCACCCGGAGTACCTCGAGGCGCAGAAGCTCCCGGGCAAGTTCGACCTCGAGCAGCTCTGGAAGGATCGCTTCGAGTCGATCCGCGCCTTCGAGCGGCACCTCGCGCGGAGCGGCACCGTCATCCTCAAGTTCTGGCTCAACGTGAGCAAGGAGGAGCAGCGCAGCCGCTTCCTCGACCGCATCGACGAGCCGGAGTCGAACTGGAAGTTCAACCCGGGTGACATCTCGGAGCGCGGCCACTGGGACTCCTACATGGAGGCCTACGAAGACGCGCTGAACCAGACGAGCCGTCCGTGGGCGCCCTGGTTCTCCATCCCCGCCGACGAGAAGCCCTACATGCGGCTGAAGGTCGCGGAGATCATCGTCGAGACGCTCGAGAAGATGGCGCCGAAGTATCCCGAGGTGAACGACGAGGTGCGCAAGCGCCTGATGGCGTACCGGGAGCAGCTCGCGAGCGAGTGAGCGGCACCCTCTGACACACGCGCAGCGCCACGAAGCCGCGACGCCCGACCGAGGCCCGTCGGTTGCACGTCGTCGGCGCGTGCGCGCGCACCCCGCAATCCTCGCCGCCCTCGCGCTGAGCGGCTGCTACCTCTCTCACGGTCGAGACGCGCCGGCCGCCGCCCGGGACGCCAGCGTGCCCGACGCCGCGCGCTCCGACGCCGAGCCCGACGACGCGGGCCCGCCCCCGCCACCACGCTGTGCGCTCGCGCCGACGGCCGAGCTGTTCGTCGCCAGTCACCCCGACGGGTCGATGAGCGCCCCCGACCTCGTGCGCGCGGGGGATCGCCTCGCGCTGGTCATGTTCCTGAGCGACACCGTGCGGCACCCGGTCGTGGTGATGAGCCACGCCGATCTCGGGCTGACCGAGGTGACGGAGCCTCGGCGCGTGGGCGAGGAGTCGCACGGCTGGGCCGAGGCGGCGTGGACGGGAGACGCGCTCGGGCTCTGCTGGAACGCCGACCCCGGCGGCCCCAGCGCGCTGCGCTTCCGCGAGGTCGAGGGCCTCGACGGTCCGCTCGGGCCGCGCCGCGACTTCGCCCCCGAAGACGGCTCTTGCCTCGACCTCGCGTACGCCGACGGACGCTACGCGATGATCTGGAGGCGCCTCGACTTCGACGTGGACCCCGCGCAGGTCGACACGATGTTTGCAATCATCGACCGCTCTGGCGAGCTCGTGGGTGAGCCCGTCGTGCTCGCGCGCGCGGACTACCCGGGCGTCTCCGCGTCGCTGCTCACGACCGAGGAGGGCTTCGTGAGCCTGACCGGGCTCGAAGACGGCGTGCGTGTCGTGGCGCTTCGAAGAGACGGAAGCGTACTCCGCGAGACGACCCTGCCGATCGAGGGGGCCGGCTACACCGCCGCGGCGCTGCGCGGGGATCGGCTCGCGCTGCTCTCGCTCGAGGGGCCGACGGAGACCCGTCGACTCGTCCTCCGGGTCTTCGAGCGCGGCGAGCGGCTGCTTCACGAGCGCGTGATCGAGGACGGCGCGCCGAGCGCCTCGTATCCGCGCGTGGTGGCCCGACCGGAGGGGTTCGCGCTGCTCTGGGCCCAGGGCTCGCGGCCGACCTACCGCGCGATGATCCTCTCGGTGGATCCCGACGGGAGACCCCTCGGCCCTCGCCGCGTGCTGCACGAAGGTCAACACTCGGGCTACGGCGGCCCGTCGATGGTCTCGGTGGACGGGGATGTCGACGACGCCGTCTTCGTCGCCATGTCGCGCCCGCCGCCCGACAGCCCGGGCGCGCGCGAGGCGATGCACCTCGAGCGATGGGACTGCGCGCCGGTCGAGGACGCCTGCGAAGCGCAGGACGCGTCGCCCGTGCGGTGCGACGGTGAGGAGCGCGTCTTCGGCTTCGCGTGGACGGGCGAGAGCTGCGCGCCCGTGATCGGCTGCGAGTGCGTGGGAGAGGACTGCGACGCGCTCGTGCCGACGCGAGGCGCATGCGAATCCGACCGCGAGGCCTGCCCCGCGCCGCGCTGCGAGACCGCGGACGACGCCTACGTCGGGCTCTGCGCCTCGAACGACGTCGAGGCCGGCCGCGCCACGACGATCTGGGTCGACGCCCTGCGCTGCGATCGATGCGCGCCCCCGACCTGCCGCGTGACCCCCAGCGGACCGGGCACGCTCGCGCTGCACCTCGAGCAGTGCGGCGACTGTGTCTGCGATGGGCGGCCGGAGACGATCGAGTGCGCCCTCCCCCCGCTGGCCCCGGGCACGTGGACCCTCGAGGGGCCGGGCGCGGCGCGCCTCACGATCACCGCGCGCCCCTACTGGGAGCGCCCCACGCCCGAGCGCGTCTGCGAGTGAACTAGAGAAGGGGCGTGACCGCGTCGGCGACGCGCTTGGCCTTCGCGCGGGCCTCTTCGATCGTCGCCGCGCGCGCCAGGCCCACGCCCATGCGGCGGTGGCCCTTCACCTCCGGCTTGCCGAAGAGGCGGAGCTGCGTGTCGGGCTCGGCGAGCGCGGCGGGAGAGACCTCGAACGACGGAGACTCGCTCTCGCCCTCGACGAGGATCACCGCGCTCGCGCTGGGGCCGTGCTGACTCAGGGGCTCGGGGATCGGGAGCCCCAGGATGGCGCGCGCGTGCAGAGCGAACTCGCTCAGATCCTGGGAGATCATCGTGACCATGCCCGTGTCGTGGGGGCGCGGGGAGACCTCGCTGAACCAGACGTCGTCGCCTCTGACGAACAGCTCCACGCCGAAGAGCCCGCGGCCGCCGAGCGAGTCGGTCACCGCCCTGGCCATGCGCTCCGACTCCGCGCGGGCCGCCTCGCTCATGGGCTGCGGCTGCCAGCTCTCGACGTAGTCGCCGGCGACCTGCCGGTGGCCCACCGGGGCGCAGAAGCTCGTGCCGTCCACGTGGCGCACGGTGAGCAACGTGATCTCGTACTCGAAGTCGACGAAGCCCTCGACGATGACGCGCCCCGCGCCGCCCCGGGCCTCCGCGTTGGCGAAGCGGAACGCCCGCTCGACGTCCTCCTGCGTGCGGAGCGTGCTCTGCCCCTTGCCGCTCGAGCTCATGACCGGCTTGACCACGCAGGGCAGGCCGATCTCGGCCACCGCGGCGCGGTACTCCTCCTCGGTGCCCGCGAAGCGGTAGGGCGAGGTCTTCAGGCCGAGCTCTTCGGCCGCGAGCCGGCGGATGCCCTCCCGGTCCATCGTCAGCCGCGCCGCGCGCGCGGTCGGGATCACGTGCACGCCCTCCTTCTCGAGCTCGACGAGGGTCTCGGTCGCGATGGCCTCGATCTCGGGGACGACGTAGTCGGGCTTCTCCTCCTCGATGATCTTCCGGAGCGCCGCGCCGTCCGTCATCGCGACCACGTGCGAGGCGTGCGCGACCTGCATGGCCGGCGCGTTCGCGTAGCGGTCGACGGCCACGACCTCGACCCCATAGCGCTGGAGCTCGAGCGTCACCTCTTTGCCGAGCTCACCCGAGCCGAGCATGAGGACCTTGGTGCGAGAGGGCGTCGTGGCGGTTCCGAGGGTGGGCATGGCTTCATCCGAGGGGGTTGGCGGGGATGCGGGGGGCGCGCACCGACGCGACGCCGAGGCGCTCGAGGTGGGCGAGCACCGACAAGACAGAGTGCTCGTCGAAGGCGTCCCCGACGATCTGGAGACCGACCGGGAGGTCCGCGTCGCCGTAGCCGATCGGGGCCGTGCCCGCGGGGAGCCCGGTGAGGTTTCCGAGGAACGCGTAGCGGCAGGCGCCCTGCAGCGCGGGCGTGTCCGCGAAGCCTTGCTTCAGATCGAGATCGGTGACCGTCGGCGCCACCGAGCGCGTCGTAGGCATCGCGAGCACGTCGACCTCGCGCAGCAGCTCGGCCGCTTGCACGCGGAGCGCCGCCCTGAGGCACTGCGCGTCGAGGTAGTCGCCCGACTCGAAGGTCGACAGCAGCCGACAGAGCAGCTGCAGGTCGGGCCCGATCGAGGACCAGTGCTCGCGGCGCGCGTCGAGCAAGGAGACGTACGTCTCGACACCGATGGTCAGGTAGCCGATCCCGGCCGCGTGCTTCGCGAGCGGGAGCTCCACGTCCACCAGGATCGCGCCCTCCCGCTGCAGCACGGCGAGCGCGTCGCGACAGGCGCTCGCGACCGCGGGGTCCGCGTCGTCGATCTCGCCCTGCAGCACGCCGACGCGCAGCCCCGTCACGCCACGGCCGAGCGCGCGCAGCAGCTCACCCGACTCGATCTCGGGCGTGCCGTGGGTCAGCTCGTCCGCGGGGTCGGGCCCCGAGGCCGCCTCGAGGAAGATGGCGAGGTCCCGGCTCGACGCGCCGATGGGCCCGAGGTGATCGACGGTGCCGCCGAAGCCGTCCCCGGCGCGAGAGACGCGGCCGAAGGTGGGCTTGATGCCGAACAGCCCGTTGAAGCAGGCGGGGATGCGGATGGAGCCGCCGCCGTCGCTCCCGAGCGAGACCGGGGCGAGCCCGGATCCGACCGCGACCGCGCTGCCCGTGGAGCTGCCGCCCGGGAGCCGATCGCGCGCGTGCACGTTGCGGGGCATCTCGCGCTGGGTGTTGCCGCCCAGGGGTGACATGCCCATCTCGGTCATCGCCGTGTGCCCCACGATGATCGCGCCCGCCTTCCGGAGGCGCGCCACCGAGGTCCCGTCGCTGGCGTCTCGCGGGGGGACGAAGGCCGTGCCCAGCCGGTAGCCGTGGCCGTCGATGTCGACCTCCTCCTTGATCGGCACCGGGACTCCGTCGAGGGGCGAGAGCGGCTCACCCTTCGCCCACCGCTCGGCGCTCTGCTTCGCATCGCGCAGCGCGCCCTCCTCGTCGGTCGCGCTGAAGCAGCGCATGGTCGGCGTCGCGCTCTCGAGCCGACGCGCCTCGGCGAAGACCCGCTCGATCACCTCGTCCGGCCGGGCCTCGCCCTTCTCGTAGCGCGCCTGCCACCCGGCCGCGCTCGGGAGCGCGTCGACGCCCTCGGGAGGCGTCAGGCCCGCGTCGCTCCGCTCGTAGCGGTCGCGCGCGCGCAGGGGCCGGGCGTGCAGCGGCTGGGCGTCGCGAGCTCCGGCGGGCAGGGCCAGCGCGGCGGTGATGCCGAGATCCTTCCGCATGAGCGTCGCGAGCGTGCGGCGCACCGGCTCGGCCCCCGTCGCTTTGACGATCGACCGGAGGACGGCGCCGCTGAGTCTCGGGGCGGGAGGCAGCTCGAACATGCCGCGGAGGTTCCCGCCTGAACCCCAGACCGTCAATACCGAGCGTCGACGCCGAGCCTCAACGCCGAACGCGGCGGATCCCCAGGAGGCCGAGCGCCAGCAACGCGAGCCCGCCGAGCGGGGCGCCGCGGCGCGCGCCGACGCGACACCCACAGCCTCCGTCCGCCGCGACCTCCCCCGAGCAGACGCTGCGGGTCCGGCACTCGCCCGTGGCGCAGCTCCCGTCCCCCTCGCACGGTCCGACGACGTTCTCGAGCGTGCAGGGCTCCGCGTCGGGCGGCATGAGCCCGCCGCAGCCGCGCGTCTCGACGCACTGCTGGATGGGGTTGCAGGCCTCGCCTTCGCCGCACGCCGAGTCGGCGCTGCACTCGGCGAGCGGCGCGCAGTACGGCCCGGAGTGCGAGACGGCGGGCTGCGAGCCAGGCGGACAGCTCTCGGGCTCGGGGCCGACCACGTCGGCGAAGGCGACCTGAGGGAGGAGGAGCACGCACACGAGGCAGAGGGTTCGCATGGGCGAGAGCCTACCGCGCCTGCCGCCCCGGTGGTTGACGGGTCACCGGCGCGCTACCTACGTTCCGACAGGCATGAGCGGCCACAACAAATGGTCCACGATCAAGCACCGCAAGGGTCGCCAGGACGCCAAGCGGAGCCGGGTCTGGACGCGCATCATCAAGGAGATCACCGTCGCGGCGCGCCTCGGCGGCGGTGACGTGGACGGCAACCCTCGCCTGCGACGCGCCGTCGACGAGGCGAAGGCCGTCAACATGCCCAACGACAACATCGACCGCGCCATCAAGAAAGGCACGGGCGAGCTCGAGGGCGTGGAGTACGAGGAGCTGCTCTACGAAGGCGTGGGACCGAACGGCGCGCTGGTGATGGTCGAGATCGTGACCGACAACCGCAACCGCGCGGCGGCGGAGATCCGGAAGATCTTCGACATGCACGGCGGACAGCTCGCGGGGGCCAACGCCGCGGGCTGGGCCTTCGACCAGAAAGGCATCTTGCGGCTGGATCGGAGCGCGGCCACGGAGGCCAAGCTCTTCGAGGTGGCCGTCGGCGCGGGCGCCGAGGACCTGGTGGCCGAAGACGAGCGGTGGGTGATCACCACCGCGCGCGAGGATCTGGACACGATCTCGAGCGCGCTCGAGGCGGCGGAGGTCCCCGTGAGCGAGGCCGGGCTCGAGCAGATCCCCAAGACCCCGAAGGTCTTCGGCGGCGATGACGGTGAGAAGATGCTGCAGCTCCTGGACGCGCTCGACGAGCACGACGACGTGCAGAACGTCTTCAGCGACTTCGAGCCCGACGAGGCGCTGCTCGCGCAGCTCGACGCCGACTGATGCGCGTCCTCGGTGTCGACCCCGGGACCCGCGTCACCGGCTGGGGCGTCGCGGAGCGGCGGCGCGGCAAGCTCGTCGGCGTCGCGGCCGGCGTGGTGCGCCCGAAGGCGAAGTCACCGCTCGCGGATCGTCTCGAGGTCATCTACGACGGCCTCGAGGCGCTGATCGAGGAGCACCGCCCGCACGCGCTCGCGGTCGAGGACGTCTTCTACGCGAAGTACCCCAACGCGGCGATCAAGCTCGGCCACGTGCGCGGCGCGGTGCTGCTGCTCGCGGCCAAGCGGGGCCTTCACCTCGCGGAGTATCCGCCCGCGCTGGTGAAGCGAACCGTCGCGGGCCGAGGCGCGGCGGAGAAGGAGCAGGTGGCGCGCGTGGTGGCGGCGATGCTCGGCTTCCACGAGAAGCTGGCCGTCGACGCGACGGACGCCCTGGCGGTCGCGATCACGCATCTGCAGGCGAGCGCGGGCCGTCAGTCCGTGCCCTGATCGAGCGTGCGGCGCACGAGCGCGATCAGGCTCACCGGGTCGATGGGCTTGACGAGGAAGCCGTCCGCGCCGAGCCCCTGGAGCAGGCGCCAGTCCGGCGCGCCGCCCGTGGCCGTCATCACGAGGATGGGCATCTTCTCGAGGTGGGGCGTCGCGCGAAACGCGGCGGTCAGCTCGACGCCGTTGAGCCCGGGCATGTCGAGGTCCACGAGGGCGAGCGACGCGGGGTTGTGCTCCGCCTCCTCGAGCGCCGCGTCTCCGTCTTCACACAGCGCGAGGTCCGCCTCGGGGAACGCGTAGCGCAGCGTCTCCGCCACGAGCTCCCGGAAGTCGTCGTCGTCGTCGGCGATCAGGAAGCGCCGCTTGGGAGCCTTCCCGCTCGCGGTCTCTCGCGCCGCGAGCAGCGCGTTCCGGAACGCCGCGGCGCCCTGGACGCGATCCCGCGGCTCCTTCGCGAGCGCCGAGAGGATCACGTCGTCGAAGGCCTCCGGGAGATCCGGACGCAGATCGCTCGGGATGGGCGGCAGCTCGTCCACGTGGGCGAGCATCATGTCGGTCGGGTTGGCGTGCTCGAAGGGGAGGCGGTTGGTGAACAGCTCGAAGGCGAGCACGCCCAGCGAGTAGACGTCGACCTGCGACTCGAGCTCGGCCGGCAGCGGCGTACCGAGCACGACCTCCGGCGCCATGTAGGCCGGCGTGCCGCTGACCGTGTCCTTGTCCTCGTGCCGCAGCGGCCGGTCGAGGACCTTGGCGAGGCCCAGGTCGGTCACGCAGACGCGGAACGCGGGCCCGATCAACACGTTCGTGGGCTTGAGGTCGCGGTGCACCGCGCCGGCCTCGTGCACGGCGGCGACACCGCGGCAGATCTGGTCGAGGATCCCGATGACCTCGTCCACCGAGAGGTAGGGATGGGCGTGCAGCCGCATCCAGTCGTCGACGGTCGTGCCGGGCACGTACTCCATCACGAAGTACGGCGCGCCCAGGTACTCCCCGTACGCGTAGATCTCGACGACGTTGACGTGATGCACGCGCGCCATCGTCCGGGCCTCGCGCAGGAAGCGCTCGTGCGCCTCCCGGCTGCGGACCAGCTCGGGCTGGATGAACTTGATGGCCACGTCGCGCTCGAGGCGCGTGTCACGCCCGAGGTAGACCATGCCCATCGCGCCCTCGCCGACGGACTTCTCCAGGCGGTATGCGTCGTCGAGCACCACCCCCTCGCGGATCCCGGGCGGGATCGAGGTGCGGCGTGGGGCCCCGAGGGTGGAAGACCGGGGAGTGGGGGGATCGTCGGATCCGCTCATTGGAGGCTTCGTGGCAGGGTGCCTGCGCCGTCCGAGGCGTGCAACAATCACGATGGGTTGAGCGGAGAACCGAAGCTGGGCGAGCTCGAGGCGAGGCTCGCGGCGCTGCACGCGCGAACGCGAGAGGGCTTCGCGCAGCGCGCCGAAGGGCTGCGTGAGGCGGCCGACCGACTCGAGCGCGGGGACGACGACGCGCGCGACGAGATCCGGCGGCTCGCGCACAAGCTCCGCGGCGTCGCGGGGAGCGCGGGCCACGGAGGGCTCG